>NZ_QTPO01000041.1 GCF_003853645.1 Burkholderia sp. Bp9143 | reverse complement strand
ACGCCGAACGCCATCTGCGGCTGCTGGTCGATGAAGATCAGCTGGCTGTTCTGCGGAGTGAGTACTTCAAGTTTCGGGTTGCTCATGGCGTGAATCATCCTGTGAACGAAAAGAGGGACCGGCCTCGCCGCGAACGCGGGAGACTCGAGTCGGTGTTGCGCCGGGTCGGCGCCGTCCGGCTCCAATTATTTAAACTGCAATCCTGCTGGACGAACACCCAAAAACCGGAATCACTCGGATTCCAGAATAGGTGGTCGACAAGGGCAATCCGCCCTTTTTTTCTTCACGTAAACCCGATACGCTTCCGGGACCTCGACGATGCACTCGTCGCCCCCCATCGTCCGATCACGAGACGCCCATCATGAAATCCTATGTCCTGTCGCTGCTCGCCGGCATCCTCGCCGGCGTCATCTACGGCGCGATCGGCGTGAACTCGCCCGCGCCGCCGATCATCGCGCTCGTCGGGCTGCTCGGCATGCTCGCCGGCGAGCAGATCCTGCCCGTCGCGCGGCGCATGCTCGCGGGTCACCGGCTGAACGCCGCATGGCGCGATGCGAAGTGCAGCCAGCACATGTTCGGCGCGCTGCCGGGCGGCAGCACGAACGACCGCAAGCCATCGTGACGCGCACGCCCCGCATTGGCCGCACGCGCCGCGCATGAGCAACGTCGAGCTGTTCCATTACCTGCTGCTGTTGATCTGCGGCGCGGGCGCGCTCACGTGGCTCGCGGAGCGGGTCTCGATTCCGCCGGCCGTCGTGCTGCTGCTCGGCGGCTGCGTGGTGGCCGTCGCCGGCAAGCGCGTGCCCGACATGGACCCGGCACTGCTGCTCGCGGCCGTGCTGCCGCCGCTCCTGATGTCGAGCGGCTTCTATACGGCATGGAAGGAATTCCGGCAC
This sequence comes from Burkholderia sp. Bp9143, assembly GCF_003853645.1. Taxonomy (GTDB): domain Bacteria; phylum Pseudomonadota; class Gammaproteobacteria; order Burkholderiales; family Burkholderiaceae; genus Burkholderia. Next base: position 80,260 of record NZ_QTPO01000041.1, on the reverse strand, counting down.
GAACTCGCGTCGATCGCGTCGCTCGCGCTCGGCGCGGTGGTGTTCACGACGATTGCGGTCGCGTTCGCCGTGCATGCGGCCAATCCGGCGCTGCCGTGGGCCGCGTGCTTCACGCTCGGCGCGATCGTGTCGCCGCCCGACGCGGTCGCCGCGAAGGCGATCCTGCAGCGCCATCCGCTGCCCGCGCGGCTCGTCGCGGTGCTCGAAGGCGAAAGCCTCGTCAACGATGCATCGGGCCTGCTGCTGTATCAGATGGCCGTCTCGGCCGCGCTCGCCGTCACGATCACGACCGCGAGCGCCACCGGCCTGTTCTTCTCGCTCACGCTGATCGGCATCGCGGTCGGCCTCGCGTGCGGCCATGCGATGTGCTGGGTGCTGCAGCGTCTGCGCGAGCCGATGCTCGGTATCGTCGTGACCTTCGCGATGGCGTGGGGCAGCTACGGGATCGCGGAAGCCGTGCACGGCTCGGGCGTGCTGTCGGTCGTGACCTGCGGCCTCGTGCTCGGCGTGCGCCAGCATCGCGTGTTCGACGCCGACATGCGGATCAAGGCGAAGGCGACCTGGGAAGCGATCGTGTTCGTGCTCGACGCGCTGGTGTTCATCCTGATCGGCCTCGCGCTGCACGCGATCCTCGCCGGCGTGAACCACGAAGGCGCGGTGCTGATGGCCGGCCTGCGCGTCGCGCTGCCGGCGACGGCCGCCGCGATCGCCGCGCGCGTCCTGTGGGTGTTCGTCGCGATGTGGCTGCCGGGCCGCCTGCGCGCGCCGCGCGCGGGCCATGCGCCGTGGTCGTGGCGCGAGGCCGTCGTGCTCGGCTGGTCGGGCATGCGCGGTGTCGTGAGCCTCGCCGCCGCGATCGCGCTGCCGAGCAACTTCCCCGGCCGCGACCTGATCCTGTTCAGCACGTTCCTGCTGATCATCGCGACGCTGGTCGTGCAGGGCGGCACGCTCGCGCCGCTGATCCGCGTGCTGAAGCTGCGCCCGGCCGCGCGGCACACGATGTCCGAGCACGCGGCGCGCGCGCATACGTTCGGTGCGGCGCTCGCCGAGCTCGAGGCGCGCGAGCAGCGCGGCTCGACTCTCGAACGCGCATCGCTCGACCGGCTGCTGACCGAATACCGGAGCCGCGTCGCGTTGAACGAACGCGCGCACCGCGACGGCGCGGAACCGGCGGACGTGCGCGCACGGATGCTGCGCGTCGAGCTCGAACTGGTCGGCGTGTCGCGCGACGCGCTGCTCGACCTGCATCGCGATGGCCGGGTCGACGACGCGGTGCTGCACCGCATAGAATCCGAGCTGGATTTCGAGGAACTGCGGCTGCAGCGTCTGCTCGAACCGTAAGGTCCGGCCGGCCGCCGGCCCGCCTCCCCTTTCCCCACATGGAATTGCAATGCGCGAACTGTCCGTCGAAGCGAGCATCGGCTCGGTCGATTACCTGGTCCATTTCACCGACGGCGTCCATCAGTGGCGCGCCGACGAACCCGCGTCGCTCGGCGGCGGCGATTCCGCACCGACACCCGTCGCACTATTGCTGTCGAGCCTCGGCGCATGCACCGCGATCACGCTGAAGATGTATGCGCAACGCAAGGGCTGGCCGCTCGCCGAAGTGCACGTGAAGCTCGCGCACGAATCGGGCAGCGCGGGCAGCACGATCATGCGTCGCATCACGCTCGACGGCGACCTGTCGAACGAGCAGCGCGAGCGCCTGCTGCAGATCGCGAATGCATGCCCGGTGCACAAGATCCTCACGCACCCGATCGCGATCGACACGGCCATCGCCTGACGCATCGCCCTTCGACCACGAGACCTTCACCATGTCCGCATCGATCAAGACCCTGCTCACGCCGCGCGAGAGCGACATCGGCAACCTCGTCGTGCGCCGCGTGCTGCCCGCGCGCGCCGCGCGCCTCGTCGGCCCGTTCATCTTCTTCGACGAGATGGGGCCTGCCGTCCTGCCGGCCGGCAGCGGCATCGACGTGCTGCCGCATCCGCACATCGGCCTCGCGACCGTCACCTACCTGTTCGACGGCACGCTGATGCATCACGACAGCCTCGGCTTCCGGCAGAAGATCGTGCCCGGCGACGTGAACTGGATGACGGCCGGGCGCGGCATCGTCCACTCGGAGCGTTCGCCCGACGAGGACCGCCCGCATGCACAGCCGGTGCACGGGATCCAGACCTGGGTCGCGCTGCCGGTCGAGCACGAAGACACCGCGCCCGCGTTCGTGCATCACGCGGCCGACACGCTGCCGTCGTTCACGCGCGACGGCACGAGCGTGCGCGTGATCGCGGGCACCGCGTTCGGCCTCACGTCGCCGGTCGCCGTGTTCTCGCCGACACTCTATGCGTATGCGGAATTCGCCGCGGACGGCCAACTCGCGCTCGATGCGGAACACGACGAGCGCGGCGTGTATCTCGTCGACGGCGACCTCACGATCGACGGCGCACCGCTCGCCCCCGCGACGATGGCCGTGCTCGAGCCCGGCGCGAGCGTCGCGCTCGCCAGCGCGAACGGCGCGCGCGTGATGCTGCTCGGCGGTGCGCACCTGCCGGGCGAGCGGTTCATCGAGTGGAATTTCGTGTCGAGCGAGCGTGCGAAGATCGAGGTGGCCCGCAACGCGTGGGCCGCGCAGACCTTCGGCAAGGTGCCCGGCGAGGAAAACGAGTGGACGCGCCAGCCGGAGCGCAAGACGAAGTAAGTCAATAAGTCGATCCATCGACGCGGCGGCCGGCATTCACGCCGGCCGCCGCGCGTTTACGGCTTCAATCCTTCAATCCCATCAGCTTCGCCAGCACCGGCCAGCGGTCGAGCGATTCGACGAACGCGCGCCGCGCCTGCTCGTCGACGTAGCGCGTCGGATCCAGCGCGGGCAGATGCCGCGCGAGGCCAAGCACGTCGTTCGGTTGCGACAGGCGATCGTCGTCGCCTTCGCCGATATTTACTGTTCGTCGATCCATACACCGTCCGGAGTCTTGACCGCATAGCCCGCGGCCGTCTGCATCGTCACCGTGCCCTCGTTCTCGCCGATCATCCGCGTGCGCGGCAGGTCGGCCGCGTATTGCGCGAGCGTCACGCCGGGCTTGAACGGGCTATTCGACACGAGGTTCGACAGCAGCTGCGCGAGCGCGAGGAAGCTCGTCGGCTGATCGATCACGGTCGTCGTGCCGTGATCGCCGGTGAAGCCGACGAGCCGCACGCCGACCGGCCCGTGGACGATGCGCGGCGTCGGAATCTCGCGGAGGCCGGCCACCTGGTTCTTGTCGCCGCGCAGCGCGGCGCCGTGCTCGGGCACGAACACGATCACCGCACGCCGGCCCGACTGCGCGATCAGGTCGGCGAGCCGGTCGAAATCGTTCATCAGCCTGGTCACGCGCTGCGGATACGAATCGATGCTGGTGAGCGAACTGCCCACCACGCGGTTGCCGTCGTGCAGGCTGATCGTGTTGTAGTACAGCGCGACCGGGCCCGGCACCGATGCGCGCTGCGCGTACCAGTTCGCGAGCGTGCCGTAGTCGTCCTTGATCGCCGAGCCGTCGAACGCATGCATCGCGACCGGTGCGGCGGCGTTCGAGATCATCGGCGCGTCGGGCACGCCGATGTTGTCGTGAATGACCTGCAGGAAGTTGTCGAAGTGGCCGTCGTGGTTCAGCAGCGACTGCACCGTGTAGCCGGCGGACGCGAGTTGCGAGAACAGGTAGCACTGCTGCGGCGCGCTCTTGTACAGGTCCGCGTGCGCTTCCTGCCCGCAGCTTGCACGCAGCACGCGGATCGCGGCCGGGCCGCTGTAGCTCGCCGCCGTGCTGAAGTTGTTGAACAGGTAGTCGAAGTGGCTCAGCATCGGGTGATTGCGCACCTTCGCGGCATCGAGGTCGTCCCACGACAGCGAGCAGACGTGCAGCACGATCACGTCGAACCGCGCGGCCGGATCGTTGCCGAGACGACCGAACGCGACCTGCCGCTGCGACTCCTGCGCGCGGAACGTCGCGAGCGCCGCGTTGTGGTCCTCAGGCTGGCCGGCGCGCCCGCCCGTCGCGTCGGCCTGTTGCGGGAGCGGCGCGACGACGCGCGCCATCAGCCCGTTACCGGCCTGCCACAGCGGCATCACGATCAGCGCGGCGAGCACGAAGGTCGCGACGCGCACCCAGCGGTTGACGATGAAATAGACGATCAGCACGCCCGTCACCGTCAGCACCAGCACCGGCGGCAACAGGCGCGGCAGCAGCTCGATCCAGTAGTCGAGGCGGAACGTGCTGACCTCGCGCGCGGCTTCGGCGAGGCGCGCGAGCGGCGGCGCATGCAGTTCGCGCGCGAGCAGCGGCACCGCGATCGCGATCGCGACGAGTTGCCGCACGATGCGCCACACGCGCTTCCGGATCGGCGCGCTCGCGGCGAGCACCAGCGCGAACGCGAGGTTCGCGAGCCACAGCGGCTCCAGGTGGCCGGTCGCGAACAGCGCGAACTTCAGGATGAAATACAGATTCCAGAACGTCATCTAAACCACTCCGTGATGGGCGCCGCGTCAGTCGCGCGCCCGATCAAGCTTGGGTGCCAGCATCGACCGCACACCGCGCGCCGCACCCTTCCACATCCGTACATAACCGTCCAGGCCCACACGCAGCACTTCCTTCAGCCCGCGCAGCGGCGTGTCCGAGCGCGCGCTCGCGTGCCAGTCGAGCCACGCGTCCGCGCGGCCGAACGTGCACTGCACGAGCTGGCGCTCCTGCTCGAGCGTCAGCGCCTCGAAGCTCACGCCGACGTGGGTCGGCGTCACGCGGCTCACGCGCACCGGGAACGGGAACGGCCGGTCGCCGCGCGTCACGCACACCGTCAGCGTGTCGCCGACCGCGAGCGGCAACCCCGGCACCGCCTCGAGGCCGAGGCCGCCGGTCGAGTAGTCGCTCGTGAAACACGCGGCCGTCGAGCCGTCGGCGAGCAGCAGCGTCGCCGGCACGCGCATCGCGATCCGGTGCGTGACGCGCACCTGCTTGGTCTCGCGCGCGACGGCCATCGCCGCGCCGACCATCGCGAGGTTGTAGACGGTCCAGCCGAGCGTGATCAGGATCGTCGACGCCTCGTCGCCCTGGTCGGCCCCGAGCCGCCACAGCCCGGCCGCGATCGCGAGCACGTTCAGCGCGAACAGCACGAGGTACGGCTTCGACGTCGACCAGTCGACGTAGCCTTCGTCGATCTTGCCGCCCTTGTCGGTCACGTTGAACTTGCCGTGCCGCGGGCTGAAGAACGCGACGGTGGTCGGCAGCGCGATGTACCACGCGAGCACCGATTCGTAGACCTCGGCCCAGAACGAATGGCGATAGCGTCCCTGCATCCGCGAGTTCGCGACGTTCGCGAGCACCAGGTACGGGATCACGTAGCTCGCGAGCGCGATCGACGACGCATTGATGAAGTACAGGTGGAAGAACAGGTACGCGAGCGGAATCGTCAGGAACACGAGCCGCGGGATCCCGTAGAAGAAATGCAGCATCGCGTTGCCGTAGCAGATCCGCTGGATGAAGCCGAGCCCGCGCCCGAGGAACGGATTGTCGATGCGGAAGATCTGCGCCATCCCGCGCGCCCAGCGCGTGCGCTGCTTCACGTGGCCCGCGAGGCTCTCGGTCGCGAGGCCGGCCGCCTGCACGGTCGGCAGGTACGCCGACGTGTAGCCGCGGCGATGCAGCTTGAGCGCGGTGTGCGCGTCCTCGGTCACGGTCTCGACCGCGACGCCGCCCACCTCTTCCAGCGCGGTGCGCTTGAGCACCGCGCACGATCCGCAGAAGAACGTCGCGTTCCACAGGTCGTTGCCCGACTGCACCAGCCCGTAGAACAGGTTGCCCTCGTTCGGGATCTCGCGGAACGTGCCGAGGTTGCGCTCGAACGGATCGGGCGAGAAGAAATGGTGCGGCGTCTGCACCAGCGCGCATTTCGGGTCGCGCAGGAACACGCCCATCGTGGTCTGCAGGAACGAGCGCGTCGGCACGTGATCGCAGTCGAAGATCGCGATGTATTCGCCATGCGTCTTCGGCAACGCGCGGTTGATGTTGCCGGCCTTCGCGTGGCGATTGTCGTCGCGCGTCAGGTAGCCGATCCCCGCCTCCCGCGCGAACGCCTCGAACTCGGGGCGCCGGCCGTCGTCGAGCAGGTACACGCGCAGCTTGGTCGTCGGCCAGTCGATGCTCTGCGACGCGAATACGGTCGGCTTCACGACCGACAGCGGTTCGTTGTAGGTCGGGATGTAGACGTCGACGCTCGGCCAGCTTTCGGGATCGTCGGGCAGCGGCACGATCGGCCGGTCGAGCGGCCACGCGGTCTGTATGAAGCCGAGCAGCAGGATCATCCACGTATAGGCTTCGGCGCCGTACAGCAGGTAGCCGGTGAACGCCTCGACGGGGCTGCGGAAATCGAGCGTCTGGGTCGTGCGCCACCACACGTAGCGGACCGTGGCGAGCAGCGCGAGCGATGCGAGCGCGAGGGTCGGCAGATGGCCCGGCAGGCGGCGCAGCGCGAGCGCCAGCACCGCGACGATCGCGAAGAACGCGAACTGCGCGCCGGGCATCAGCGGCGACATCCCGGCCGCGGCCCACATCAGCGCGCCGGCGACCAGCAGCAGCGGCGCGAGCCAGCGGTGCCGGCCGACACCGTGCGCGCGCGCGTCGAGCCAGCCGCCCCAGCGCGTCCACGGCAGACGCGCGAGCAGCGCGTCGATGCGTGCGCCGAGCGCGCGCATCGCGACGTAGACCGGCACGACGAACGTGTCGAACCATGCGAGCGGATCGCGCGCGGGCTGCCTCTCGGCCGCGCGCGGTGCGCGCACGATCGCGCGCCACAGCCATTCGCGCGGGCTGAGCGGCTGCAGCACGCCCCACTCTTGCGCGAGCCACAGGAAGGCGCGGCGCGCCCGGCGGCGCAAGGGGTCGGGCCGGCCGGGCGGCGGCGCATGAAAGAACAGCCGCACGAGCCAGTCGAGCAGCGTGCGCTGGGCCGGCAGCCCGATCCCGCGCGCGCACCAGTCGGTCGCGCGCCGGGCCGCGGCGCGCCAGCGCGACGCGAAGGCGGCCTTCATCGCCGCGCTCCCGTGCGGCCGGCCGCGGCCGCCGCGAGCCACGTGTCGACCCAGTTCGCGACGCCGTTCAGGTCGTGCGACGCCTGCGAATACGGCGCGTCGTCGAAGATCCAGCTGCCGCGCGCGAGCGTTTCCGGTACGGCCGCGTCGACGTGAATCCGCTGCTCGAGCATCGACGCAGGCCCCGCGACCGCGCGCAGCATCGCGAGCGCATCGCGCTGCATGTCGCGCGCCGGGTTCAGCCGGTTCACGACGATCTGCAGGTCGCCGCCGCCGGCGCGCAGCGCGTCGAGGCGCGCGGCGACGGTCGCGCACGCGGCCGGTTCAGGCGGCACGACGACGAGCGTCAGGTCGGCACGGTGAATCGCCTGCTCGGCCTGCGGCGACGGATAGCGCGCGGTGTCGACCAGCACGACGCCGTCGGCCGGCAGCGCGATCTCGTCGAGCGCACGTGACAGCCAGGCCGGATCGGCCGCGAGCCGCGCATCGCAGGCGGCGGCGCCCGCCGCGTCGACCTGCCCGTACGGCACGAACAGCACGCCGTCGGCATTGCGCCACGTATGCGCGTGCCACGGTGCGGCGTCACCAGGGTCGCCGAGCAGGCTGTGCGCGAGCCCGTGTTCGGCCAGCGAGTCGAGCCCGAGCGTCGCGCCCATCAGGTTCTGCGCGTCGAACTCGACCGCGACGACCGGCCGGCCGCGGCGCGCGAGCAGCACCGCGAGCGCGGCGGCGAGCATCGTGCGGCCCGCGCCGCCGGCCGTCGACGTGACGGCGATCGTCTTCATCGCGCGGCCTCGTCGGCGCTGCCCGCATCGGGCAGCAGGCGCCCGCGCAGCGCGACCGGCACGAGTTCGCACGGCACCGCGTCGCGCCGGTGCAGCCCGCGCGGCGCATGAAAACCGCGGCCGAGGCCCAGGTGCTGCACGACGATCCACACCGGCACCGCGATCGCGATGCCGACCATGAATCCGATGACGAGTTCGGCGATCATGCGACCTCCGGATTGCGCAGCGGCATCGCGCTGCGGATGGCGCCGCGCGTGCGCGCGGCGGGAATGGCGGGTTCCGGCGCCGATGCGTCGACGGGCACGGGTGCCGGCGTCGCTGCGATCGCCTCGAGCGCGACGATCGTATCGATCGCGTCGATCGAACCGCTCACTTCGCTCACTTCGCTCGATTCAGTCGACGCCGCGTCGCGATCGGCGGGCGCCGCCGTCGCACGCGCGGCGCCCGCCGGCTGCGTGGCCGCGAACAGGTCGCTGTAGTCGGCGATCGGCGCACGCCGGTTCTCGGTCTTCAGCGCGTCGAGCTCGGTGTCGATGCTGCCTTCCCCGAGACACACGACCCGATCGGACAGCGTATCGACCGGCACGTCGAAGATCCGCGCGAGCGCGTCCTCGGCATCGGCCGGCTCGCACGCGAACAGGAACACGTACAGGTGTCCGGCATCGGCCGTCACGACGTCGCCCGCGCGGCGCGGCCGGCAGTGCCGCAGCGCATCGACGTGCGACACGTCGGGCAGCAGCGCGATCTTCGCGAGCGTATGCGGCAGCGCGAGCACGGCGCCACGATCGAGCACCGCGCGAATCCGCAGGCAGAACGCGCCGACCGGCAGGTAGCCGAGCACCGAATCGCCGAGCGCGGCCGCCAGCGCCGCGCGATAGTCGGGCGCGACGGGCCGTGCATAGAGCTGCCCGCGCAGCGCGTGCACGGCGGCCTGCATCCGCGACAGCGGCAGGTCGCGCGCGACGACGCGGTTCGCGCCGACGCTCAGCAGCAGCATCTCGAACTGCTGGCGCAGCACCTCGTCGCGCTCGACGACGGCGATCTTGAGTGCGCCGCCGCACTGGCGGCGCAGCGCGTGAACGGCCGCGCACAGCGCCTCGATCTGGGCATGCGAGCGGAACGCGAGCACCGCGGTCGCGGCCTGCGCGTGCGCACAGGCGGCGACGACCGCCGCGTTGTCGTCGACGATTTCCCAGCCGGCGGGCACGCGGCCCGCGTCGTCGAGCACCGCGCGGCTGACGACGATGCGATCCTCGTCAGTCGCGAGCTTCATCCGGCGCGACGGTTCGGCGGCGGCCCCGTCGACGACCGCCGCGAGCCGGCCGCCCGGCGCGAAACGCAGCGGCCGCACTTCGCCGGCCGCGAGCGTCTCGCCCGCGCGCCAGAAATCGACGACCCACAGCAGTTCGCCGTGCGTGCGCTGCAGCTGCGCGACGCCTGAGCACACGCCGTGAAAGCCGCTGCGCGGCGCGCGATTCGCATCGCGCACGAGCGGCGGATCGTCGGTATCGGGATCGGCGCCGGTGCGCACGATCTCGGGATCGACCAGCAGCACCAGCGCGATCCGGTGCGTGCGGCACCAGTCGGCGAGCGCGTGCGCTTCTTCCGCGAGTGCGGCCGGATCGTTCCAGCTGAACCAGCGTTGCGCGCCTTCGATGAAATACAGCGAGCGCGCGCGAAAGCCGTAGCGCTTCATCGCGCGCAAGCCGCCCGTGAGCCGCGCGAACGGACCGGGCGCCGCACGGCGCGGCGCACCCGGTTCGATCGCGGCGTCGCCATCGGCCGCCGCGGCCGCCCCGGGCACCGGCGGCATCGCCAGCACGTTGAGGTTGGGCGGCCAGCCGGCCGGATGCGCGCCGCCCGAGAAACCGCGCGCCTGCAGCTGCGCGGCAACGCGCGCCGTGTCGCGCGACAGCACGACCGTCACGTCGCGCGTGCGCGACTGCCGCGCGCTTTCCCACACCAGCGCGTCGCATGCCGGCGTGCCGGCAGCGGCATAGATCGCGTACAAGCCGCCCGCTTCCAGCTGCGTCCACGTATCGGGCAGCCCGTCGATCGCGAGCCGGCTCAGCGGGCCGGCTCGGCCGCCCGCCGGCCCCATGCGCAGCAGCGCGCGCAGGCGGCCCAGCAGGCGGGCGGCGCCGAGCGCGGGACGGGTGGCATCGAATTCCGTATTCACGCGTTCCCCTAGTAATCCGAATAAAGCCGCACCGGCGTCGGCGTGACGAGCCAGCTACGCTCCGCGCGCGCGTCGAACGCATAGCGCAGGTACACGAGCGCCGAACTCGGCGCGTAGTCGTGCGACCGGTCGACGTGCAGTTGCGCGCCGACGCTCAGGTGCGGATTCACGCGATACTCGACGATGCCGTTCACGCCGTACGAGAACGACACGCCGCGCGTCGAACTGCCCGCATAGACGAGCCCGGCCGCCTCCTGCGCGGCGCGCTGGCCCGAGAAGGTCGGGTAGAACAGCGAATCCTTTTCGTAGCTGTTCGAGATCCCGGCCGTGACGGTCAGGTCCCACGACAGCGCGTCGCGCCGCCCCGCCCACTCGATCGGCACGCCGAGCGACAGGTAGCGCTGCGGGCTGTAGTAACCGCCCTGCCCGTACGTGTAGTAACGCAGATTCTGCGCGTAGTGCCACGCATTGCCGACGAGCCCCGTGCTCACCTTCATCGTCGCGCGTTCGTACACGGGCACCGTGAAGCCCGAGCGCAGCGTGACTTCCGCGTTGCGCTCGACGTTGCGGCCGGACAGCACGCCCGCACCGAGTTCCGCGAACAGGTTCACGCGCCCGACGTCGACCGCCGCGCGCAGGTTCACGCCGTCGCGGCGCACGCCGCCCCATACCGCCCCGGTCCACGGGTCGCGCATCCCCGCATACGACAGCACGCTGCTCGTCTCCGGCCGGCGCGACGCGTTCACGGTGAAGCTCGCCGGGCCCGCGTCGAAGCGGTAGCGCACGCCGCCGACTAGGTAATGCACCGGAAAGCCGAGCGGCGACGTGCCGAGATCGACGCGCCACGCGTCCGTGCGATAGCCGGCGCCGAGCGCGACGCCCGTCATCGGCTGGTGCAGGTCGCCCTGCGGATGCGCGATCAATGCGGCGGCCGACGGATTCGCCGTGAACGGCGCGGGCAGCCCGATCGGCGTGTTGAGCGCCGCGAAGGTCCCGAACGTCTTCAGCGAATACGCGTTCGGGTCGCTCGTATCGAGCGTGCCGGCGTCCAGGTGCACGGTGTCGAGCTGCAGGAACGCGTGCCCGTCGTAGCGCACCGGCACCTGCATGTAGATCGGCACCTGCTGCGCGCGGTACGCGGAAACCCCTTCGTCGCCCGACTTGTACGCCGGCAGCCAGCCAATCTCGATCTCCGGGTCGCGCCGCTGTTCGAGATCCGCGAACGCGGCCTGCGCGGGCGTGCGGCCGTCGCGGCCCGGGCTCACGCCGCTCGTGCGTTCCTGCGACCGCGACAGCCGGTACAGCGACGCGGCATCGTCGTAGCGGCCCTGCGCCTCGGCCACGCGACCGGCGGCGACCGTCACGTCGGCGCGCGCCGGATACGCGGCCCGCAGCGGGTCGATCAACTGCGCGGCTTCGTCCGGGCGGCGCAGCGCGTTCAGCCGGCGCACGACCGACAGCCGCGTATCGACGTCGTCGTCCGGCGTGCGCGCGAGCACGGCCTGCACGCGTGCGAGCGCGGCCGCGCGATGGCCGCTGTCCTCGTCGATACGCGCGAGCGCGAGCTGCGTATCGGCATCGTCCGGCGTGCGCGCGACGACCGGCGCGAGCGCGTCGCGCGCGGCATCGTCATGCCCCTGCGCGCGCTCGAGGTCGGCCAGCTCGAGCGCGTAGCGCTTGTCCGCGCGGCCGGCCGGGCTCGCACGATCGAGCAGCGTGCGGGCGCGCGCATAGTCCTGCCGCGCGATCGCGTCGTCCGTCTGCCGCAGCACGCTCCGCAGCGACTGATCCTCGATCCGTGCGGTCTGTGCCGGCGTCAGCGCCGGCTCGCGGCGCAGCGCGTCGAGCCACGCGACGAGCGCGTCGTCGCGCCCCGCGCTGCCGAGCAGGTCGCCGTAGCGCAGCCGCACGTCGGGATCGGCCTCGCGCGGATGCGCGGCGATCCAGTCGCGCAACGGCGCGAGGCCGCGCTCGGGTTCGCCCGCGTCGATCCACTGCGCGCCGATCGCGGCCAGCATGTCGGGATCGTCCGGCGCGCTCGCCTGCGCATGCGCGAGCGATGCGGCGAACGCCGCGCGATCGCCGCGGCCGAGCGCGCCGCGTGCGCCGGCCAGCGCGCTTTCCGCATCGAGCCTGCGCGCGAGCGCACGCATGCCGTCCGAGCGGTGCGCGTCGTCGACACCTGCGAGTGCGGCCTGCGCGCCCGCGATGTCGTCGAGCGAGTTGCGATACAACGCGGTCGCATAGCGCATCTCGGGCGTATCGCTTTGCGCGAGCCCGTCATCCATCACCGTGCGGCCGAGCTGCGGCAGCCCCATGTCGCGATACAGCCGCGCGAGCGCGAAACGCGTCCACGGCGCATCGGGCGCCGCGCGCACGGCCGCTTCGTAGCGTTGCGCGGCCGGCCCGCGTTCGCCCTTGTCCGCGAGCGAGCGCGCCTGGCTCGCAAGCAGGTCGGCGCGCAGCCCGTCGAGCGCGCGGCGATCGTCGCGGCCCGTCACGCGGCCCTGTAGGGCGTCGAGCAGCGGGCCGACGCGGTCCGCGCGGCCGGTGTTCTCGTACAGCGTCGCCGTGCCGCGCACCGCCGACGGGTTCGGCGAACGCGCGGCCAGCAGTTCGCGCAGCAACGGCTCCGCGCGTGCCCAGTCGTGCTGCGCGAGCAGCGCATCGGCGAGCTGCAGCTTCGCATCCGGGCTATCGGGCTGCAGCGCGAGCGCGGCGTCGGCCGCACGTTCGGCATCCTGCGGCCGTCCGGCCGACGCCGCCGCGCGACCCTGCGCGAGCAGCCCCCAGAACTGCGCGGTGCGGGCGAGGCTCTGCCACTTGCCGCGCTGGTCGGTCGACAGCGACGCGGCACGCGTGAACAGCGCGCGCGCTTCGTCGTGCCGGCCTTCGCGCAGGCGCAACAGGCCGAGCCCGCCGACCGCGTCGGCGTCGCCGGCGCGCGCCTGCGCGGCGCGCGCGAGCAGCGGATCCGCGCCGGTCAGGTCGCCGCGCGCGAGCGCCTGCAAGCCGCGCTGCCGCGCGATGTAGTCGGGGTCGCGTTCGAGCCGGCGCTGCGCGTCGCGCTGCCGGTCGAGTGCGGCGACGCGATCGCGGAATTCGGTGTCGTCCGGCACGAGCGCGAGATACGCATGCAGCGCATCGAGATACGCGGGATCGTTGCCGGCGGACTGCAGCACGCGCCGCCACACGGCCATCGCTTCCGCATGGTCGGCGTCGGCCCGCTTCGCGAGCGACCACGCGATCCGGTTCGCTTCCGCACGCGTGTCCTCGCGCTGGTTCAGCAGCCGCGCGAGCGCCAGCGCTGCATTCGCGTCCTGCGGGTCGGCCACGACGGCGCGGCGCAGCGCGGCGATCGCCGGTTCGCGGCCGCCCGGCGCATTCGCGACGATCTGGTAGTACTCGGCGCCCAGCGCGCCGGACGGCGCGCCGTTCGGAAACAGCGCCACGATCCGCCGGGCCGCCTCGTCGGCGCGGCCGCTGCGCGCGAGCAGGCGGATCTGCGCCATCTCGCCGCGGCCGCTCGTCGCGATGCGGTATTCGTCGGCCGCGCGCCGCGTGTCGGGCGCCGCGCTCGCGCGTGCCTGCAGGCGTGCCAGCGCGGCCTGCGCGCCTTGCGCGTCGCCGAGCCGCAGCAGCACGCGCATCTGTTCCGCGAGCAATTCGGGATCGTTCGGCGCGATCAGGAGCCCCTTGCGCAGTGCGTCGCGCGCGAGGTCGTCGCGATGCTTGGCGCCCCACATGCGTGCGGTCGCGAGCTGACGCCGCGCGTCGGACAGATCGGCCGTGGCCGGCGTCGAAGCCGGCACGGCCTTCGGCACGGCGGGTTTCGGCGGCGTTGCGACGGCGACGGCCGCCGCGGCCGGCGCCGCCGCACAGACCGCTGACGCGAGCCACGCGACCCCCGCGGCGCGCGGTGCGGTGCGCTTCATCGGGCCACGCATCGACGGTCCTCCCAGCGCGCGTCGAGCGACCCGTCCGCGCCAAACCGGTAGCGGCCGTCGCGCCAGCCGAGGCCGAACAGCGTCAGCACGCTCGTGTAGTAGCCGGGCGCCGACTGGCGCGCGAGCGTATCGACGCGGGCCGCCTGCGCATCGGCGAGCGCATGCTGGCCGCGTGCGTCGAGGAACGGCACGGCCGCCGCCGAGAAGCCGCCGTTGCCGTCGTTCGGCCCCGCGACGCCGGTCGTCGTGTCGACCTTCTCCGGCGGCGCGCCATGCGCGGCGATATGGTCGGCAAACGGCGCGAAGCGCGCGAGCAGCGGCGCGGCGAGCGGATCGGCGCGATCGAGCATGCCGGCCCACAGGTACACGCGGATTGCGTTGTACGCGCTTTCCGCGCGGGTCTGCGGATCGGGCCCGAAACCGGCACCGGCGCGATACAGCGCCCAGTCCGGCGAAAAGCCCTTCGGTGCGGTGTCGAGCAGCACGCGGCCGGTGCTGGCCGCGAGCGCGGCCCAGCGACGATCGTCGGGCAGGCGCGCGGCGAGCCCGCGAATCACCTGCGGCGGCGAATAGCTCGGGTTCACGCGCCATTGACCATTGGCCAGCTTGAACCCGATCGGCCCGGGCAGCAGCGTGAGGCCGAGGCCCGGCACGCTGGCCGTCTCGTCGTCGAGCACGCGCTTCGCGAGCAGCGCGCCGCGCGCGGTGTAGCTGCGCTCGCGCCACAGCCGTCCGGCTTCGACGAGCGTGTAGGCGATCCACAGGTCGGCATCCGACGCCGCGTTCGCGTCGAGCACGCGCCACGCGCCGTCCGGCGCGCGGCCCCACAGCCACGCCGGCAGGCGGGCGCTCAGGTCGCCCTGCGCGAGGTTGTTCTCGGTCCATGCGAGGATCGTGTCGAACGTGCGCCGGTCGTTCGCGACGAGCGCGAAGAACAGTCCATACGCCTGCCCCTCCGAAACCGTGCGCGAATCCGCCGAGCCGACATCGATCACCCGGCCGTCGGCCGACATGAAATCGCGCTTGAACGCGTCCCAGCGCGGCCATGACGCGCCGCACTGCCCGTCGGCCGCGCCGCTTGGCGCCGCCTGCGCGCGCCCGGCGGTCCCGGCCGCCGCGCACGCCGCCGCGACGGCCAGCACGAGCGCCGTGCCGACCCGCCGCGCCGGCTGCGCTGCCCGTCGCCTTGCGAATGCCCACGCCATCCGTTACATCCCCCGGCGGCGCGCGGCGATTCTCTGCAGCACGCTGAACACGGCGAGCGCGAGCAACAGCCCCGCAACGACGCCGACCACGCCGAGCACCACCGGGTGCCGCGCCGCGTGCGTCCAGACGCGCGCATACCACGGCACGAAGCCGACCACGTACGGTTCGCCGACGCGCAGGCTGTCGACCTGCCCCGGCCGCACCAGCGCGAGGTCGCCCTGCAGCTGCGACACGAGGCCCGGCTTCTCGAATACGTCGAGCAGGTCGGCCAGACGCGCCTGGTCGGTCGCCGTCAGCGCCACGACGCTGCGGCCATGGCTACCCGGCAGCTCGAACCCGGCGAGCGCGGCGAGCGAGCCCGTCTGTTCGATATGCGCGCCGCCGTCGGCCATGCCGACGCCGTTGCGCCAGCGCTCCTTCACCGAGAACGCGACACGCGTCGCGCCCGTGCCGGCCTGCTGGTCGATCGACAGCGGCAACGCCGCGCGCCAGCGCGACAGCAACGGCGACGCGGGCGAGCCGTCGATCACGAGCAGGTCCTTGCTGCCCGCCAGCGCGGCGACGTCGCCGGGCCGCGCGACCTGCACGCGCAGCGCCGGGAAGCCGGTCCACTGCCCCATGTGGCCGAGCATCGTCAGGTACGCTTCCAGTTCCTGCGGCGACGGCCGGTCCGGGATGACGACCGCCGTCTGCGACAGGTCGGCGAAGCGCGTGAACGGGAAGCCGCTGTTCGCGAAGAACGCGAGGTTCGGCAATTGCGCGTAGTGGACGAAGTGCGAGAAGTCGATCGTCGAATCGGGATCAATCGCCGCGCGCTGCGGCTCGGTCGCGGTGCTCGAGCAGAGCCCCGTCTTCTGCGAATCGAGCGTGAAGCGGAACTGCAGCTGGTTGCCGCTGCCGACGCGGAACGCCGGGATGTCGACATCGCTCGTCACGCGCCCTTCCGGCACCGACAGCAGCGGCAGCTGCATGCGCCCGCGCGCGTCTTCCGCATGGGACGGCCCGAGGCGGTACGACTTCACGAGCTGTTCGTTGATCTCGACGGCAAGCGTCGAGTTGTCCTGCACGGTCGGCGCCGTGTAGCGGTAGCGCAGCGTGATCGGCACGCCCGAGCCGTTCCACGAATGGAGATCGGCCGGCACGCGCAGGTTCAGCCGGATCGCGTCCGGCGACGTGCCGCGCACTTCGAGTTCGCGCGGATCCGACACCAGTTCGCGGAACGCGATCGGCCGATTCACCGGCAGCCAGCGCGGGGCGTCGTACGGCTTGCGCGGCGCGCCGAGATCGACGTGCGCGACCGTCGCCGCCGGGCCCGACAGCGCCGCGCGGCCGAGCACGAGCGCCGCGACCGCATCGTCGACCTCGGCCGCGGTGCGGCCCGTCACGACCATCAGCTTGCGGCCGGGCGCGGCCGGGTTGTCGGCGACGGCGAGCAGCGGGCCGCTGACCGACGGCAACGCGAGACCGGCCGGCAAGGTCGCGACCGTGCCGACCACCACCGCCTGGTCGTCGGCCGGCAGCGTCGCCGCGACCGGGAAACGCGCCTGCCGGTAGTCGGCCTGCGCGCCGAACCAGGACGCGAGCACGCCGGCGCTGCGCAGCGTCGCCGAGTCGGGCGACGCCGGCAGCACGAACGGCAGCCGCACGAGCCCGTTGTCGCGCCGGTCGAAGAACGGCGCGGGCAGCAACGCGAGATCGTTCGGCAGGCGCACCGGCGACTCGTCGAGGATCAGCTCGCTGGTCGGGCTCACGTCGGCCCACAGCGCCGAGCTCGACGGATCCTCGCAGTGATCGAGCGAATAGTGCGCGATCAGCCGCAGGCCGATCTGGTTGAAATCGGAGAAGTAGCGCGGATCGATCGGGATGTCCTGCGTGACGGCGCGGCCCGCGCGCGTCGCGTCGAACGGGACGGTCGCGACCACCTCGCCGTTCACGGAGACCTTCAGGTGCGACATCGGGAACACGAGCGACGGCGAATACGCGTAGGTCAGGCGCAGCCGCGCGCCGGTGACCACGCGGTCGAGCCGCACGCCCGCATGGATCGTGCGCGCATCGTCGGTACCGCGCAGGTGCACCGGATCGAACGCGCCGAGCGACGCGAACGGCAGGCGCACGGTCGTTGCCGGCAGGCCGGCGGACGCCGCGCTGGCGGCGGTCGGCACGGCCGCGCCGCCGGCAAGCGCCGGCGTGGCCGGGCTGCCTGCGGACGCCGAAGCGGTCGCCGAAACAGACGCCGAAGCGGCCGGCATCGGCGCGGCCGACAGTGCGGCCGCATGGAACGCGCCGAACGTGGCGAGCGACAGGACGAACAGCGACGCGGCCGGCTTCATGCGCGGCCCCGCATCGTCATGGTCGACCGGTGATCAAGCGCGCCGCAAGCGGCGCGCGCAAAGCAGCTATGCCCGTGAGTGCACATCCCCACTGCTTCCCCTCAAAATCTGGCCTGAATGCATTTATCGAAACGACGCGGCGCACGCTTCTGCTGCCGGCCCGTCAGACGGTGCGCGCCTGGCACCGGCGCTCGCACATTCGTCACACTATCTCAAAATAGGGACGAAATTCACCCTGATTCGTGCAGACGAAGTGAAAAACAACTCAATACGGTCGGAAATACTGCGCGCGGCGATTGAATGGCAAGAATTACGCTGTTGCTGCCGGCCGGACCGACCGGCATACTGCCGGCGCTGCCCGACCGGCGAACCGTCGCGCCGCCGAATCGGCCGGATGCCGGATGCGACCCCTTGCGGGCCCCCCGGAACGCGCTGCCGCGTGGGCGGCGCGTATGCTACCTCAAGCCCGCTCCGCGTGCCGGGCTTTCTTCACGGAAAACTGACTTGGATCAAAACGTCGACACCGCCACGGCGTCCCCCGACACGCTGCTGCGCATCATCGCCGCGCAGACCGAGATCGCGAAACTCGGCCTCGATCTCGGCGGCGTGATGGCTTACGTGACCGAGCAGGTGCCGCAACTCACGGGCGCGAGCGGTGCGGCGGTCGAATTCGCCGAAGGCGACGACATGGTGTACCGCGCCGCGTCGGGCTCCGCCGCCGGGATGCTCGGGCTGCGGCTGCGCCGCTCGGGTAGCCTGTCGGGCCTGTGCGTGACGCGCGGCGAATTGCTGCACTGCATGGATTCGGAAACCGACCCGCGCGTCGATCGCGATGCATGCCGCCGCGTCGGGCTGCGCTCGATGCTGGTGATGCCGCTCACCCATGCGGAGACGACGGTCGGCGTGCTGAAGGTGATGTCGCCGGACGTCGACGGTTTCTCGGCCGCCGATGCCGGCACGCTGCGGCTCACGGCCGACCTGATCGCCGCCGCGATGTTCCACGCGGCGCGCAACGAGGCGAACGCGCTTTACCTGCGCGCGACGCACGACGCGCTCACCGGCCTGCCGAACCGCGCGCTGTTCTACGACCGCCTGCGCCAGTCGATGCATACGGCGCTGCGCGCGAACGGTCGGCTCGGCATCCTCAACATCGACATGGATGGGCTCAAGCCGATCAACGACGGGTATGGCCACCGCGCAGGCGACGCCGCACTGCGCGAGATCGCCACGCGGATGCTCGGCGCCGTGCGGCGCTCGGATACGGTCGCGCGGGTGGGCGGCGACGAGTTCGCGGTGATCCTGCCGAGCGTCGGCGGCCGCGACGACGTCGACGCGCAACGCGCACGGCTCGCCCGGCAGGTCGGCGAACCGTTCGAATTCGAGGGGCATCCGCTGCGGCTCGGCGTCAGTGTCGGCATCGCGATGCTGCCCGACGACGGTACCGACATGAACGCGCTGATCGAGCATGCGGACCAGGCGATGTACGAGGTGAAGCGCACGCGGACGCAGCGGGTGGCGCACGCTTGACGCTTGACGTGTAACGCGGGATGCGCGGCGCGTTTGGCCGTCCCGCGCCGCGGCCGCCCGAGCCGCCCGAGCCGAGCACGCACGGCTAGCCGATCCGCGGCACCGCGATCGCCACCCCGACCACGATCCACTGCACGATCGCGACCAGCACGCCGGCACGGCACAACCCGACCGCACCGCGCACGCGCGCGGCAAGCGCGCGATCGGCCTTCCCTGCATCGATCCAGCCGAGATCGGCGAGCGCGCGATCGAGCGCGGCCAACCCGTCCTCGACCGACGCGTCGTCCGACGCCGCGCGCGCCAGCGCGGCGAACAGCCGCCGATCGATCTCGATGCGCACCGCGTACCACAGCGCGGCAATCCCCGACCCGGTGCTGATCGCGGCCAGCAGCACGCGCGCGATCGTCCCCGGCACCCACCCCGCCGCGATCCACCAGCCCGCGCCGGCCGCGGCCAGCGCGGCCGCGATCGCCCATGCGCCCGCATCGAGCGCACCGCGCGCGGCGGCGATCCGGAACGGTGCGGACGGATCGCGCATCACGCCCCTCCCGTCGCGCGGCGTCGGTCGATCCAGTCCTGCAGCACGGCCACGCCGTCGTCCGACCATACCGCGCGCGGCCGCACCGCCCGTACCGCCGCGAGCGCGTCGCGCGCGTCGCCGAGCCCCCGCCGCGCGGCGAGCCAGGCGGCCGCGCACAACACGCTTCGCCCGTAGCCGAGCGCACAGCAGACCAGCACGTCGCGCCCGTCGGCATGCAGGCGCTCGAGCGCCGCGACGGCCGCCGCGAGCTGCGCGGTGGTAGGCGCGACGAGGTCGAGCTGCGGCACCGCCGCATACGCGAACGACGCGTCGGCCGCGACCCAGCGCGGCATCTCGGCCGTCAGGTCGACAAGCGCCGTGAAGCCGTGGCGCCGCACGTCGCGCGTGGTCGGCGTACGGCCGATCGACACGCGCGCGTCGACCCGCACCGGCGCCGGCTGCCGGAACGTCCACACCCTGGAATTGACGAACGCGCCCGCGATCGTCGGCGCGAGCAGCCAGCGGATGAATACCGGGAAGCGGCCCGTGTCGTCCTTCAGGAACGCACCGGGCGCGCCGCGCCGATAGATCCACGCGACGCACGCGAGCGCCAGCGCACCCCACCCCGCCGCCAACGCCCAGCCCGGCGCGCGCGACACGCAGTCAAGCGCCAAGAGCGCGACCAGTGCCGCACCGAGCGCATAGCGTCGCGCGAGCGCGCGGCCGGCAGCGGACGGCGAACGGGTGGCACCCGGCAGCCGCCCCGCGTCGTCACGCAACGGAAACAGGAACAGCGCCAGACAGCCGACGGCCGCACCGGTCGGCACGTCGATCGCGTGATGCTGGTAGGTCGTCAGCACCGACACGCCGATCGCCGCGAACCACGGATGCAGCACGATGCGCGCCGCCGTGCCGCGCAGATGCTTCGCATATACGGCCCACAGCACGACGAGCAGGCCGATGTGCAGCGACGGCGCCTGGTTGAACGGCTTGTCGAATCCCATCAGCAGCGTGAACAGCGCGCCGGCCACGCCGCCCGCGTCGGGACGCTCGAAGCCGAAGCGCAGCGGCCACGCGATGAAGCACGCGACCGACACCAGCTGCACGGTCAACAGCCGCTTCACATGATCGAGCAGATCGTCGCGGCGGGTCCAGAAGAAGAACGACAGCGCATACAGCAGGTCGATCGACCAGTACGGTACGATGGTCCATGGCACGAACGGAATCGCGTGCTCCCAGCCGAACGCGAAGGTCGGCACCACGGCGCGGCGCGCGGCGAGCCAGTTCGCGAAGCCGTAAGTGGAGAAAAACACCGCGCCCATCGCCGCGAGCCAGCCGACGCGCAGCGCCAACGACGCGTCGCGCGCGCCGGCCGCCGGCTCGGCCAGGCTGCCGCCCGCGCCGCCGCCGAGCGCGCTCATGACGCGTCGACCCGCTGCGCGAGGCTGACCGTGAAGATGCCCATCTCGTCGATCCGCTGGTCGAGCTTGCGAAAGCCCGCGCGTGCGACGAGCTCGTCCATCTCGGCCTGCGACCGGCGGCGCATCACCCAGGTCGCGTCGCCGCGATGATTGTTCAGCGCACGCGCGATGAATTCGAGCTGCGGATGCCACGGCTGCCCGGTATAGACGAGATAGCCGCCGGGCGGCACCGCCTGCGCGAGCCCGCGCAGCGAGCGCTCGATCAGCGCGTTCTCGCCGAACAGCTCGTACAGCCCCGACACGATCGCCAGCGTCGGGCGCGGCTCGAGCGTCGCGAGCGACGCCTCGTCGAACGCGTCGCCGCGCTCGAAGCGCGCGATCGGCTCCAGGCCGCGCTGCGCGATCAGCACGCGCCCGGCCTCGACGTTCGGCGGGCTGTAGTCGCGCAGCGTGATGTCGTCGGGCGCCGCGCCGTCGCGTTCGGCGGCCGTCGCGATCGCATCGAGCACATAGCGTCCGTGCCCGGCCGCGATGTCGACGATCCGCACCGGCTCGCCGTGGCCGCGCAGCCGGCCGATCGCCGCGCCGATCAGTTCCTGCAGATGCACCTTGCGCTGACGGATGCCGACCCAGCCCGGCGAATCGAGATAGGTGCGGTCGATCAGCGCGCCGACGCCGAGCCGGCCCTGCGCACGGTTGCGGTACACGTAGTCGAGCGTCGAGCCCGAATCGAAGCCGAGCCGCAGCCCGAGCGCGATGCCGTCCGACAGCGCGCCGCCGGCCTTCAGCCCTGCCCGCGTGATCGCCCAATAAGCACGTGCGAACGGATTCGCGGGCGGCCGGCCGAGCGCCGCGTATTCGTCGTGGAACGCGCCGCGCCGGTCGGCATCGGCGAGCGACACGCGCGGGCTCGGCGCATCGAACTCGCGCAGCACGAACGCGCGCAGCGGCGCGAGCGCCTGCGCACGGTCGCGCTCGCCGAGCGTGTCGTGATAGAAGCCGGGCAGCACGATGCGCTCCTTGCGCGCGGCGCCGAGCCGCTCGAAAAAGCGGTCCTGCGGGCCGCGATGCACGACCCAGTCGGCGCCCGAGATCAGCAGCTGCGTCGGCACGGTGATCGCCGCCGCATCGGCGACGATCCGCTGCGCCGTGTCGTGCAGGTCGAGCAGCATGTTGACGGCGATCGGCCGCGTGATCAGCGGATCGGCCGCATAGCTCGCGATCCGTTCGGGATCGTGCGTGAGAAATTTCGGCTTCACGTAACTGTTCACGTAGAACAGCCCGCGCAGCTTGTGCATCAGCCGCAGCCCCGGCCGCGCGAACGGCACGTAGAGCTTGATGTGAAATGCCGGCGACGCGACCACGAGACAGCGGATCGGCGGTGCATAATCGTGCACCCAGGTGGCCGCGAGCACCGCGCCGACGCTCTGCCCGACCACGGCCGTGTCTTCGATCGCGATGCCGTGCGTGTCGCGGATATGCTCGACGAAGGTCTGCAGGTCGCGCACCGACGCGGCCGCGCTCGGGCTGTAGCCGCGCGCGCCGGGCGAGCGGCCGTGGCCTCGCGCATCCCACGCGAAGAACGCGAAGTCCGGCAGGTCGAGCTCGTCGACGAGGTGCGCGACGCGCGCCGAATGTTCGTGGCCGCGATGCAGCAGCACGATCGCGCCGCGGCAGCGCGGGGCCGTCGCGGGCCAGTGACGATAGAACAGCGTTTCGCCGTCGTGCGTGACGAAGTCGGCCTCACGGGCCGTGCGTGTGCTCATGCGATCTCTCTCGTTTCGTTATTCGAATCATGCGGCGCCGCCCTCCGGCGCCGGTCCTTCTACCGCGGGCGGCCGCCGTCAACCGCCCGCTTCGGCGATGCCGGCTTGCACGCGGCGCACCACCGTCACGATCGACAACACGATCAGCACGCGCCACAGCCACGCGGCGACGCTGCCGACCGGCAGGCCGAAGCCGATCCACAGCGCGAACGCGCCGAGCGCGAGCGCGCGGTCGCTCTTGCCGAACGGGCCGTCATAGCGGCGCGTCGCGCCGGCGAGCGGGCCGATCAGCCCCGCGCATTCGACGATGACCGCCGCCAGCGCGAACAGCCAGACGTCTGCCGGCACGAACGCGGGAATCGCGAGGAACGGCAGCACGAGCGCGACATCGGACACGATGTCGCCGAGCTCGTTCAGGTACGCGCCGAGCGTGCTCTTCTGTCCGTGTTCGCGGGCGAGCATGCCGTCGATCGCGTTGAGCGCCATCCGCACGAACAGCCAGATCGGGATCAGCAGGAACAGCACGCGGGCGAACACGCCGAGCCCCGCGAGCGCGCCAACGACGATCGAGCCGCCGGCCGCGAACAGCGTGACCTGGTTGGCGGTCACGCCGCGTTCGGCAAGCGAATCCGCGAACGGACGCAGACGGTTCTGGAATTTCGGTTTGAGTGCGTAGAGGCTCATCGTTGTATGGGTTCGGCACGTTCGGACACGTTTCCAGCCGCCATGCCCCGGGCGGCGCAACCGCCAGAGGCGGCTGACAGGTGGTCGTAATCGTCGCCGAGCGGCCCCGACGCGTCAAGCCGCGCCCCGCTTCGGCCGCGCCGGGCATTCTGGCGTTTTCGACGGAAACTCGCGATAATCCGCTGGCCCGTGAACGCAGCAATTCATTCGAACTGTGACCGGGCGCTCGTGCAACAGCCGATTATCACGCCGTCGACCGGCGAATTCGCCGCGACGCAACGTCCGCCGGCGCATCGTCCGATTATCGCGGCCCTGCGACAGGCAGCCACGAATTTGAAAAAACTTGAACAATGGCCGTCCGGCGCGCATCCTGCCGCGCCGGCATTCCGGGATTCCGCCCGCCGCGCATGCGCGGCCGCGCGGGCATGCAGGCAGGAGGCGCGGCGCCGATGAACATCCTGAACGTCTGGCAGCGCGATTTCCTGCTGTCGATCGTGCGGCTCGTCGCCGGCGCGTATCCGGTCTGGCATCAGGCGCCGCCTTCCCCGACGCAGAAGATCTACTTCTCGAACCACACGAGCCATATCGACACGCTCGCGATCCTCGCCGCGCTGCCGCGCGACGTGCGCGCGGTCGTGCGGCCCGTCGCGGCGCGCGACTACTGGGACAGCAGCAACCTGAAGCGCCACATCGCGCAGAAGCTGCTGAACGTCGTGCTGATCGACCGTCACCGCGAATCTGGCGGCGATCCTCTTGACCCGGTGCGCGACGCGCTGCGGCAAGGCCACTCGATCATCATCTTCCCGGAAGGCACGCGCGGCGCCGACGTGTTGCCGCAGCCGTTCAAGAGCGGCCTCTTCCATCTCGCGACCGAGTTTCCGAACGTCGCGCTCGCGCCGGTCTATCTCGAGAACCTGCAGCGCATCATGCCGAAGGGCGCGATCTGGCCCGTGCCGCTGATCTGCAAGGTGCATTTCGGCGCGAACGACGCGCTCGGCGCCAGCGAAGACAAGCCGACCTTCCTCGCCCGCATGCGCGACGCGATCGTCGCGCTCGCGCCGCCGCAGCGGCCGGCCGGCTGAACGCGGCCCCCTCCCCTCTCTTTTCCGGACCTCCTCATGCGAACTCTCTTCTGGGAACTGGTCGCGGGCGTCACCGGCGTGCTGGTGCTCGCGACCGTGATCGGCGCGATCCTCGGCGCGCGCAGCGGCGGCACCAGCGCGACCATCGTCAACCTGAACCAGCGCATCCGCGCGTGGTGGGCGATGATCGCGATCATGGTCATCGCGATCAGCCTCGGCAACAACATCACGTATCTCGTGTTCGCGTTGCTGTCGTACCTGACGCTGCGCGAGTTCATCACGCTCACGCCGACGACCGCGAGCGACCATACGACGCTCTTCATCGCGTTCTTCGTCGCGATTCCCGTGCAGTACCTGCTGCTCGGGATCAACTGGTACGGGATGTACTCGATCTTCGTGCCGGTGCACCTGTTCTTCGCGATGTCGCTGGTGTCGGCGCTCACGCAGGACACGCGCGAATTCCTGAGCCGCAACGCAAAGATCAACTGGGCGCTGATGGTGTGCGTGTACGGGCTGAGCCATGCGCCGGCCGTGCTGATCCTCGACATTCCGCACTACGTCGGGCAGAACGCGCTGCTGCTGTTCTTCTTCCTGTTCGTCGTGCAGATCAGCGACGTGCTGCAGTACGTGGTCGGCAAATTGTTCGGACGGCGCAAGATCGCGCCGCAGCTGTCGCCGTCGAAGACGGTCGAAGGCTTCATCGGCGGCGGCCTGCTCGCGACGCTGTGCGGCGCGTCACTGTATCGCGTGACGCCGTTCAGCTTCGGCGCGGCGTTCGGGATCTCGCTGGCGATCGTGATCGCGGGCTTCGTCGGCGGCCTCGTGCTGTCGGCCGTGAAGCGCTCGCTCGGCACCAAGGACTGGGGCTCGATGATCGCGGGCCACGGCGGGATGCTCGACCGTGTCGACTCGGTCTGCTTCGCGGCGCCGGTGTTCTTCCACCTCGTGCGCTACCTGTACGTGTGATGTGCGGGCGGCGCGACGCCGCCCGGTGCCGCGCACGGACCGCTCAATAACCGTCGCGCACGGCCTTCGGCACGATGTAGCGGCCGCGCGATGCGTCGAACTTCACCGTATGGCGCACATGAATCGCGCGATCGCCTCGCGTGCCGGTTTCGGTCACGATCAGCGGGTAGACGCTATCGATGGCGCTCGTGTCCGGTGCGATCGCGAAGCGGCGTTCCTCGCAGCGCGCCGGATCGTTCGCGCATTCGGTCGATTCCGCATTGTCGAGCGCTTCGTCGATGCGCGCCGCCGCCAGCACCAGCGCGTCGCCATACGGCAGCCAGATCGAGCGGATGCTTTGCGTATAGCCTTGCCGCGAGTCGCTGTTGCCGATGACGAAACCGAACATGTGCGGCCCGAGCCGCTGGATGCTCACCGTGCCCGGCTCGCCGCGCCCGCCGGACGCGATGCCCGTCTTCTTCAGTGCCGGTTCGAGCGTCGCCCCGTCCTGCGAAGGTCGAAGCACGTACAGGTCGATCGTGCCCGACGTGGCATCGGAATCCATCCCCGGCATCCCGTTCTGCACGGCGTCCTCGGTCTCGCCGCACATCGCGAGCAGCGTGCGCGGGCCGTCGGCCGTCGCGACACGCAGCGATCCGCACGACGCGTAAATGTAATCGCCCGCATCCGGCTGCCAGCCCTTGCGATCGGCACGCCACGTGCCGTACGTGTCGCGGATGAACCGTTGCAGCTGGCGGTCGGGATGCGCCGGCTCGGCGGCATGGACAGGCGACAACGCGGCGAGCGCGGTGAACACCGCGACTGCCGACAGTACGGCGAGCGTCGCCGCAAACCGGCGCCCGCGCATAGCCGCGCCATTCGCGCCGGCGGGCGTGACGATCTCGTTCTTCATTCCTGGATCCGGTCGATGCGCGCGGCCCCTGCCGCACGCGCGGGCCGATGCCCGCGAGCCCGTAGCGTACACGCACGGCGCGGCATCGCAAGCGCGTGTCGTCCTGAACGCGTAAACCGGCCGATAACGCGCACGCCGCGCCGCTCGCCGTTTCCGCTTCATCGCGACCCCGGCGCGAGCCGCATCACGCCGGCGCCGTATCGGCCGCTTGCGGACCCGCAAGCTTGAATTCGCCGACCGTTTGCGCGAGCTGCGCCGCCTGCTCGCGCAACAGCGCCGCGGCCGCGGCAGACTCCTCGACGAGCGCCGCGTTCTGCTGGGTCGAGTGATCGAGCTGCGACACCGCCTGGTTCACCTGCGCGAGGCCGGTGCTCTGCTCGTTCGCCGCAACCGTCATTTCCGCGATCACGCTCGTGATGCCGCGCACCCCCTCGACGATCTCGTCCATTGTCACGCCGGCCGTGTGCACGAGCCCCGACCCGCCCTCGATCTTGTCGACAGACGCCTGGATCAGCTGCTTGATTTCCTTGGCGGCCTGCGCGCTGCGTTGCGCGAGCGTGCGCACCTCGCCCGCGACGACCGCGAAGCCGCGCCCGTGCTCGTTCGCGCGCGCCGCTTCGACGGCCGCGTTCAACGCGAGGATGTTGGTCTGGAACGCGATGCCGTCGATAACGCCGATGATGTTCGAGATTTCGTTCGAGGCCGCCGTGATCTCGCCCATCGTCGCGACCACCTGGCTCACCACCTCGCCGCCGCGCATCGCGACGCCCGACGCCGATTCCGCGAGCCGGTTCACCTGCGTCGCCGCATCGGCCGAGTTGCGCGCCGTGCCGGCGATCTCCTCGAGCGCTGCCGCGGTTTCCTGCAGGCTCGACGCCGCGTGCTCGGTCCGGCTCGACAGGTCCTGGTTGCCCTGCGCGATCTCCGCGCTCGCCACGCTCACGGATTCACTGAACCCGCGGATCTGCAGCAGGATCGCCGAGATCTTTTCCGCGAACACGTTGAACGCACGCGCGATCTGCGCAGCCTCGTCGTTGCCGTCCGCCCGCAACCGCTTCGTCAGGTCGCCGCTCCCGCTCGCGACGTCGGTCAGCGCATCGCGCACCAGCAGCACGCGCTTGAATGCCGCGTTCGTCAGCGCGCCGACGAGCGCGGCCGCGAGACAGGCCACGATGACGATGGCCACGAGCGTCGTCGTCGCGACGGCCCGCATGCCGGCCGTCACGTCCGACCGGTCGAGCGCCATCACGAGCGACCAGTCCGTACCAGCGATCGGTTGCGCGCGGAGCAGCTTGGTCACGCCGTCCACCGCGACCGCCACCGGCTCGGTCGCGCCCTGCAGGCCGGCGAGACGGTCGGGCGTCAGTTCCGGTGACAGCTGCGTGGCCGGTTTCATGATCAGGTCCGTCTTCGCGCCCGCGATGAGGCGCCCGCTGCGGTCGACGAGAAACGCGAAACTCGCCGGTGTCGGGTGCATCGACGCGACGATTGCGCTCGCGCGTTCCATATAGAGACTCGCCGCCAGCACGCCCTTCAGCGCGCCGCCGCGCATGACCGGCGCCGCGAATGCAAAAGCCGGCTTGCCGGTCGACGCGTCCTGGTACAGCGCGGTGACGACGAGCCGGCCGGCCTCGACCGCCTGCTTGTACCACGGGCGCGCGGTCGGATCGTAACCGGACGCGAGCGGGATGTTCGAGAACGCCGTGTGATCCGGCAGGCCGAGCGTCAGCACCTGGAACCCGCCCGACTTGCCGAGGAGTGTCAGTGCCGGCAACGGATCGCCTTCGCCGATCGGCAGCGTATCCGCAAGCGCCTGGGTCTGCTGGGCGCGGCTCGCAACCCACTCGTCGAGCGCCAGCGCGTGGCCGGCCAGGACCGACTGCAGGTTCTGGTCGATGGTTTCGTCGTTGTGTCGCTTGACGACCTCGTACACGAGGCCACCGGTGACGGCGAGTGCCGTGACGACGATGGCGACGCAGGTTGCCACGATCCGGGCGCGAATTGATGACAGCATGATGACGGCGATCTCCGGTTGCGCGTTGTTATCGAACAGTCAAATGAGTACGCAAACGGGATTAACGACCGGTGGCGATGCAACTTGAGGTTCGACTGGTCAGACCATTCAAAAAAAAATGGAATGCCCTGGTCGCGGCCGTGCGGATCACCACCCGAGTTAGCGCGCCCGGCGGGATGGGAACCCGCCGCTCCGGGGCGCATACTGGCGCCTCTTCACCCACCACCCTTCCGGCGCCACCGACACGGATCCTTGTCGCCGAACCCGCCCATGAAACGGAAGCTCGACATCGTCTAGTTCGCCGGTCGCGACGGTGACACGCTGCGCCACGTCGCGCGCAGACTACGACTATCGCGCGGATCAGCGCCTGCACATCGCGGGCGAACACATCGAGCACGCGGATGGAGGCCGCGAATTGCTGATTCCATAGCGCCTACCCGCCCCGCTACTATCCTCGCTCCCCGGCAATCGGGGCTTTGGCGAGCCAGCCTCGGCATCGGCACCTGACAACGCGGTCGAGCGGCGAGCCTGCATCGCCGAGCTCAAGACTCACGGTCGACCGCCATTCTCCGTCGATCCGCTTTCCACCATCGACGTATTTCTTGTAACCGTCGCCCGCGCTGAAAGCGTGCTCGTCGCCTATCTGCCCGGACTGCTCATGCGCCGCAGCAATGATCGTCGCAGCCGCTCGCTCGATGCCGCATACATCGCGCTCGCTTCGACTGATCGACGAGCAGCTCGTCGAGTTCGTCCGTGCCGTGCGGCGCGCCTTCATCATATGGCTTTCGTGTCCTCTGGGACACGTCACGCCGAATTTCTCTACTTTTGAGCTGGGTTATTTCTCCGATCGCGGCAAGTCCATTCTCGCATCCCATCTAAATTTAATTAACACAATGTAACGTTTCCAGCCGCCTTCAAATCACCAGAAAATTTCAATCATCTCATCGCCAAACGCCAGCACCTCACGTCATCTATAAAACCTGCGCGTCACTTCCCCCCCTCCCTCAAAGCTGCACTCTCAAAGTGTGGCGAATCGTGCCGACCAAATTGACATTAGACTGGACTCCGCTCGAGAGCATCCTTACTTGGATAGCGAATTACTTCAAAAAATATACAGTTAGCAGGTTTCCAGAAAAACATGTCAAAGGTAAAAAGACGGCCTTACTACCAGATGAATCCTTCGTTGCTACCCTTTACGGCCTCGACATGGAAAGTCAGCATGGGATCGCGAGGATGTGTGCCGATCAATACACTGCAACCCATTTTATATGCGAGGCTTGCGCCAGGTGAAGCTCCGCCACCGTCGCCTCCCAAGCCAACTACTGAGCAGATCGAGGCAGAAACTGCATTCCAGAAGCTGCTTGCTGCTCAACCCAAAGCATCTCCCAAGCCATCCGCGCAACCAAAGGATATAGACGCAGAAGATCATGACAAGATTCCCGAGTTTGATTTGCAGGATGTTCCGGTAGCAATGGACAAGATCGGCTGGCCTGTCGCCGCGAAAATTGCAAGAAAGTGGTTTGCGAGTCCCAAGCACATCTATAACGACGACCCCAACTCCGAACAGCCGATTGACAACACAACGACTTCCCTCAAATGGGCATTGAAATTCGGAAGTGTTCGAAAGAAATATAATGAGCTGATTTCTCAAAATATCTATTCACCGGGCGCAACCAGGGAAGCAAAAAGAAAAATCTCCAGGCAAGTGCAGACCGCTTTTGTCGATAATGGCCTGGCAGACTTCTCCTTCGACACCACTCCTTCCATCAACAATGAAAGGCACTTCCACATTGACTAGCAGTTCCAGTTTCAAAATATTCCGACAAGCGCCACACTAGATGGACTGCTTCTAACCGACCTAACGGCAGCACTTGGAAATTTCAATCTGTATGCTGCCATTGGACGAGTAAGAGTTACCACCGAAAAATACTTTCGATATAACAAAACAGAAAGAACAAAAACATATTGCATTGATTCCGTCGCCACAATCACCCACATCCACGTCTACGTGAAGGATAACTACTCCTTCAATGACAAAGGCGACGGAAACAGTCAATATCTTGGACACTGGAATAAAAAAGACATGATTCTTTCGTATCGCGCAGCCATCAGCGATACAATCGACGGGAACAAGCTTCACACTCGGATGGGAAATTCCTCGATCACGGAAACAACGATCAATTGGCACTATTTGCCGGGAGATCCGTTCGACAAGCCTGTTGACAAGCGCCCCGGGGTCAGAAAGCTCCTGATCAAAAACGTCTACTACCCCGTGTATAATAAAAATTACAACGAATGGCGGGAGCTGCACAATAGCGGCGGCGACTTCATGATCTACAGCAAGCCACAGCTCCTGAAACTCAACAAACCCATTCAAATCAAACTGGAAACGATATGCCGCCCGCCAGAACCCATGTAAAAATAACCCACCGAGCCGCTTTCATCGCCAGCACACTGATATTTTTATCGCTCGTTGGAGGCAGCATCTTTTTCTTACAGGGCAACCATGATTACACCGACTGCCAACACCACAACTATAACAACAAGCTAAATGGCGGAATCAAAGAATTCAACGGCAAGAAATACACAATAAACATCTGTGGCAGCGGCATCAACAATAGCCACCTCTTTGGCGATGGCATGGACTCGGTGCAATTGACTGTCACCGATGCGCAAGGTGAAATTTTGGCCAAGAGATACTACAAAGTATTTTGGGATGGGCAACCGGGCCACGAACCGCTCAGAACAGGGCCCGATAGCATTACTTATCAAGATGATGAGAAGCAAGCCGACTACACAATCACCATGCCACCTACCGTGATTGACTGGGCAAGAGCGCGAATTCCATTTTTCAACTAGGCGGATGCGATTTTTTGCCGATGCCTGACACTCCGACAATCCACGCCCCGGATTGAAAGGAGCGTGTCACGGGTTTTGGATCGCACAGCAGACGTTATTGTTTCAGCTGCCCCCCAGGCGGCAACATCATTCGTCACGCCGGCTCCGGCACCTCGATCGCCAGCAACGCCGAGCTGACCGACTTGCCGTGCGCGTCGAGCGCAAGCGAACGCGTGACACCGCCGCCGAGCGCATCGCGCAGCACGAAGTTGAACGCGGCAAGCGCCGGCAGCTCGTAGCGCACGACGTCGCCGTGCACGATGCCCGCGAGCCACGCCTTCACCGCCGGCGCATCGAGATGCGCGCGCACGTGTTCATAGTGACGCGGATCGCGGCAGATGACCGACACGTTCAGCGTATTGCCCTTGTCGCCGGTGCGCGCATGCGCCAGTTCACGCAGTTGCATCAGGCCTCCACGAAGGAAAACGACGGCGTCACGGCCGCGCGCGGCAGCAGCACCGACTGCACCGCGATCACCTCGCGCGTCGACTTGAACGCGCCGCCGCCGCCGGCCGGCCCGTTCGTATACAGCGTCTCGACTTCGTTGCCGATGCGCGCGGCCTCGGCGGCGCTCGCCGCACGGCCGGCCACCCGCACGCGGACTTCGGCCGGCTCGCCGCACGTGGCAGGCGTCGCGTCGCCGTAAAGCGAATCGACGCCGATCAAATCGAAGCGCAGTTCGGTCGCGGCCACGCCCGTCAGCGCGAGGCGCTCGCGGACGATCTCGAGCGCGAGCCGTGCACGCGCCAGCGCACCCGGCCCGCCATACGAGATCTGTCCTTCGCCGATATGGCCGTCGACGTACGCGACCGACACCTTCAGCGTCTCGGTGCGCGCGCTGCCGCGCCCGCCCGTCACGCGCACACGATCCGGTGCCTCCTCCGCCACAGCGACGCGCGTGAAATCCGCGACGACGTCGGGCTGCAGATAGCGCGCCGGATCGTGAATCTCGTACAGCAGCTGTTCCTTGCAGGTCGCCGCGCTCACGCGACCGCCCGCGTGCGGCACCTTGGTGATCACGACCGAACCGTCGGCCGCGACCTCGCCGATCGGGAATCCGAGCCGCGCGAGATTCGGCACGTCCTTGTAGCCGGGGTCGGCGAAATAGCCGCCCGTCACCTGCCCCGCGCATTCGAGCAGATGGCCGACGACCGTCGCAGCCCCAAGCGTGTCCCAGTCATCCATCCGCCAGCCGAACGCATGAATCAGCGGCGCGGCGAACAGCGACGGATCGGCGACGCGCCCGGTCAACACGACGTCCGCGCCGGCCGCGAGCGCGTCGACGATCGGCGCGGCGCCGAGATACGCGTTCGCGGACACGATGCGGTCGCGATACGCGGCGACTTCGTCGCCCGACTCCTCGAAGCGGAACGCACCGCGCAGCACGACGTCGAGCACGTCGTCGCCTTCGACCGCCGCGACCTTCAGCCCCGCGAGGCCGAGCGACCGCGCGATCTGCACGGTGCGCCGCGCGGCCGCGCGCGGGTTCGCGGCGCCCATGTTCGATACGATCCGCACGCGCTTGCCGGCCGCCACCGGCAGCACGGCGTGCATGCGCGCATCGAGCAGCGGATCGTAGCCGAGCGACGGATCCTTGCGCCGTGCCTGCTGCGCGATCGCGATCGTGCGCTCGGCCAGACATTCGAAGACGAGATAGTCGAGCTGCCCGTGTTCGGCCAGTTCGACCGCGGGCTCGATCCGGTCGCCCGAGTAGCCGGCGCCCGCGCCGATGCGCACGCGCCGTTCGTGTGGTGGCTTTGCTGTCATGTCGGTACCGTCATCCGGCGCGCGCGCCGGGGAAGAATCAAAAAACGCCCAGCACGACGCACGCGATCGTCATCACGATCGAGGCGCCGAACAACAGCGGGAACGTGAATTTCTGGTGCTCGGCCAGCTCGATGCCGCACAGGCCGACGACGAGGAACGTCGCGGGCGTCAGCGGGCTGACCGGAAACCCGGTCGTCATCTGGCCGAGCAGCGCGGCCTGCCCCACGTGCACGGCCGGCACGCCGAGCTGGCCGGCCACTTCCGCGATCACCGGCAGCACGCCGAAGTAGAACGAATCGGGATCGAACAGCATGCTGAGCGGCATCGATGCAAGGCCGAGCGCGACCGGAATGTGGCCGGCCATCGACGGCGGCACGAAGCCGACCGCCGCCTGCGCCATCGCCTTCAGCATCCCGCTGCCCTGCATGATCCCGGTGAACACGCCGGCCGCGAGCAGGATGCCGGCCATCATCAGCGCCGCGCGCGCATGCGCGTCGATGCGCTTCCTCTGCATGTCGACGTCCGGGTAGTTCACCATCAGCGCGACGCACAGCCCGACCATGAACATGATCGCGGGCGGGATCTTCTCGCCCATCACGACCATCGTGCCGAGCACGACGAGCGTCAGTACCAGGTTGAACCAGAACAGGTGCGGCCGGCGCAGCGCCTGCTCGTCGGCCGTCAGCTCGCGCTTCGGCAGCGGAATCGACCCATCGTCGCGCGACAGGCCGAGCCGCTTCTCCTCGCGCCGCCCGAGCCAGTACGCGACGCCGAACACGAACGCGAGCCCGATCGCCTGCACCGGAATCAGCGGATTGAACAGCGCCGACACCGGCAGGTGCAGCGATGCCGACGCGCGGATCATCGGCCCCGTCCACGGCAGGAAGTTGATCCCCGCGGCCATCGACACCGCGGCGGCCAGCACGCGCCGGTCCATCTTCAGCCGGTCGTACAGCGGCAGCACCGCGGGTATCGTCACGAGAAAGCAGACCGCGCCCGAGCCATCGAGGTGGATCAGCAGCGCGAGCAGCGTCGTGCCCATCACGATCCGCGTGGGCCGCGTGCCGACCGCGCGCAGGATGCGGTCGATGATCGGGTCGAGCGTGCCGGCGTCGGTGATCGTCCCGAAATAGAGAATCGCGAACACGAACATTCCGACCACGGGCGCGAGACCCTTCAGCCCGTCGACCACGAATTTGCTGGTATGCAGCCCGAAGCCGCCGATCAGCGATGCCGCGATCGGCACGATGATCAGCGCGACGAGCGGCGACATGCGCTTCGACAGAATCGCGGCCAGCAGCACGACGATCGTGCCCAGCCCAAGTAACGGCAGCATCCGTGTCTCCTACCTTGTCTTTTGTTGGAGACGAGCGTAAGGTCGGCGCAGCGATAGCACAATTGAAATGATTTGATCGCAGCAATCACGAACCGTTATGGATCTGAACCTTCGCGACATCCGCGCGTTCGTCACCGTCGCGCAGGCCGGCAACTTCACGCGCGCGGCCGCGCGGCTGCACCTGTCGCAGCCGGCGCTGACCGTGCAGATCCGGCGGCTCGAGAACATCGTCGGCGCGCGGCTGTTCGACCGCAACAGCCGCAGCGTCGCGCTCACGCAGACCGGACGCGAACTGCTGCCGCTGCTGCAGCGCTCGCTCGACGACATGGAGCGCGTGCTGCGCGATGCGCGTGCGCTCGGCGAAGGCGCGAGCGGCACGGTGCGGCTCGCGTGCCTGCCGACCTTCGCGTCGAGCCTGCTGCCGGAGCTGATCCAGTCGTTCCGGCGCGACGTGCCGCGCGCGGGCTTCGACATTCGCGACGGCGTCGCGAGCCTCGTCACCGCGCTGGTGCGCAACGAGGAAGCCGATCTCGGCCTGACCGGCGGCGATACGTTCGACGCGTCGCTGGACGTGCTGTATGCAGGCGCCGACCGGCTCGTCGCCGTGTGCCCGAAGGATCATCCGCTCGCGCGCAAGCGGCGCGTGCGCACCGCGGACGTCGCCGCCGTGCCGCTCGTGCTGACCGCGCAGGGCACGAGCGTGCGCTGCGTCGTCGATGCCGCGCTCGAAGCAGCCGGCTGCACGCCCGACATCGCGTGCGAACCGACCTACATGATGACGGCCGTCGCGATGGTCCGCGGCGGCCTCGGCGTGACGATCCTGCCGGCGACCGCGCGCGAGGTGCGCGCCGAGCCCGACCTCGTCGCGAAGCCGATCGACGACCCTGCGTTCGTGCGGCCGATCGCGCTCGTCGCGAAGCGCGGGCGCACGCTGTCGCGCGTCGCGCAGGCGTTCGCCGACGTGATGCTGGCGGAATTGAACAAGCGCGCGTGAACCGCGCGCCCGGGATGACGGCCGGCAACCGGCCGAATGCCTGATGCTTACTGCGGGTCCGACTGGCCCGGATCGACCTGCAGCGATTCGCCGATCGCATAGAAGTTGCCGCCCGCGATGTAGTGCAGGCTGCGCAGCGCCGGATCGGCCGACTCGAAATACCAGTGACCGTCGCGGAACACGCGCGTGTCGGACCACGCGCCGACCACCTCGCCGATGAACAGGTCGTAGGTCTGCTGGTTGTGCGGCTCGGGAATCAGCTTGCACGCGAGCCAACCGGAGCAGCCGGCGACGAACGGCAGGTCGTGGCCTTCGACGTCGAACAGCGTAACGCCCGCCTCGCGCAGCTTGTCCGGCCGCTCGGCAAGGCTGTGGCTGCCGACCGCATGCGTGAGCTGCAGTTGCGCGGCCGTCGGCACCTGGATCACGAACGTGCCGCTACGCTCGACGAGCTCGCGCGTCTTCGCGGACTTGTCGAGCACGACCGTCAGCTTCGGCGGCAGGAAATCGAGCGCGCAGGCCCACGCGGCGGCCATCACGTTGTCGACGCCGTCGTGGCGGGCCGACACGAGCACGGTCGGGCCGTGATTGAGGAGACGGTAGGCTTTGTTCAGCTCCACCGGAGCGATGTGACTGTCCATGCGGGTTCCCTGTGAGCGGCACGACGCACGCCGGCCGAAGGCCGCATTCTCGCACTCCATGCCGATCGCCGCTGCGTCGGGCGCCCGCTCTCGTCGTCGCGCGACGCGCGCAATACCATACTCGGCCCGCATCACGCGATTCGATTCGTTAAATAATGAATTGATGAATCGAAGACGAACGCGCCGTCATCGGAATTCGGCCGAAATTCGCACGGAATTATCGCGATTCCGGCAATACGCCAATCGCGCCGCCACGAAATTCAAATCGATTGATACACGATTCTCAATAATGCGAATCTCTCAATGGACCTTGCTGCAGCACGCACCTGTCTGCTTTAGGTCACATCGGAGAATTCCATTTTTGCCGTTCGTCGGCGGCTCTGTAGTCTCCTGCCATTCCGGTTCAAGAAAGCCAGCCAATCGCAAGGAGATGACATGAAACGCACGACCCTCTCGCTGATTTCGCTCGCGTCGTTCGCGGCGATACCCGCCGCGCATGCGCAGTCGAGCGTCACGCTGTATGGCGTGATCGACACGTCGATCACGTACGTGAATCACGCGCAGGGCAAGGACAACGCGTGGATGCTCGGCAACAGCAGCGCAGGCAACCTCGCCGGCAGCCGCTGGGGCGTGAAAGGCACCGAGGATCTCGGCGGCGGGCTGAAGGCGCTGTTCCAGCTCGAGAACGGTTTCGACCCGAGCAGCGGCCGGCAGGGCCAGGGCGGCCGCCTGTTCGGCCGGCAGGCATTCGTCGGGCTGACGAGCGATCGCTACGGCACGCTCACGTTCGGCCGCCAGTACGATCCGCTCGTCGACCTCGTGCAGGGCATCACCGCCGACAACTATCTTGGCAGCGTGTTCGCGACGCCGGGCGACGTCGACAACTACGACAACAGCTTCCGTGTCGACAACGCCGTGAAGTACACGTCGGCCGTGTATTCGGGCCTGCAGTTCTCGGCGATGTACTCGTTCGGCGGCATTGCCGGCAGCACCGGCGCCGCGCAGTCGTATTCGGCTGCCGTGTCGTACAACAACGGGCCGTTCAGCGTCGCGGGCGGCTACTTCCACGCGACCAACAGCCCCGCGTCGAACGGGCTGCGCAACGGCTGGACCAGCTCGTCGGACGGCACCTTCGACGGCCCGATCAACACCGGCTATGCGAGCGCGCACTCGATCGGCATCGCCCGCATCGCGGGCCAGTACGTCGCCGGCCCGTTCACGTTCGGCCTCGGCTACAGCAACGCGCAGTACCGCCGCGACGCGAGCTCGGTGTTCAACTCGAACGAGCACTACAACACCGGGCAAGGCTTCGTGAACTACCAGGCGACCAATGCGCTGCTCGTCGGCGTCGGCTACAGCTATACGCGCTCGGGCGGCGATACGTCGGCGACCTATCACCAGGTGTCGGCCGGCGCGGACTACACGCTGTCGAAGCGCACCGACGTGTACCTGACCGCCGCATACCAGCACGCGAGCGGCCGGACGGGCGACGGCAACGGCGGGTCGATGGCCGCGCAGGCATCGATCGGTTCGTACGGCTATGCGGGGACGAGCTCGCAGACGATGGTCAACCTCGGCCTGCGGCACCGCTTCTGATCGGCGACGGCCGGCTGCGCACGGCATTGCGCGGCCGGTCGATCGTGTCGGATTGCGAATCGAGGCTTCGCCGACACGGCGGCTACGGCCGCCGTCGTCGTTTCTCCAGCCCGCGCACCGGCGGTTGCGCCTTTTATCATCCGCGTCGTTGCGCCACTCACTGCCGCATTCGCCGCGCAACCGACGCGTCGCGTCAGTATTGCGATAGCGGCCGCCCGCCGGCATGCGCGCGAAAATCAGCCTTTTTTACCGATTCAGTCCTGTCGCGCTTCGATACCAGCGCCGAGGGAAATGCGCCGACAAATGCGCCGGCAAATGCAAAGGAAAGTTTGACGCGAGCCATTTGACTGCGCGCTATGGCACACTTCGCGTCTGCGTAATTTCCTTGCACCGGGCGGCCGGATTCCGCCCCATCCTGCCATGCCGCGTCAGACTGCCCGTTCGATCAGCCACGCCACGCCGAAGCTCGCTGCGACGATCGCGTTGTCGTGCGCGCTGCACGGGTTCGCGCGGGCCGACTGCCTCGACGACGCGGCCACGTTCCAGAAAGTGAGCGTGAGCCTGCTGCGCGGCATCGCGCAGGTCGAATCGGGGATGAATCCGAACGCCGTCAACACCAACACGAACGGCACCGTCGACATCGGGCTGATGCAGATCAACAGCACCTGGCTGCCGACGCTCGCGCGCGAAGGCATCACGCGAGAAAGCCTGTTCGATGCGTGCACCAACGCGTACGTCGGCGCGTGGATCCTGTCGCAGAACATCCGCCAGCTCGGCGCCAACTGGAACGCGATCGGCGCGTACAACTCCGCGTCGCCCGACAAGCGCCTCGCGTATGCCCGCAAGGTCTATGATGCAATCCGGACCCTGCCGGATTCGCCGGATACTCCCATGCCCATCCTTCCCCCCTCCTTTACGCCGCCACAGCAGGTGCAGGCGTACAACCCGTTCGCGAGCCTGAGCGTGTCGGCGCCGCCGGTCACGCGGCCGCGCACGCTCGCGCCGGCCGCACCGCCGCCGCAACCGCAAGGCGGGCCCGCCGGCCCGGCCGGCACGTACAACTTCGGCTGGACCGTCACGGGCGCCGACCAGGCCAAGCCGACCCAGGTGTTCGACGACGGCGCGCGGATCTACGTGCAGTTCAGCGACATGAAGCACGTGCCGGCGATCTTCACCGAGACGTCGTCGGGCCGCGTGTTGATGTCGTGGGAGCTGCAATTCCCGTATGCCGTTCTGACGCGTCCCGCGCAAACGTTAATCTTCCAGCTCGGGCCGTTCGAGGCGCGCGCGCAGCGCGGCGCGGCGGGGACGACTGCGCAGGCCGGGGCGGGAACGGCAGCGGGAACGCAGCGTTCGGGTACGACGGCTGCCACGGCGCCTGCGGCGAAGCAACCGGCTGCAAATGCGTCGTCCAGGCGCGCGGCGTCGGCCGATGCGCTGTGGTATCTGGACACGCCGTCGACGTCGGGATCGGCAACGACCGCAAGCACGGCGACTACGTCGTCATCGAGCGCGCCAGCAACATGGCCCACGGCCGTGACGTCGAACACGCCGCCGCCCGCCGCAACGACCCAGCCGCCGGCTGCGGCCACGCCGGCGACGCGCGTCAACACCGACGCGCTCTGGTATATCTCGAAGTAACGCGCGGGGCCCGCGTGCGTCGGCAACCGGCGTGCGTCAACGGCCGGCGGACTAGCAGACGACCGTCTGTCGCATCGTTCAGGCTGATGTCGGCGATGGCGCTCACGTCTCCTGCGTCGACGTGAGCTCGGGCACGTTCATGTCGTCGACTCACTGCAGCTCGGCGGTGCCGTTCGTGCGGAAAACCACGCGCAATTGGCGCGACGTCGGCGATTCCGGCAGCGACAGCCGCAACTTCGGCCGCCACCGCATCCCCACCGCCCCGATCCATCACCCGCGCCGCACCCAGATCACCTTGCCGTCGCGAATGCCGAGGTCGCGCCGCTCCTGGCGATAGTCCATCGTGCCCGGCAACGACTGGCCATCGCGCTCGAGCACGCGCCACAGGCAGCCGTCGAGCAGCGCCGCCGCATCGGCCTCGGTCTTGCCGATCAGCGCGTCGTCCGGCGCGGCGTCCGCCTTGCATGCGTTCACGGTGCCCGACGGTGCGGGGTTCATCACCGCGCCGCCGGCGGTGGCGTTGGGGTGCTTCGCGTTCACGTCCGCACATCCCGAAAAGGTTGCGCTCGCAACTAGTGCCACGAGTATCGCGATCGTGTTCTTCATCGGTTTCTCCCTGTCGCGGCCCGGCGGTTCATGTGCGGCCTGCATGCACGGCCGGGCGTCGCATGCGTGATCGGTACCGCGCGCCGCGGGCCGATTCCTGGCGGATGGCGGCCGGCGAATGGCGGCATTGCACGACACGGTCGCGCCGTTTCGGCGCACCGGCGTCGCAGGCCCGGCGTGACGCCGGACCGCCTGCATGTTACCGCACGCGATTCGCCGCGACGGCGCGACGCCGGCGCCGACGCCTCGCATGCGGCATGCGCGCGCCGGCATCCCGTTCAGAACGTGTAGGTCGCGCCGGCCATCCCGTAGTAGTTGCTGCGTGACTGGACGATCGGGCTGTCGCCATAGCGCCCGAGCAGCCGCGTCACGCCGCCGGTCGCGAGCACCGACCAGTGCCGCGACAGGTTCCAGTTCCACGCGACCGACATCGTCGCGCTGTCGATCCCGCCGCTCGTCGAATATGGCCGGAACCGGCTCGTCATCGCCTGCGCATCGGTCACGCCGTAGAACGTCTGCGTGTAGCGTCCGGTGCCGGCATGCACGCTGCCCGTCACGATGATCTCGTGCTGCGCGGTCCTGAGCACGGGCACCGCGAGGTCGACATGCCCCGACACGCCGCGCGACGTATGCGTCACCGGGGTGTCGACCGTGACGCTCAGTTCGGCCGCATTGAACAGCGTCACGCCTGCCCGCACGCCCACGAGCACCGAACCGGGAATCCGGCCCATCCCCTTCAGGTAGTCCGAACCCGGCAGGTCGAAGCGGTTCTCGTCCGTACGGCCCGGGTCATAGTTCACCGCGGCAGACACGAACGCACCGTGCGGCAGGTCCAGCCGGTAGCCGGCGCCTTTGGTGCTGTCGATGAAGAAGCCGTTGCCGAACGTCGCGGCAAACCCCGGCGCGACGACGCCGCGATACTGGTTGCTCCCCGGGTAGCGCGGCGCGAACCCGCCGCCGAGCGAAAGCGAATACTGGTTTTCCGCGTGGGCGGCGGCGGCAAGGGTCAGGCCGGCAAGCGGCACACAGTAGCGGGAGCGGCGAAGGGTTGAGCGCACAATATCGAGATAAGAGTGACGGAGCCCGAAGTCTAGGTGCCGCCGTGCGCCGAGACTGTCCGGAATCTGCGGGGAATCTGTGCGCAATTGTGTTCGATTGTTCGCGATTGTCGTCCTGCCGCCCGGGCCGCCGGAACGCCGGATAGAATTCGCGTGCCGCGCCGCGCGTCCGCCTGCCGGGATGCGGGACGACGCGTGCGTATCGAGGAGACCATGTACGACAATCCGCTCAAATACCGTGTACTGCTGATCGAGGACGACGACCGCCTCGCGCAGCTCGTGCGCGAATACCTCGACAACTATGAATTCGCGGTGACGGTCGTGCGGCGCGGCGACCTGGCCGTCGCGGCGGTGCGCGAGCACCAGCCGGCGCTCGTGATACTCGACCTGATGCTGCCGAATCTCGACGGGATGGAGGTGTGCCGGCGCATTCGCGCGTTCACCAACGTCCCGGTGCTGATTCTCACCGCGCGCGCGGACGTCTACGATCAGGTCGCGGGCCTCGAAACCGGCGCCGACGACTACGTGACGAAGCCGATCGAGCCGCGCGTGCTGGTGGCGCGCGCCCGCGCGCTGTTGCGCCGCGCGCAGCCGGCCGTGACGGACGCCCCCGCCGCCGCGCCCGAAGCGCTCGTATTCGGCGAACTGACGATCTCGCCGCCGAACCGCACGGTCACGTGGCGCGGCGAGCCGGTCGACCTGAAGACGGCCGAATTCAACCTGCTGCTGATCCTCGCGCGCGCGGCCGGCACCGTGCTGAGCCGCGACGACATCCTGAAGCAGTTGCGCGGGATCGAGTTCGACGGGCTCGACCGCTCGGTCGATTCCGGCATCTCGAAGCTGCGCCGCCGTTTCGAGGATGCGTCGTCGGAGCCGCACAAGATCAAGACGATCTGGGGCCGCGGCTATCTATTCAGCCCTTCCGCGTGGGACGAGTAAATGCTGCGCCCGTTGATCAGGCTGTACCTCATCGTGATCCTGTGCGTCGCCGGATCGATCGCGTTCATCCAGTTCTCGTTCGACCGGATCTTCTATGATCGCGTCGCGCAGGCGCAGCGCGATTCGCTGACGACCTACGCGTTCGTGCTGAACGATTATCTGGAGCGCCACCCGGGCGCGCAGCGCACGCTCGCGCTGCGCGAACTCGCGAAGCACGGCAACGAGGGATTCGGCTTCATGACGATGGCCGACGCCCGCGCGCAATTGAGCGGCACGCCGCTGCACGATCTCGACGCCGGCCGGATCGCGATCGGTTACGACGCCAAGGATTACTACATGCCGCTCGCGGACGGCTCGGTGCTGCACGCGCGCCCGACCGAGGCACCCGACCTCGACATCAAGATCTACGCGTACCTGCTGCTCGCGCTCGCCGCGCTGCTTGCGGTCGTGCTGTGGATTTCGTATCACTGGCGCGACCTGCGCAAGCTGCAGGCCGCCGCGCATGCGTTCGGCGCGGGCAACCTGTCGACGCGCGTGAGGCTGTCCGGGCGGTCGAACATCTACGCGCTGTCGCAGCAGTTCAACGACATGGCCGAGCGGATCGAGGCATCGATCAAGCAGCAGCGCGAAATGATGCACGGGATCTCGCACGAGCTGAAGACGCCGCTCGCTCGCCTCGAATTCGGGCTCGCGCTGCTCGCCGAATCCGACGAGAGCGGCCGGATGCGCGAACGCCGCGATGAACTGCGGCGCGACGTGCGCGAACTCGACGATCTGGTGACCGAGCTGCTGACGATCGGGCGCCTCGAACAAGGCGCAAGCGAGCTCGCGCCGATGGACGTCGTCGTCGATGCACTGATCGACAGCGTCGCCGGCAACGTCGCGAACGACGTCGCCGACCGCGGCCTCACGCTCGGCGTGTCGACGACCGGCGCGCCCGCCACCCACGTGTGCGACCCGAAGCTCGTCGCGCGTGCGCTGCTGAACCTGATCCGCAACGGCACACGCTATGCGTCGCGCACCGTCCTGCTGTCGGCGACGCACGATGCATCCGGCGCGCTGGTGCTGAGCGTCGACGATGACGGCCCCGGCATTCCGGTCGCCGACCGCGCGCGCGTGTTCGAACCGTTCCAGCGACTCGATTCGAGCCGCGACCGGCAGACCGGCGGGTTCGGTCTCGGGCTCGCGATCGTGCGGCGCGTCGCGCTCGTGCACGGCGGCGACGTGCGGCTCGAGGACTCGCCGCTCGGCGGCGCACGCTTCGTGATGTCGCTGCCGGTGCGGGCGTTGCCGGACTTCCCGGGCGATGCGCCCGCGCGCATGACGCATGATCGAAGCGATCGCGCGAGTCCGGTCACGCCGCGCGGATGAATGTGCGCTGCGTGATGTCTCGCGACGTCGCGTCCGCCGTGCGAAACGGCGCGTGTTCCGTGATCCCGCCAGCATCGCCGTACGCCGACGCGGCGCTCGATGCGATGCGATGCGTTCCACGTTTCCGACGTTTCACCGGCGGCATTTCACCGGATTCGTGCGCGTCACTCGCCGATCTTGAACGCGGGAAGCTGCTGCCCGAGCCGCGCGCCCATTTCCGCGCCGAGCGCCTGCAGCGCATTCAACGGCCGGATCATCACCTCGAATTCGACGATCCGCCCGTCGACGTCGAAGCGGATCATGTCGATCCCCTTCAGCCGCTTGTCGCCGACCATCGCACTGAATTCCAGCACGACGCTCGTGCCGTCGTCGTCGACGAACTGGCGGTGGTACTCGAAGTTCTCGAGGATCGTGAGCACCGTGCGCAGCGCCAGCAGCAGCGCGGGCGCCGGCCCGTACGGCTTGAACGCCATCGGCGAGCGGAACACGGCGTCCGGATGGACGATCGTGTCGAGTTCGCCGAAATCCTTGCGCGCGATCATCGCGTGCCACTTGGCGAGCGATGTCGCGACGGCGGGTTGCAGATTCGACAGGGGTTGCATGGTCAACGACTCCGGTAACGCGACACGAAAGAACCTCGCTCGAAGGCGGCGCCCGATCGGACCGCCGCCGCATGACTCCGCGTCAGCGTGATCACGCGTCCGGCAGGATCACGACCTTGCCCTTGACCTGCCGGTTCGCCATGCGCGCAATTGCGTCGGCCGCACCCGTCAGCGGCACGCGCTCGGTGATCGCGGGCCGCACCTTGCCGGCCGCGAACCATTGCGCGAGCTGGCGCATGTTCGCCGCATGCTGCGCGGGGTCGCGCCGCACCGCGTCGCCCCAGAACACGCCGAGGATATCGCGCTCCTTGAGCAGCGCAAGGTTCAGCGCGATCTTCGGAATCTCGCCGGCCGCGAAGCCGACCACGAGGAACCGGCCGCGCCACGCGGTCGCGCGCAGCGCCGCCTCGCTGTACGCGCCGCCGACCGGATCGTAGACGACGTCCGCGCCGCGTCCGCCGGTCAGTTCGTCGACACGGCGCCGCAGGTCCTCGGTCGCATAGTCGATCGTGTCGTCGGCGCCTGCTTCGCGGCACAGTGCGAGCTTGTCCGCGCTCGACGCGGCCGCGATCACGCGCGCGCCCAGCGCCTTCGCGATCTCGATCGCGGCCAGCCCGACGCCGCCGGCCGCGCCCAGCACCAGCAGCGTCTCGCCCTGCTGCAGGCGCGCACGTTGCTGCAGCGCATGCAGCGACGTGCCGTAGGCCAGCACGAGCGCCGCGCCCTGCTCGAACGTCATCCGCGGCGGCAGCGCCGCGAT
Source organism: Burkholderia sp. Bp9143 (assembly GCF_003853645.1). Taxonomy (GTDB): domain Bacteria; phylum Pseudomonadota; class Gammaproteobacteria; order Burkholderiales; family Burkholderiaceae; genus Burkholderia. Next base: position 35,674 of record NZ_QTPO01000041.1, on the reverse strand, counting down.
CTGGTGCACGTCGGCCACGCAGTGCTCGGCGAAGCCGCCATGACCGGTGAACGCGACCACCTCGTCGCCCGGCCGCCAAGCGCTCACGCCGTCACCGACCGCGTCGATCACGCCGGCGAATTCCGCGCCGGGCGAGAACGGCAGTGCCGGCTTCACCTGATACAAGCCCTGGACGATCAGCGCATCGGGGAAATTGAGCGACGCCGCCTTCACGCGAATCCGCACCTGACCGGCGGCCGGTTCGGGAATCGCGACGTCCTCGATGCGCAAGCGGTCGATCGGGCCGAATGCGGTACACAACAGGGCTTTCATGTTCTCGTCTCTCCTTGCGCGACGTCGCCGCGCATCGGGCCGCGCGCCGGCGCGCCCGTTGGCGCCGTTGCCGGAACCGGATGATTGGGTCGGTGACTGCAAGTGCTGGCGGGGAATTTAGCACGGTCGTTCTATAACGACAATGGCGGGTCGCCCCGATGAAGGATTGGGGCGATGGGGGTATGAGACGGCCTGTCGACGCCGGCACCTGACGCGCCGGAGACGCTGGAACCGGAGCGCGATGCCCGCGCCCCGTCCCGCTCACGCATTCGGCGGCGGGTCCGCGTCGTCGTCCGCCAGCGTGCCGAGCGGAACGAACATGTAGCCCTTCCCGCGCACGGTGCGGATATAGCGATAGTCGCCGACCGCCTGCTCGACCAGGTTGCGCAGCCGGAAGATCAGCACGTCGAGCCCGCGCTCGGAGCGCCCGGCCACGGTCAGCCCCAGCAGCGCGAGGATCTCCGCGCGCGACAGGACGCGCATCGGCTGCGCAATGAACAGTTCGAGCAGCGCGAATTCGCTGGCGCGCACCCCGAGGTCATCTCCGGCGCGGGTTGCGCGCCGCGTCACGAAATTCACCTCGATGTCGCCGAACGCGTAGGTTTCGGCATGCCCCGGCCCGCGCGGCGACCCGGACCGGTTCGGCACGTAGCGGCGCATCGCGCTGCGCACGCGTGCGACCAGTTCCATCGGCTCGAACGGCTCCACCACGTAGTCGTCCGCGCCGATCTCGAGCGCGACGACCTTGTCGACCACCTGCGCGTCGCGGCTGATCACGATCACCGGCATGTCGTGACCGGCGCGCCGCAGTGCACCGAGCGCCATGTAGATCGCCGTGGCCGGCCGTTCGACCCGCAACACGATCAGGGCGGGCGGTGCCGCCGTCACGCGGGACAGCAGTTGCGATACGTCATCCAGCGCCGACGTATCGATCTGGCAGCCGCGCAGGAGCGCGCGGATCATGTCGCGCACGCGCGGATCGGGCTCTACGACGAGAACTTGGGTGGCCATGGAAAATCGTCCAGCACGACGGCCCGCACGACGCATCGCGACGTCACAACGACCCGCCGTCCGACCGGAACGGCCGGGCACGGCCGGCACGAATCCGCGAGCGTGCGGCGCCGGCGACTACACATGCATGCAGCAATCGAGACTCGTCAGGAAATAGCTCAGGCTCTTGCGGATCGACGTCTCGACGTCCCGCACGTCGCGCGCCGCGGGCGACTGGCCGAGCAGCGTCGCGACGATGTCGAGCGCTTCCCACGGATGCCGATCGTCGTATTCGGCATGCAGCTTGAGCCAGCGCATCGCGCGATGCCGCACGGCCGGATCGAATTGCTGTTCGTACGGCGATGCGCACAACAGCGCGCTCCACTCGCCCGTCACGCCTTCGATCGCATAGTTGGTCGCGGCGATGCTCGGCGCGAGCCCGTCAGTACTGCCGCTCCGCCAGCACCAGTGGCTCAGCGAGAATCCGGCCAGCGGCGCGTCGCCGCGCAGCAGCATGTCGATCGTCACGCCCGACTCCGCGGCCCAGTTGGCCCAGTGATCGACGTGATTCTGCTCGACGCGGATATTGCGGATCAGATAGCGCCGCGCCTTCTCGTCGCCGCTCGACCGATAGGCAGCGGTCTTCACCAGGTTCATCGCCATGTATTCCGGAAACTGGCTGACCACCGCCCAGCCGGTCACGAAGAATGCGTGCAGTTGCGACGCGCGCAGCGTCCCGCCGCCCATCGCCGCGAACACCGGATGCGAACGAACGCGCGCCTTCAGCTCGTCGGTCGCGCCGACCACGTCGCGCAGCCAGGCCGGATAGCTCGTCAGGTCCATCAGGTCGCCGGTCAGTTCAAATGGAGCACTCATGCGTTCGTTCCTCGCTTGTTCAATGGAATCCCCCTTCCTGCCAGGGCGCGGGGCGGCTGAAGTAATAGCCCTGGCAATAGTCGACGCCCAGCGCACGAAGCATCTCGGCCGTCGCCGTGTCCTCGACGTGCTCGGCGACGGTGCGGTACTGCATCACGTGCGCGATGTCGTTGATCGCGGACGCGATGCCGCGCTTGATGCTGTCGGACGTCATGGTCGACACGAGGCTGCCGTCGATCTTCAGATAGTCGATCGGCAACTGGCGCAGATACGAGAACGACGACATGCCGGCACCGAAGTCGTCGAGCGCGAAGCGGCAGCCGAGGTCGCGCAGCTCGCACATGAAGCGCGACGCGACCTCCAGGTTGCGGACCGCGCTCGTCTCCGTGATCTCGAAACACAGCAGCGACGGGTCGAGCCCCGACGCCGACAGCTCGGCGATCACGAACTCCACGAAGCGCTCGTCGGTGATCGACATCGCCGACAGGTTCACGTTGTATTCGACGTACCGGCGCTGTTCGAGCCGCGCGAGGCGCCGGATCACGGTGCGCACGACCCAGCGGTCGATCATCGTCATGTGGCCGTAGCGCTCGGCGGCCGGCAGGAAGACCGGCGAGATCAGCTTGCCGTCGGCGTCCGGGATGCGCAGCAGGATCTCCGCGCGCTCCTGTACGCCGAGCGCGGGCTGGATCGGCACGATGCGTTGCGCATACAACTGGAAGGAATTCGTTTCGAGCGCCGTCTTCACGCGCCGGCTCCACTGCATGTGATACGCCTGGCGGCTCGAATGCATGTCGCGCGAATCCGCGACGTGCACGCGGTTGCGGCCGCGATCCTTCGCGACGTAGCACGCGATGTCGGCCATCTGCATCGCCTTCTCGACGCTCTCGGGCCGGCACGCGAGATCCAGCACGCCGATGCTCACGCTGATCTTGAACGGCTCGCCTTCCCACAGGAACGTGAAGTCCTCGAGACACGCGCGGATGCGCTCCGCCTTGCCGCCGTCCGGCGCGCCGTTGCTGCCGGCCGGCAGCAGGATGCCGAATTCGTCGCCGCCCAGCCGGCCGAACACGTCCTCGCCGTCGAGACAACCCGCGAACACCGCGGTCGCGTCGCGCAGCAGCGCGTCGCCGGCCGCGTGCCCGCACACGTCGTTGACTTCCTTGAAGCCGTCGAGGTCGAGCACCAGCAACATCCCGCCAGCGCGTTGCGTCAGCGCGTCGCCCAGGCGCCGCTCGAACGCCGTGCGATTGATGAGGCCCGTCAGCGCATCGTGCGACGCCTGCCAGGTCAGCTTCTCGATCAGCTGGTATTCGCGCGTCATGTCGCGCAGGATCAGCACGTAGCCGACGCAGCGGCCCGCGGCGTTGTCCATCCTCGACAGCGACGCACGGACCGACACCGCCGAGCCGCCCACACGGATCAGGTCGAGATCGCGGGTGAACGTGTGGTCGCTGCGATTGACGAGCGACGCGAGCAGCTTGATCGACATGCCGGTCGACGTGTCGATCAGGTCCAGCACGTCGTTGATCGGCTTGCCGACGCACAGCCGCGACGGCGTGCCGAGCAGTTGCTCGGCCGCCGGATTGACGGTCTCGATGCCGCGCGTGAGGCCGATCGTGACGATCGCGTCGGCGACCGAGCGCAGCGCGGCTTCCGCGAACGCCTGGCTCCGGTCGAGCTCGGTCTGCATCGACACCTGCTGGCGTTGCGCGCGGCTCGCCCACCGCACCGACAGCAGGATGATCAGGAGCGAGGCCACGATGTACGACAGGAACAGCTGGATGACGGCCGAGCGGAATTCGGCGCTCAGCTCGTCGGAGAAGCGCTTCGGCAGCGGTTCGATGTGCGAGTTGAGATCCCAGATCGCGCGGTTCAGGCGGCTCGTGCGGCGGACGTCGTCCGCATGCACGGACTCGCGCAGCGCGTTGGCGACCTCGCGCAGGTCGACCAGTTGCCGGTCCGCATCCTCCCAGTATTGCAACGCGGCGTTCAGGCGCGCGAAGCTGCTCAGGATCGGGTAGAACCACACCACCGCCGCCGCATCGACGGGATTGATGCCCGCCTCGATCAGCGCCCGGCGCGCCACGCCGTGGTTCGGCGGCACGCTGGTCATCGCTCGGCGAGCGACGCCGAGGAAGGCGAGGGTCCGGTCGACCGCCAGGTAATCGTCGAACAGCTTTTCGTCGCCGGTCTGCCCATAGCGGCTCAGCAGGATGACCTCGTCCTTCTGCGCCTTCGACCAGCTGCTTTCGCCGCCGACGTACACGCGCAACGACATGATCACGATCAGGCTGACGGCGACGAACCCGGCCAGCGCGACGATCACGACGACGATCGGCAGGATGCCGAGCGCCGGACTCCATGGCCACACGTGAAACGAACTGCGCTGACTCTGGAGTTTCGAAATGTTTTCCATACCTGAATGACTGCTTTTCTGATTCTTCTCGATACCGCCTGCCTGACGCGTCACCGCACTTCCCGCGTCAGGCACCTCCCCCTTCCCTGTGCGCGACGCGCCGCCGCGCATGCAACCGCGGCACGACGCGGCGCCGGCAACTAAGTCGTCCGGACACGACGCGACAACTCGACACCGGCATCCGTACCGGCATCGGTCGCGAGAATGCGGCGTGTTTCGTCGCGGACGACCCGATGGCAGTCGCAGCCCTGCCGTTCGAGACCGGCGAGATCCGTCAACACGATGGCACCGCGATGCTGATGAATCAGGCCAAGCTCGTGAAGCTGCCGCGTGGTATCGGTGACGGTTTCGCGGCGCACGCCCAGCATCTGCCCCAGCATGCCGTGCGTGACCGGGATCTCGATGCTGCGTGAGCGCTCGTAGGCGATCAGCAGCCAGCGGCTCAGTTGATGCCGCATCACGTGATGGCGGCTGCAGAACATGACCTGCGACGCCTGCGACAGCACCAACTGCATCCGCACGAAGACCTGCCGCCGGATCGCCGCCGATGCGTCGCACGCGTCGGCGAAACGGCGTGCATACAGCCGATACGCGAACCCGCCGCGGTAGACGACGACGCGGCGCTGCATCGCGCTGCCGATGACGTCGTCGCACACGATGCCTTCGCGGCCGATTTCCGTCACGCCGAGTGTCGTCTTGCCGCCTGCCGTGTATTGCACGGAAATACCCGCCGTCACCGGAAAATAGACGGCCTCCAGATTCTCGCCGGCATCGCACAACACCTGGCCGGTCTTGAGATTCGAAAGCATCAAATGAGGCGCCAATTCCGAACGGTTAATTCCGTCCAGCGCCGACAGGAAATGACTGGCACCAAGTGCATGCGGCAACTCGATGACGTTGTTGGCCTGATGTATCACGGCGCACCTCGTACGTTGTATTCCTGCACCTCGGCCACCGAACCTTCCTGCTGTTTTCGCCGCACCGGTCTTACGGTTTTTCCGCCTTTTCATTGCGGTGACATTGAACAAAAAGGTATCACGCAGCCCAACCGTTCGCGACACCCCGCTTTTGTTACATGAAGTAATTTGACAGTTCGGATCACTGCGCGAAGATACTTGCAGTGTCAATCAAAAATCAGCGATTTAAACCCGGTCGATATAAAGCGGACTACTCAATGAATCATTGAAAATGACGGATGAATGTCAATACGCGGCAATGCGATTTACATTGGTAATTAAAATCATTCTCGAATCGAAAATAATGCGGGAAGTGTGGGCTATCTCACACTTCCCGGGCGACAGATGTGGATGCCGCGATGGCGCGCACGCCCGGGACGGGTGCTAGTGCGCCGATGCCGCTGCACTGCCCGCGTCGAGCGATGCGGCCCGCAATGCGTCCGCCGGATCCGGGAAGTCGCGTTGCCGCAATTGCGCGCACTGCTGACCGTCGAGCCGCGGGCGCACCGAAAACGCCGCGAGCTCGAGCCAAACGCCCGCATGGAAGCACTGGCGACCGTCCAGCGTCGCGTCGGCCGGCTGCGCGATGCCGAGGATCGCCGATGCCGATGCAAATAAGATCCATGAATGGATCGCGCCCAATGGCCCGGGTGCGCGAGCGAATGCACGCGCCGGGCCATGACACGGCCCGGCGCGCAACACCGCATCACCCCGCTTTCGCCTTCGCGAGCTGGTCCGCGACCGGCAGGCTGCGGATCCGCGTACCCGTCGCCGCGAAGATCGCGTTGGTCAGCGCCGGCGCGACCGGCGGCAGGCCCGGCTCGCCGACGCCGCCGAGCGGCGTCGCGTAGTCGTCCGGGGCAACCAGGTGCACGCGGATTTCACGCGGCGCCTCGTTCATCCGGAGCACCTGGAAGCCGTTGAAATTGCTCTGCTCCGGGTGCCCGTCCTTGAACGTGATCTCGCCGTGCAGCGCGATGCCGAGCCCCATCACGACCGCGCCTTCGAGCTGCGAGCGCACGCGCTCCGGGTTGACCTGCGGCCCGCAGTCGATCGCGATGTCGACACGCGGTACCGCAAGCGCGCCGTCCGCGCCGACCTGCACTTCGCACACGGCCGCCGTGTACGACACGAAGCTGCGATGCGCGGCGATCCCGAGCCCGTGCCCCTTCGGCAGCTTGCGCCCCCATCCGGCTTCGCGCGCGACCGTCTCGATCACCCGCCGCAGCCGGCCGGTATCGACCGGATACAACGCCGGATCCTCCCCGTAGTTCACGTTCTTCACCGTGATGTGCGGCTCGAAGCGTCGCGCCGGCCCGATCAGGTCGAGCAGGAAATCCTTCGGGTCGCGGCCCGCCGCGTGCGCGAGCTCCGACACGAAGCTCTGAATCCCGAACGCGTGCGGAATGTTGTACACGGAACGAAACCAGCCGATCCGCGTGTGCGCTTCCGCGGCCGGATTCTCGATCCGCACGTTCTGGACTGCGAACGGAAGATCCGCGATGCCTTGCGCGAGCTCGCCCGGCTGTTCGTGCACGACGCCGGCCTTGAAGGTCGACTGGATCGACGGCGCGACCGTGCGATGCTGCCACGCGGCGACCTTCCCCGCCGCGTCGAGGCCGCCTTCGAACGCTTCCAGCGACACCGCGTGGAAATAGTCGTGCGCGATGTCGTCCTCGCGCGTGAACGTCAGCTTGACGGGCGCGCCGACCGCCTTCGACAGCAGCGCGGCCTCCACCACGTAGTCGGGCTTCGACTTGCGACCGAAGCCGCCGCCGAGCAGCGTCACGTTGACCGTGACGCGCTCGGTCGGCAGCGCGAGCGCCTTCGCGATCTCGTCGCGCGTGGTCTGCGGCGCCTGGGTGCAGGTCCACACTTCGCAGCGGCCGTCGGACACGCGCGCGACGGCCGCCGGCGGCTCCATCGTCGCGTGCGCGAGATGCGGAATGTAGTACGTCGCGCGCACCCGCTTCGCGGCGCCTGCGAGCGCCGCGGCCGTATCGCCGTCGTTGCGGATCACGTCGCCCGGCTGCGCGGCCGCCGCTTCGAGCGTCTTGCGATAGGCGGCCGAGTCGTAGCCTGCGTGCAGCCCGCGCTTCCAGTCGATCTTCAGTTGCGCGCGCGCCTGGATGGCCGTCCACGTGTCGCGCGCGATCACGGCCACGCCGCCGAGCGGCTGGAACCCGGACGGCAGCGGCGCCGACGCGAGCTGCACGACCTTGACGACACCCGCCAGTTTCTCCGCGGCCGACGCGTCGAACGACGCGACCGTATCGCCATAGGCCGGCGGACGTGCGACGACCGCGTACAGCATGCCGTCGAGCCGCGTGTCGATCCCGTAGTGTGCGCGGCCGCCGACGATGTCGCGTCCGTCGATCAATGCCGTTTTGCCCTTGCCGATATAGCGGAACTCGGCCGGCGCCTTCAACGGCACGCCTTTCGTATCGGGCACCGGCAGCGCGGCCGCCTTCGCGGCGAGTTCGCCGAAGCCGAGCTTGCGCCCGGTTTTCGTATCGACGACCTCGTGCACCGTCGCCTTCACCTGACGCACGTCGACGCCCCACGTCGCCGCCGCGGCCTGCTCGAGCATCGTGCGCGCGGCCGCGCCCGCGCGGCGCAGCGCGGCGAAGCTCTGGCGCAGGCTGCGCGAGCCGTCGGTGTTCTGGTTGCCGTAGCGCGGCTCGTCGCCGACCGCCTGCGCGACCTTCACGCGCGCCCAGTCCGCGCCCAGTTCGTCGGCGACCACGAGCGCGACGCTCGTGCGCACGCCCTGTCCCATCTCGGAGCGGATGCAGGTCACCGTGACCGTGCCGTCCGGCGCGATCGCGACGAACAGGTTCGGATCGTCGCGCAATCCGTGCGGCATGCCCGCGCCGCCGTACTGCGGATTCGGACTGACCGGCGGCTGCACCGGCGCGGCCGCGCGCGCGAGCGACGGCACGCCGAACGCGAGCAGCAGCCCGCCAGAGGCGAAGCCGAGCAGCAATGCACGGCGGCTTTCGTTGTGGACGGAGAGTTCCGGCGCGCTCATGCGGCACCTCCGCGGCGCACCGCCAGCCGGATCGCCGCGCGGATGCGCGTATAGGTGCCACAGCGGCAGATGTTGCCGGACATCGCATCGTCGATGTCGGCGTCGCTCGGATGGGGATTCGTCTTCAGGAGCGAGGCGGCCTGCATGATCTGTCCGGACTGACAGTAGCCGCATTGCGCGACGTTCAGTTCCTGCCAGGCCTGTTGCAGCGGGTGGGTCAGATCCGTCGACAACCCTTCGATCGTCGTCACCCGCCTGCCGGCGGCGACCGCGACGGGCGTGATGCACGCGCGGATCGCCACGCCATCGAGATGCACGGTACACGCGCCGCACAGCGCCATTCCACAGCCGAACTTCGTGCCCGTGTGGCCGAGGACGTCGCGCAAGTACCAGAGCAACGGCATGTCGGGATTGCCGTCGAAATGCTGTTCGCTACCGTTGACGGTCAGCGTGATCATCGTTCACCTCCTGTTGGCGGCGCCGCAGCGTGCGGGCGTCGCGTGGGGATTTGAACGGCGCTGGGCACATTCCGAACGACCAGGTGGGCCTGACGCCGTTTCGTTTCCGGATTGTGTCGAGGGACGACGCAATCGCGGTGATGCTGCCGCCTGGTTGCCGGTGCAACGGTTCGGCGGGTGTCGGACGATTGCTCGTTCGCGTGGATCGCCGCACGTATTATCAGACTAATTCCGGTTTGTCGTCGGATCGGGGCGGTTTGGAAGATTCGGGGGGGCGGGGTATCAATGCGGTTGAACCGCTTCGGCGCGGCGGGACGCGGTGGTGCCCGTTTTGTCGACGGACGGGCGCTGCCGTCCATCGCCCGCTTGATCCGACGAGCACCAGCGCGCCGCGAAGTACGTTCCAGTCGACCGGATTCAGGCAGATCGCGCGGTTACGTGTCAGCACCTGGCCGGGCGCGCTCTTTACACGAAGGGAATCAGGAAAGGATCGGTGGCAATGCGCTATGGCTCGACGCGTACAGAACCCGATTCTGCTGCGTCGAGTCGTCCATCACGAGCTGGTTGTAGCCGGTGCCGCCGTACTCCCGCGAGCGTTGACCGGACAGCAAGCCGTTCGTGTGCCACACCGGCTGCGTAGCGCCCCCGTACATTCTCGCGATGATGACGGGCCGGTCACAGTCGCCTTCCATGAAACCCACGACGACTTCGTCGCCCTTGCGTAGTGGCTGGATCCCGCCACGGCTCGAGCCCGCATCAAGGAACGTCGGACGCACCCAGCACGACGCACGTTCATCCTGACCATTGCGGCGATTCCAATGGAACCAAACCTTCACCCGGTTCAGCGAATCGGTATAAACCTCCTCACCACTCGGCCCGGCAACAATCGCATTCTGCAACTGCATCACGGGCTTCTTGTGTTCGAACGGGCTGCGGAACGGAACGTTGCGCGGTTGCGCTTCGACCACCACCTGGAAGAAACCTTCGCTTCCGTCTGCATGACGAACCGTCGTGCCAGCCTTCGCTTCAGCGACCTCCGCAGCCAATCCGTCGGGAAATTGCTCTGCTTCATCCAGGCCGGGCAGGTTATTGCAAATCAACCAGTCGACGCCGAGCAGAACAAACTCGCGATCCGGTTGACTGCCCGCATCATGCACCGGATGGCCGCGAAGTTCGAAGCGCCGCCCCGGCATCGCACAACGCAATCCACCAAGGCCGTGAAAACGTTTCATCCGCGATTTGCGCTCTTCAAGCCGAATCTGGGCAAGACGCTCACCTTGCTCACGATCCGACCACATGTACGCGCCGGGGTAGTCGTAGATTTCCCCGTCGGTCGGCAACTGGCCGTCCACGTCGGTCACGCCCTGCACCTGCCGAGGGAGATCGGGGCGCTTATAGTCGAACGAGCGAGACGTCAGCTGCGCACTGTCGATCTGAAGCTGCTCCTTCCACTGCGCGAACCCGTCCAGTTCCCCGCTGATTTCGGTAGGACCAAACTCGACAATGGACTGCTTCAATTGCGGGACAAAATAAACGTCGTCCGTCAGAACCATCGTGTGCGATCGGCCATTGTCCGCCTGCTCGAAGTAGGGGAACACGCCCACCTCTTCGAGGCTACGATGAACAAAGTTCAGGTCGTATTCCCACTGCACTCGGTTCGAGTACGATGGCAGCGGTTTATGCAGCTCGAAACGATATGCGCCGCGCGCTTGCGGGTGCTCATTGAAAACATCAGTCAGAATCTGCTCGCCGTTTTGCTCCTGCCAGTCACGCATGTCGCGGCGCAGGCGCAAGAAATAGAGCCAGGACGAGAACACCAGCTTGTAAAAAGTCAACGGCCCATCCGCTCCCAGCCTGCTGAACCGGTGAACGTAACCATGGATCGGCATGTATGAGCCGTCCGTCTGCTGGATCCAGAGCGTGACCGGCTTGGCGAGTAGCGCACCCAGTTCAATCTGGCTACCGCGTGGCGAAACGGCATCGATCACGAATTCGTAATCGCGACCAAGTCTAGCCGTTCCTTTCACATAGAGCGGCAATAACCAGTCGACGCCAAGCGGCGTGTCGAGTTTGACAAGACGGTTGTATTGCGCGTCACCTAGACGCAACGTCTTATAAAGCGCGGTGTGGCCCATGCAGCTTTCCCTTGGTTGGTATTCAGGTGGGGTTTCTGCCGAGGGCTGATTATAAATGCCTTTCGGAACAATACGATAGTGCGCCTCGCATACCGACCTATCTCGAATAAATTGGCAGCCTGACGTCCGCGCGTAAAATTGCCGGAATCTCACAATCTTTCAGGAAACAATTTCCGATTACTTCGTGAGCCAGATTCTTTAAATCACATATCACCTTCCTGAACACGGCCAGCTACGGCCGCTCCGCCGCTGCATTTCCGCACCGGCGCACTTCGCTCAGGAATTTCCGTGATCTCTGATCCCCTACCTTTGCGCTGGTCGGGCTGGGCCTCGCGCTCGTCGCCATGTTCGCGGCGGGTTTCTATTGGCTCGCCATCATGGACAGGCTGGCACGCCGACACACACACACCGCTACCGTCCCGCGTTCCGTCGACGTCCATGAATTCGACGAATGGGAAGCGTTCGCACCATATCCCGATCACGTTGTCCACGCTGCACAAGAAGCCAGCGCCGAATTGAGCGATAGCTATCCACCGTTCGGTCGGCGCGAAGAATTCGCCCACGCATCCCCTGGGACCGAAGCCCGCCACGACCTACACGATACGATCAAATCGTTGATGGGCGACGATCCGGCGCTGACCAAGGCCGCTGCACTAGCGTCTCCAGGACCGGCAATCCGCTGTCCGCGTTGTCTGTCGTCACGTATTGACACGCGCAACCGCGCCCACAAGGCAGCACAATCGGCAGCGTTGCTGGGGTGACGGGAGGCATCGCCGCCGCGCTCGCTGGCGCAGAGCTTCGCGCACATCCGGCTTCCACAGCGGAAACACATTCTCGCCGCGCCGCACGCGTCGACGCGGATTGACGACGCGGAGGCGATCGAACGCAGTGAGAACAACGGCTGTAGCCGCTACACTGCAATGCAGATCAACCATAGCGCACCTCCACGCGAGCGAGGTCGGCCAACTGGCGCAGCGCGTCGCCGGCCGCGTCGAGCGCGTCACGGCCGGACGACGCAAGTGCGGCGGCGCGCAGTGCATTGCGAATGATTTCGAGGGAGGACAGCGTTTTCTCGGGACGAGCGGCAGCCGTGGCGTCAATGGTTCCCATTCCTATGTTTTTCAAGAGCCTGCCTATCCGTTTCCAGTCGGGGTGGGCAGGCACATCGCAGGGCTGGAAAACCGGAACACAGGAACCGGCAGGCGCGAGCGCCTCCCCACCATGGCCCGCCCATAAAACTGAGCGCGCGGTGATACTACGGACCAGAAAATACCGCTGGCGGCGGCGGTCTGTTCGCCTGTGTTCGTTCGGGTTTCCGTGCCAGGTCGCTGTTGTCTCAGCGACGAATACGGGCTAGGTCTGCAATAAAAAGACGTCAAGCGGAACGAGTGAATTTCTTCGACTTGTGGCCGTGCATACGGATCGGGAAAGCTTGAATACCAATGAACGCATGGCCACGAGTGGGCCAAAGCCGATCTGATACCATCCAGCTTTCGTTGCGGAGCGCTGTAATGTCGGTGAGGGATAGCAGTACCCGGGGCTTCAATGACCGCCTAGAGGCACTCCGTGGCATTGCCGCGCTCTGGGTGGCAGTCGGGCATTCTCTGATCTGGCTTTCAATCGGGGCCGAAGGCGCCATCCTGTCGAAAACGCTTTTCGATGTACACGGCATACAGGCGACTGTGGCACGCCTGATTGTCACTGTCTTTAGCGGCGCAGCGGCCGTTAACATCTTTTTTGTGCTTAGCGGGTTTGTGCTGTGCCGATCGCTGGCCAATCAAAGTTTCAGCATTCCGTTCTACCTTGGGTTTCTCGCCAAGCGACTGTTCCGCATCGTCCCTGCATTCTGGCTTTCCGTCGCTCTCGTATGTCTTTACCTCGTGCTGGCCTTCCCTGGCTATGCAGTTATGGAGGGGGCAAGTGGCTGGTACAACATCTGGTACGCAGATCCGCTAACAGTCGGCCAGATCGTCGACAACGCGACGATGCAGTCGTACATGCTAAACCCGAACACATGGACACTGGGCATCGAACTACTTGCATCATTGGCTTTGCCGGTGGCAGCCGTGATCATCGGCACGAGCGGGCTTGCGGGCTCCGGTGCCCTGCTCGCGTTAACGTTCTTGCTTGCGTGGAAGTATGAGAACCTCGGGGGCTCGCTCGTTCATTTCCTGTATATGTTCGTGCTCGGCGCGATTGTCAGCATGAAAGCTGAGGGAAGCTTCACGCGACGATTTTTTCGTATCCTGGTGCCGACGTCTGTGGCGATGGTCCTGGCAGCAAGCGCGTTCTTTCCCCTCTCCCATCCGATTCTGGCAGATATTCTCGTCAGCGTCGGTGCCGCGCTGCTCATCTGGTGCATTGATGCGGGTACTGACCACCCGTTGTTCGCAGTCCTCGATTCAAAATCGGCCCGCTTCCTGGGGCGAATCTCCTACAGCTTCTACCTGCTTCATTTCATCATTCTCTACGCCATCGCAAACATGGTTCTGCATCACGCGCCGCAGTTGTGGCTTGCCCGGTGGCCGTTGCCGATCATGATGATCGTATGCCTTGTTTCAATTGTCGTGGCGCTACCTGTCTCCGCTCTGGTGTTCACCTGCGTGGAAAAGCCAATGACACAGGCAGGACGGCGCCTGGCATCGCATCGATGGCTACCTACAAAGGCTGGGTCTTGAGCACATTGCCTGCTACGTTGAATGCGCGAGTTGACGGCGCCCCGGTACCCAGAGCTAGCCGCCAAGCCTTCGCCACACCGGTCCGTTCCTTCCCTGTAACTCCTGGCGTAACCCGCCGGGTGCTGCCCTGAACAGACGGCATGAAAGACGAAATTCTCGTACTCGGCGACTCCCACGTCCTGGTGTTCAACTCGGCCCATATGACCCAGGCGTTTCCGGATCATCATTTCGACGTGGTCGAGGTGCCGGGCGCTACCGTGTCCGGTTTACCGAACCCGAATGCCGTGACGGGGGCAAAGCCGAAGTTTGACGAAGCCACGGGCAGCTCGAAGGCCCGCAAGGTCATCGTCATGATTGGCGAGGTCGATACGGGCTTCGTGATCTGGTATCGCGCGCAGAAGTACGGCGCGTCAGTGGACGAGATGACCCAGCTCGCCCTCGGCAACTACCAGCAGCTCCTACTCGAGCTGAGGGAGCGATTCGACGTCGCCTGCATCAGCACGCCGCTGCCTACGATCCGCGACGGCGCCGATTGGGGTGAAGTGGCGAACCTGCGCAAGGAAATCACCGCAACGCAACGCGAGCGCACGAAGCTGACGCTCGCGTTCAACAGTGCCATGCAGGTGTTTTGTGCAGGCAAGGGCATCGCCTACCTGATGCTCGACCAAGACTCGCTGGGCGGCGACGGTGTCGTCAAGGTCTCGCTGCTTAACACGGATCCGCGGGACCACCATTACGACCCGAAGGAGCACGCCGGGATGATTGCTCCACTGCTTCAACCGTGGATCACGCGCGCCTGCTGAATTGTTCCTCGGTCGGTGGGTGTGGAGATCAACTCATCAGATGGCTTGCGCTGTGCGAGCCTGTTGCCGGCCCCCGGCAAACGAATTGGTGTAACCCCGGCGTAACCCCGGCGTAACCCCGGAACGTCTGGAAGTGCTCGGAATGGCCCGCCCTACACGATTCGAACGTGTGACCTACGGCTTAGAAGGCCGTTGCTCTATCCAACTGAGCTAAGGGCGGTCGAGGGAGAAAGACACGGCCACACGACCCGGACCGCATTTGACGCGAAGGGCTTCGAGCACAACACAAACCGAACTCAAAGCCCCCAAACGAAACGGGCCCGGCATGAAGCCGAGCCCTAAATTATACCCGATCATCGCGCCATATCACGCGCGACCGGCGCTGCAGCCCTCAAACCGGCTGCGCATGCAGCATGAACCAGCCGAGACAGAACACCCCGGCAATCACGCAATACACGCCGAACGACGCCAGCCGCCCGCGCCCTTCGAAATAGCGCATCAGGAACCGCACGCTCAGATAAGCGGCAATCGCCGTCAGCACGCCGCCGAGCAGTGCGTCCGCGAGCTGGTCGCGCGCATGGAACAGCTTCGGCAGTTCGAGCACGCCCGCGGCAAAAATGATCGGCGTGCCGAGCAGGAACGAAAACTCCGCCGCCTTCTCCGCCGTCAGCCCGGCCGCATTGCCGGCGATCATCGTCAGCCCGCTGCGCGAGAAACCCGGAATCAGCGCGCCGATCTGCGCGAGGCCCACGAAGAACGCCTGCTTGAAGGTCATCTTCTCGGGCGGCTGGTGTGCACGGCTGCGCTGGATCCGATCGCCGATCCACAGCAGCACGCCATTGATGATCAGCGCGATCGCGACGATCCGCAGGTCGTGGAACACGCGCTCGATGCGCTTCTCGAGCAGCAGGCCGACGATCCCGGTCGGGATCGTGCCGATGATCAGCGCCCACATCAGGTGCCCGTCGTCGTTCTTGCGGCCGCCGAGCTGCGCGAAGAAGCCGCCGATCAGCGCGATCCAGCGTGCACGGAAATACCACAGCAGCGCGAGCGCGGTGCCGAGGTGCAGCGCGACGAGGAACGGCAGCAACTGCGGCGCATGCTTGTCGATGTGCATGCCGAACAGCGCGGGCGCGAGCAGCGTGTGGCCGAGACTGCTGACGGGGAAGAGTTCGGTGACGCCCTGCAGGACGCTCAGGAATATCAGAAACCAGAGACTCACGCGTCGGTCCTCTTAGTGGTAATCAATCGGGTAGGAAAGCGGACGACGCATCGCGCGTCCGGAAAAACGCGCCCCGATTATGCCCAGCCAGGATTACTGCGCCAAGGCATTTGGCTGCTTATTGCGGCAATGCACACAAACGCTTGCAATTTGTAAGCACGCAGAAAGCAAAAAGCCCGCCATTTGCATGGCGGGCCTTTCGATTCCGGCAGAAATTGCCGTCAGCGGCCGAGCTGATAGAAAAACAATACCGTGCTGCCGGTGAACATGCCGAACAGTGCGATTCCCATTGCCATTGCCAGATCCATGGCCCCCTCCACGAAGTGTCATGACCCGGCAACATCACCGGTTTAGAGGCATTATCCAGACCGTTGGCAGTCTGAAAAACTCGCGATTTCCCGAGAAGGGTTTTCCCCGACCGCCTCGCAGCCCGATAATGGAGCGCGCCATCGCACTCCCCGCCCACCCGTTCATACCGATTCGCCATGCCGATCTTCCAGCAGCACGACATTCATGAACTCCACGCCGGCCCGTCGCTCGTTCGGGTCGCCCCGCAATTCGGCGGCCGCCTGCTGTCGTGGCACGTCGACGGCGAGCCGGTCATCTTCTGGCCGGAAACGGCCGACTGGAGCAACCTCGCGCGCGTGCGCGGCGGCAATCCGCTGCTGTTTCCGTTCCTCGGCCGCCATCGCGTCGACGGCGAACTGGGCCGCTGGCGCGATGCCGCCGGCGTGGTCCGCGACCTGCCGATGCACGGTTTCGCGCGCGACCTGCCGTTCGCGGCACAACCGTCGGCCGACGGCGCCGCGCTGTCGATGACGCTCGACGCAAACGACACGCTGCGCGACAGCTATCCGTTCGATTTCCGGTTCGAAACGACCTACCGGCTCGCCGATGCGCACACGCTCGACGTCGCGCTCACCACGACCAATCGCGGCGACACGCCGTTGCCCTACTACGCGGGCCACCATTTCTATTTCGCGCTGCCGCACGGCGAGCGCGCGGAAACCACGCTCGAATTGCCGCCGACGCGCCGCTGCATGCAGCGCGCCGACGGTTCGATCAGCCCGCTCGAGCCCGGCGCGGCGTCATACAGCCTTGGCGATCCGGACATCCTCGACCGCTTCCATTGCCTCGACGGCGCGCCGGCCACGCCGGTGCGCATCGTGATGCCGGGGCGCCGTCGCACGATCGAGATCGCGCTCGACGTACAGGGCTCGATCCCGTGGTACGCGGTCACGACCTGGGCGGAAAAACCGGAATCGGACTTCTATTGCGTCGAGCCGTGGCTCGGCCTGCCGGACGCGATCCACAACGGTCTCGGGCTGCGCATGCTCGCACCGGGCGCGACCGAAACGGCCACGCTGCGGATTCGCGTGCAGCCGCTCGCCGGTTGACATCGGCCGCACCGAACCGGTGCGCGCCGGCCACGCCCGCGGCCCGAAACTGCGGTGCGCGGGTCGAACCCGTTAAAATCGGACGTTTTGTATCGCCTGCCGCGTCGCGCGCGGCAGGGTTTTGCGAGGTTCAATGATCGGAACAACAACGAAGCGGCTCTTCGCGGCCGCCTGCGCCGCGCTGCTCGTCGCGTGCGGCTCCGCCCCCGTCGGCCCGGGGTACTACCGCGTCGAACGCGGCGACACGCTCTACAAGATCGCGCGCGAGAATCGCACGTCGACGGCGAACATCGTGCGCTGGAACCAGATCACGAACCCCGACGCGATCGAGGTCGGCCAGGTGCTGCGCGTCGCGCCGCCGCCCGGCACGACGACCGCGTCGACCACCGGCACGGGCAGCGCGGGCCGCAGCCGCCCCGCGCCTTCCGCGCCGGTCGAATCGGCCGTGAAGCCGGCCTCCAGCATCGCGCTGATCTGGCCGGCCGCCGGCAACGTGGTGCGCACCTTCGACGGCTCGAAATCCAAGGGCCTCGATATCGCGAACGCTGCAGGCACGCCGGTGCTGGCCGCCGCGCCGGGCACCGTCGTCTATGCGGGCAACGGATTGCGCGGCTACGGCAACCTGATCATCCTCAAGCACAACGCCGATTACCTGACGGCCTACGCGCACAACCGCGCGCTGCTCGTGAAGGAAGGCCAGCCGGTCACGCAGGGGCAGACGATCGCGGAGATGGGCAACAGCGACAGCGATCGCATCGCGCTGCACTTCGAGCTGCGCTACGGCGGCCGCTCGATCGATCCGGCACGCTACCTGCCGGCGCGCTGAGCGCGCCCCCGTCGACGGGGGGCGACACGCGATGACGGCATGCATCGCATGTCGTCGCGAGGGAAATCGGGAAGGTTGTGTCAGCGCTTGCGCAGACGGCCGGTGAACCGGCCGGACAGCGGATCGACGCGGCTGGCGAACACCACCAGCGCACCGATGCCGAACAGGCTGAACCCCGCAGCTATCAAAAGCAAATCCATGGTCACATCACTGTTTTGTCGTGATCTTATGCGTCATTGCGGAATCGTGCACTGAGCCGCACCCGTTGCACGAGTCCGCACATTCCCTATCTATCAGACGCCATTGTGGTGTCGGTCGCGTGAAATGCCGATGTAATCCATCGACCGATGCCGACGATCGACGCCAAGGAGACTCGCGATGCTGCCCGCCGCCGACCACTACGACGACCTGCTCTCCCGCTTCCAGTGGGACGTTCCGGCCCGCTACAACATCGGCGTGGACGTCTGCGACAAGTGGGCCGACGGCAGTGGACGGCTCGCGCTGATCCACGAAACGGCGCAAGGCGACGTATCGCGCATCACGTTCGACGACCTGAGGAATGCTTCTAACCGGCTCGCGAACAGCTTTGCGCGCGCGGGATTGCAACGCGGCGACCGGATCGCGATCTTTCTCGCGCAGGGCCCCGAAACGGCGATCGCCCATCTCGCCGCGTACAAGCTCGGCGCGATCGCGGTGCCGCTGTTCACGCTGTTCGGCGCCGACGCGCTCGAATACCGGCTCGCGAACAGCGAAGCCGCCGCGCTCGTCACCGACGCGGCCGGTTACGCGAAGATCGCGCCGCTGCGCGCGCAACTGCCGGCGCTGCGCACGTGCTACTGCATCGGCGGCGATGCGCCGGACGCGCCGGACGTGCTGCGCTTCGACGCCGCACTCGCGGCCGAATCGCCCGACTTCGTGCCGGCGGACACCGCCGCCGACGACCCGGCGGTGATCATCTACACGTCCGGGACGACCGGCAAGCCGAAAGGCGCGCTCCATGCGCATCGCGTGCTGCTGGGCCACCTGCCGGGCGTCGAGATGTCGCAGCAATGCTTCCCGCGCGACGCGCGCCTGTTCTGGACGCCCGCCGACTGGGCGTGGATCGGCGGGCTGCTCGACGTGCTGCTGCCGTCATGGCATCACGGCGTGCCCGTGCTCGCTCACCGCTTCGAGAAGTTCGACGGCGAAGCCGCGTTCGCGCTGATGGCGCGGCACGGCGTGACCCACGCGTTCCTGCCGCCCACCGCGCTGAAGCTGATGCGCACGGTGCCCGCGCCGCGCGAGCGCCACACGCTGGCGCTGAAATCGGTCGCGAGCGGCGGAGAATCGCTCGGCACCGAGTTGACGGCCTGGGGGCGCGACGCGCTCGGCGTGACGATCAACGAGTTCTACGGGCAGACCGAATGCAACATGGTGCTGTCGTCGTGCGCCGCGCTGTTCGAGGCGCAGCCCGGTGCGATCGGCAAGGCCGTGCCCGGCCATACGGTCGCGATCGTCGACGAGCACGGCACGCCGCTGCCGCCCGGCGTCGAGGGGCACATCGCGGTGCGCCGCCCCGATCCGGTGATGTTCATCGAATACTGGCGCAATCCCGCCGCGACGCGCGACAAGTTCGCGGGCGACTACCTGCTCACCGGCGACACCGGCACGATCGACGCCGACGGCTTCGTGCGCTTCGTCGGCCGCGACGACGACGTGATCACGAGCGCCGGCTACCGGATCGGCCCGGGGCCGATCGAGGACTGCCTGCTCACGCATCCGGCGGTGCGGATGGCAGCGGTCGTCGGTGTGCCCGACCCGACACGCACCGAGATCGTCAAGGCGTTCGTCGTGCTGAACCCCGGCCATGTCGGCGACGACGCGCTCGTCCAGGCGCTGCAGGCCCACGTGCGCACGCGCCTGGCCGCGCACGAGTACCCGCGCGCGATCGCGTTCGTCGACGGCCTGCCGATGACGGCGACCGGCAAGATCGTGCGCCGCGCGCTGCGCGACGCGTGAACCGGGCGCGGCCGCGCCGGGAGGCCGGCCGATCGCCTGGATGGTTTATAGTGGCGCCCACACCGTCTTTCCAGCACACCACCGATGTCCTCCGACCAACACGAATCCGCCGCGGGCGCGGCGCACAGCCCGCTCTACGCCAAACTCCTCGGCGAAACAGCCAAGATCGACTGGTGCGATCTCGAGCGCTTCTTCGCGCAGGGCAAGCTGCTGTCGGTCGCGCGCGATCTCGATCTCGTCAGCGTCGCGGAAGCGATCGCCGGCGACGACGCGGAACAGGTCACGCGCTGGCTGTCGTCCGGCCTCGTCGCACGCATGCCGGCGGAAACCGCCGCCGACTTCGCGGCGCGCAATCCGGAGCTGTGGGCGGTCGTCGTGTCGCCATGGGTCTGCGTGCAGGAACGCGCCTGACGCGTCCGTCATGTCCGAATCCGCATTACCGCACGGGGCCGGCACCGGATCGGCCGCCGTCTCGCACCGGCGGGTCCTCGCGCTCGCCTTCCCGATCGTCCTGGCGAACCTGACCCAGCCGATTCTCGGCGCGGTCGACACGGCCGTCGCCGGTCACCTCGACGGTGCGCAGTATCTCGGCGGCGTCGCGCTCGGCGGGCTGTTCTTCAACTTCGTGTTCTGGGGCTTCGGCTTCCTGCGCATGGGCACGACTGGCCTCGTCGCGCAGGCGCATGGCGCCGGCGACGCCAACAGCATCCGCCTGAACGTACTGCGCGCGCTGATCGTCGCTTTCGTGCTCGGTGCCGCCGTGCTCGCGCTTCAGGTGCCGCTGCTGTCGTTCGCACTGACCGCGCTGGGCGGCAGCGAGGCCGTCCGCACGACGGCGCTGGCCTATAGCCACGCGCGAATCTGGAGCGCGCCATTCGCGCTCGCGAACTACGTCGTGCTTGGTTACCTGCTCGGCGCGCAGCGCGTGCGGCTCGCGCTCGTCGCGCAGGTCTTCATCAACGCGGTGAACATCGGTGCCGTGCTGCTGTACGTGTACGGCTTCGGCTGGGGCATTGCGGGGATCGGTGCGGCGACCGCGACCGCCGACGCGTGCGGCTTCGCGCTCGGCGCCTGGATGCTGTGGCGGCTACGGCCGCGCGGTCTCGTGCCGCTGGCCGTGCGGGCGCTGGCGGACCGAGCGGCGCTCAAGCGGCTGATCGCGCTCAATCGCGACATCTTCCTGCGCACGCTGTGCCTGCTCGGCGCATTCGGCTGGTTCGCGCACCTCGGCGCCAGACAGGGCGACGCGACGCTCGCGGCCAACGCATTGCTGCTGAATTTCCAGACCTTCATGGCGTATGGGCTCGACGGCTTCGCGCATGCGGCCGAGGCGCTCGTCGGTGCCGCAGCCGGCGCGCGCGACCGCAGCGCATTCCGGCAGGCCGTGCGCGTGACGCTGCTGTGGTCCGCGCTCGGCGCGCTGCTGTTCGCGCTCGTCTATTGGACGGCCGGCGGCTGGATCGTCGCGCGACTGACCGACCAGGCCGAGATCCGCGCGGTCGCGCTGCAATACCTGCCGTGGGCGGCGATCTCGCCGATCGTGTCGGTGTGGGGGTTCCTGCTCGACGGGGTGTTCATCGGCGCGACGCAGACGCAATCGCTGATGCGCGCGATGGTCGCGTCGTTCGCGATCTTCATTGCCGCGACGCTGGCGGCTGTCGGGCCGTTCGGCAATCACGGATTGTGGTTCGCGCTGCTGCTGTTCATGGTCGCGCGCGGCGCGACGCTCGCGCGCTACCTGCCGGCGCTGATGCGGCGGATCGGCGCCGACGCTCCCACGACCGGCGCCTGACGGCCGCGCGATCCGCGTCGTTACTGCGCGGGCGCAGGTGCGGGCGCCGACGGCGCCGGTTCGCCGAGCATCGACGGCGGCGTCATGTCGGTCGGCACACCGTGGTAATCGGCCGGATCTTGCGGCGGGTGGCCGCGACGGGCCTGACGGGGATCGCTGGTACAGCCGGCAAGAAGGGACGCGGCCAGCACGGCCAGCATGAAACGGGTCATCGGGAAGGCTCCGTAAAACGGCGCGCCCATCGCGCGCCAGGACCGCGCCGAGTCTAGCGGAATTCCGGGTTGGGGGTCGTCCCGCGCGTGTCCTACTATGCAGCCATGGCGCTGTGCCGTTGAAAGGAGGCTGCCATGTCGTCTGAAGAGATCGCTGGCCTGATTGGCCTGTTCATCGGCCTGATGGTGCTCGTCGCCCTGTCCTATTTCGAGTCGCGCGAATACAAGCGCAGCCACGGCGGCGAAGGGATGATCCATCACTGGATGGCCGAGCACCACCTGCTCGACTGGCGCCGCAAGCACTAGGCAAGCCCGCCCTGTCGTCCGGGCCGCCACCTGCGCAGCCCGCCGTAAACGTGCGCCCAGCCGCACGGTGGTCAGCGCATATCGCTCAAATTAACAGGGCCTGATACGACAACGTCCTTGGAATGGTCAAACGCCGTCGCGCCGCAGACTGCCGCGCGACGGCGTTTGCGTGCGTGCGCACCCGGGCAGCACGCCGCGATCGGGATGGCTCAGCCCAGGAAATGCCGGGCGTAGCGGGCGTTGATGTCCGACAGCCGGAACAGCGTGAGGAAGTCCGCGCAGTTGAAGTCCGGATCCCACGCCGGCGCGCCGCAAATCTTCGCGCCGAGGCGCAGATAGCCCTTGATCAGCGGTGGCGGCGCGACGACGGTGCCCGTCTGCAGCTCGTCGACCGGCAGTGCCGTATGCGGGAACGCGCGGTATTCCGGCGCCGTCAGCGAGTTGGCCGGCAGCGACTGATACAGGTTCGCCGCATAGTGGCCGCCGTCGGCCATCGACACGCTCGCGCAGCCGAGCATCGTCTCGTAGCCATTCTGCATCATGTATGCGCCGAGACCGCCCCACAGCGCCATGATGACGGCGCCGCTGCGGTAGTCACTGTGCACGCACGAGCGGCCGACCTCGACCATCTTGCCGCGCAGGTGCGTGAGGCGCGACAGGTCGAATTCGCCTTCCGCATACAGACGGCCGACACGCGCGGCCTGGTGAGGCGGCAGCACGCGGTACGTGCCGACCACCTTCAGCGTGTCGAGATCGCGCACCAGCAGGTGGTCGCAATAGGCATCGAACGGATCGACGTCGAGACCGGACGGACCGCTGACCTGCGCGCCCATCTCTTCGGCGAAGACGGTGTAACGCAGGCGCTGGGCCTCGCGCAATTCGTCTTCCGTGCGTGCCCAGGCGGCACGCAGACGGTATTCGGATGTGACGGTTTCAGCAGCGCGCGGCAGGTGACGCCTCGACGTATCGAGGGGAAGCGAGGCAAAAGGGAGCGTAGGCGTCGGCAGTTCTCGCATTAGGCTTTCCTGGTCGTAAGGAATAGGACGACATGCCAGCCAATGTAGTAACCGGTCGTTACCGTTCTGTGGCACGACCGTGTCCATTCAATGACGTGTCGCCGAATTGACTTTAGCAGAAAGCTTGCGAAACCGTATGATCAATGCCTTCAAGCCCCTTCAGACCAGGTCCGGCGTCAATACCGCGCGCAGCACGGCCTGACGGCTGCCGTCGCGCGTGCGGCTCGCGAGCCACACGATACCGCCCTTCTTGACGCTCCAGCTGTCGTCGTTGCCGGCGATCAGCTGTGCGGCGACGCTGCCGAGCGTCGGCTGGTGTCCGACGATCACGACCGTCGGTGCGATGCCGTCGGGCCAGCCGGCGGCCGCCAGCACGTCGTCGACGCTGCCACCCGGCGCGAGTGCATCGATGGTCCGGTACTGGTCGGTCAGCGCCTCGACGGTCTGCACGGTGCGCGCCGCCGGGCTCGCGAGGATCACGCTGCTCGACTCGAGCCGGCTGCGCAGCCATTTGGCCATGGCCTGCGCCTCCTTGCGCCCGCGGGCCGTCAATTGGCGTGCGAGGTCGTTTGCCGCGTAGTCTTCGGCTTCGGCGTGGCGCCACAGGATCAGGTTCATCATGATGTCTCTCCATGCTTCGGCGAACGATCCGGTCGCCCACGCGGGCCGGACGATCACTAGCGAATTGTCACCCTTCGCATTGTCACCAATCGTGACCCATTCATGATCATGCATGCCGCATGCATAACGTGATTGACCCGATCCCCCATTAGACGATAGAATCTTTGGCTCGTCGGAGCGTAGCGCAGCCTGGTAGCGCATCTGATTTGGGATCAGAGGGTCGTAGGTTCGAATCCTATCGCTCCGACCAAAGGAATCAAGGGGTTACAAGCCATCGGTTTGTAACCCCTTTTCCGTTTCAAGCACCATGCAGTCCGGATCAGCCGATATCGATCCCTTGCGGCTGCATCAATTCACCTCATCTCGTCTCGCCACCACAGTGCCATCCATCGGCACCGGGACTTGACGCGCCCCGCCACAACGCGTGCCCGTTCTCGATTCATTTGGCGAGCGAATACAGCAGCGTCCCGGAAAACAACACCAACAGCACCGATGCGGAACGAAGCACCGTCGTGATATGGCGCGGTCCGGATGCCAGTCTCCTTGTCATACGCCCCAGGCTGGCCCAACCCGTCCCGACGGGCACGAGGATCAGCAGAAACGCACCGAACGCGACGGCCCCGCTATTGGCATCGTGAAACGCCTGAAGCGGGAATGCCGTACTTGCAAGCAGAAAGGCCTTCGGATTCAATAGCGTCGCGACGAACAGATCCCGCCGCGTCACCGCCTTCGGACGTCGATCGCCTTCCAGACTGCCCCGCGTCCACATCTTTGCGGCCAACAGCAGCAGGTACGACGAGCAGGCTACCTTGATCACGCTCAAGACTTGTGGATGCTGCACGGCGAACGCCAGCAGCGAGATGCCCCAAACAGAGATGGCGATGACGTAGCCTGCTGCCTCCGCAAGCACGAGCGGCAACGTTCGCGCCAGACCCACACTGATTCCCGATGAAAACAGCAGCGTGTTGGTCGGCCCTGGAACGATCAACACCAATACCGCGTAAAAACACATCGTCATCAATTGATGAGTATCCAACGTAGCCTCGCCAGAGGTGGTGACCGATTTTTCAGCTTCGTTCGTCATGAAGCGATGCCAGATACGGCGACGCATCGGTTTGTTCGCCGAACTCGAACTTCGTCGCTTCCAGTGCGCTGTACAGGCGAGCCGAATCAGCAAGGCAATACCATCCGCAGCCCGCGCACGAAACTTGCTGGAACACGCGATAATGTCCGCGACTAACCCGCAACCGCGCATGAAAAACCACGTTTTCAAGACCGCCCTGCTCGGCGCGCTGCTCGCACTCGGCGCGTCGAGCGCCGCGTCGGCCAAGTCGCTCGACGACGCGCTCGACTGCCATTCGAATGGCCACAAATTCGTCGCGCCGCTGCTCGCGGCCGGAGACATCCAGTCGGAGCCGATGCATGTCGAATCGAATTCGGTGAACGCGTTCCGCACGAACCATCCGCTGACCGCCTACGGCTTCGGCGTCTATGTCGTGCTTGGCTACCAGGCGAACGATCCGATCTTCCAGCTGGGCGACGGAACGCCGATCGGCAACTGGGCGTACGGCGTCGTGGTGCGCGGCACGAAAAACGCGGTCGAGCAGGCCGTCCGCAAGGCCGGCAGCGATGCGACCGTCAAGCAGGCATTCCCGTTCCTGACCGCGATCGTGTGCTCGGACTGAGCGCGTCGCAAGAAAGGCGGGGCGGCACGAGCGCGCCGCCGCCATGCCGGCGCGTTACGCGCCCGTATAAACCACGCGATACGGAATGCCGACCTTCTCCCACTCGGCCGCTTCCTGGCTGAGGCTGTAGTCGGTCAGCGGGTTCTGCTCGACCCATGCGCTCGGCAGGCGCACTTCATACCCGCCCTTCTTCATCTGCGACACGGAAATGTTCGGCAGCCCGGCATCGGTCCGGCGCCGGCACAGCAGCGCGGCGAGTCGCAGGCAGAACAGCAGCGGCCATTCGACGTCGCGCGCCTGCGACAGCTTGCCGAGCTTGCCCGCATGCCCGACCACGAGCGCGGCCAGGCGCGCCTGGTCGGTGCGCGAGAAACCCGGCATGTCGGCATTGCTCGCGATATACGCCGAATGCTTGTGATACGAGCTGTGCGAGATCGACAGGCCGATCTCGTGCAACGCGGCGGCCCAGCCGAGGAACATCCGGCCTTCCTCGCGTGCTTCGTCGTCGGACTCGTCGAGCTCGTCGTAGAACCGCACCGCCAGTGCGGCGATCCGTTCGGCCTGCGCACGATCGACGCCGTAGCGACGCGTGAAGCCCTCGACGGTCACCGCGCGCATGTCCTCGTGCTGGGTCCGGCCGAGCAGGTCGTACAGCACGCCGAGACGCAGCGCGCCGTCGGTGGTGTCGACATAGTCAACGCCCAGTTCCTCGAACACCGCGAGCATGATCGCGAGGCCGCCGGCGAGCACCGGCACGCGATCGGGCTTCAGCGCGATCAGCTTCAGCCGGTTCACGTTCTCGGCCTTGATCAGCGCGCGCTTCAGGCGTTCGAGCCCGCCGCGCGAAATGCCGTGCGTGATGCCCGCGTCGTTGAAGCCATTCGCCTCGACGAGCTCCGCGAGCGCACGCGCGGTGCCGGACGAACCGATTGCCTGGTCCCATCCAGCCTTCTTGTACTCGCTGGAAATGATCTGGATCTCGCGCTTGGCCGCGAGTTCGGCCTGCCGCATCGTGTATTCGTCGACGTTGCCGGCCGGGAAGAACGCACGGCTATGGCTCACGCAACCGATATAGAGACTTTCCATCACGATCGGCGTGTAATGCGAGCCGATGATGAATTCGGTCGAGCCGCCGCCGATGTCGACGACGAGCCGCTTGCCGGCGCTCGCGGGTACCGAATGCGCGGCACCCGCATAGATCAGGCGCGCCTCTTCGCGGCCCGCGATGACTTCGATCGGAAAACCGAGCGCCGCCTCGGCCTCGCCGAGAAATTCGCCCGCGTTCTTCGCGACGCGCAGCGTGTTGGTCGCCACCGCGCGCACATGATCGGGATGGAAATCGCGCAGGCGCTCGCCGAACCGCTTGAGCGCCTCCCAGCCACGCTCCTGCGACGCGCGGTCGAGCATCTTGTCGCTCGACAGGCCCGCGGCCAGTCGAACCGGCTCGCGCAGCGCATCGACGGGATAGATCTGGCTGCCCGCCGGCGTTTCCTCGACGCGCCCGACGATCAGCCGGAAGCTGTTCGAGCCGAGATCGACGGCAGCCAGCAAGTGGGGGGATGTAACCATCAGAAGGGGGCTCCGTGCGCGTTCGCCCGCGGCAGCCGCTCCGGCCTCGCTGGACGATCAATCAAAGGCGACATTTTAAGCGTGGAACGCTTGCCGTTGCCACGCTTCACGGGCATGTACACGGGTGGATTGTATATGGCCGAAACATTTATGAGACGAAACGGTTCCGGCGTAGAATTTCCCGATATAAATAAACCATTGTCATCAGCACGTCATCGTACCGTGAGAGTTTCCGAGCGTCCTTTCGAATCATCGCCCGAATCACCCCCTACTCTGCCGATGTCCGTCCGTTATCCGCTTCTCAATCGTGAACTCGGCATCCTCGGTTTCAACGAGCGCGTGCTGGCCCAGGCGGCGGACCCGCACATTCCGTTGCTCGAGCGACTGCGCTTCATCTGCATTACGAGCAGCAATCTCGACGAATTTTTCGAAGTCCGGATGGCCGGCCTTCAGGAACAGATCCGCGATAACCCCGGCGCACTGACACCCGACGGCATGTCGCTGCAGCACGCTTACGATCTCGTCGTCGAGCGCGCGCAACGGCTCGTGCACCGCCAGTACACGATGCTGCACGAAACCGTGCTGCCCGCGCTCGAACAGGAAGGCATCTACTTCCACGCGAGCGACACGTGGAACGACGAGCAGCTCGAATGGGCGCGCCGCTACTTCCTCGATGAACTGTTGCCGGTGCTGACGCCGATCGGCCTCGATCCGGCGCATCCGTTCCCGCGCGTGCTGAACAAGAGCCTGAACTTCGTCGTCGAGCTCGAAGGCCGCGACGCGTTCGGCCGCCAGGCGGTGATGGGCATCGTTCAGGCGCCGCGCGCGCTGCCGCGCGTCGTGCGCATGCCGCAGGCGCTGTCGGGCTTCGAGCACGGCTTCGTGCTGCTCAGCTCGTTCATGCAGCGCTTCGTCGGCGAACTGTTCCCGCAACTGGTCGTGAAGAGTTGCAACCAGTTCCGCATCACGCGCAACAGCGAGCTGTTCGTCGACGAGGACGAAATCACCAACCTGCGCGTCGCGCTCCAGGGCGAACTGCCTGCGCGCCACCTCGGCAACGCGGTGCGGCTCGAAGTATCGGCCGACACGCCGGCGCATATCGTGCGACGCCTGCTCGAGGAAAGCGTGCTCGGCGACAAGGATTGTTATCGCGTGGCCGGCTCCGTGAACCTGGTGCGACTGATGCAGATCCCCGATCTCGTCGATCGCCCCGACCTGAAGTTCGCGCCGTTCGCCGCATCGATCCCGCCCGCGATCGTCAACGCGCCGACGATGTTCGACGCGATCGACGACGGCGACATCCTGCTGCACCACCCGTACGAAAGCTTCCAGCCGGTGCTCGAACTGCTGCAGCAGGCCGCGAAAGACCCGAGCGTCGTCGCGATCAAGCAGACGATCTACCGCACCGGCACCGATTCGCCGCTGATGGACGCGCTGATGGAAGCCGCGCGCAACGGTAAGGAAGTGACCGTCGTCGTCGAGCTGCTCGCGCGCTTCGACGAGGAAACCAACATCAACTGGGCGTCACAGCTCGAAGCCGTCGGCGCGCACGTCGTGTACGGCGTGGTCGGCCACAAGTGCCACGCGAAGATGATGCTGATCGTGCGGCGCGTCGTGCAGGCCGGCAAGGCGATGCTGCGCCGCTACGTGCACCTCGGCACCGGCAACTATCACCCGCGCACCGCCCGCCTGTACACCGACTTCGGGCTGATGACGGCCGACCAGAAGATCTGCGAGGACGTGCACCACGTCTTCCAGCAGCTGACCGGGATCGGCGGCGAGCTCACGCTGCACGAGCTGTGGCAGTCGCCGTTCACGCTGCATCCGCGCATCATCGAATCGATCCGTGCGGAGATCGACAATGCGCGTGCCGGCAAGCGCGCGCGCGTGGTCGCGAAGATGAACGCGCTGCTGGAGCCGTCGGTGATCGCCGCGCTGTACGAAGCATCGAAGGCCGGCGTCAAGGTCGACCTGATCGTGCGCGGCGTGTGCGCGCTGAAGCCGGGCGTGCCTGGGCTGTCGGAGAACATCACGGTGCGCTCGATCGTCGGGCGCTTCCTCGAACACCACCGCATCTACTATTTCCACGCGGGCGGCGCCGAGGACGTCTATCTGTCGAGCGCCGACTGGATGGACCGCAACCTGTTCCGCCGCGTCGAAGTCGCATTCCCGATCCGCGAGCGCAAGCTGAAGCGCCGCGTGATCGCCGAAGGGCTGTCGGTCTGCCTCGGCGACAACCAGTCGGCCTGGCAAATGCTCAGCGACGGCCACTACCGCCGGCGCCGTGCGGGCAAGACGACCCGCAACGCACAGCTCGGGCTGCTCGCGAAGTTCTGTTCGTAGGCACGCGGCGCGCGGTTTCGCGTGTCGCGCAACAAACAAAAAAGCACAGCCCGAGGGCTGTGCTTTTTTGTTTCCGGCGGGATGCCCACGTGAGGCACCCGATTCGCGTCATGCGCTCACGCCTCGAACGCGGCCGGCCGGATCGCGATGATCCGCGAGGCCGGGAAGCGTGCGGTGAACGTGCTGCCGCGCCCTTCCTCGCTCTGCACGTACAGGTGCGAGTCGTGCCGCTGCAGCACGTGCTTGACGATCGCGAGGCCGAGCCCCGTGCCGCCCGTATCGCGCGAGCGGCTGCGATCGACGCGATAGAAGCGCTCGGTCAGACGCGGCAGGTCGGCGGCCGGAATGCCGAAGCCGCTGTCGGTGACGGAGAACACGCCCTGCGTACCCTCGCGCCGCCAGGACACCAGGATCTTGCCGCCGTCCGGCGTATAACGGATCGCGTTCGTGACGAGATTCGCGAAAGCACTGAACACCTCGGTCTGCGCGCCCGTGACGCCGAGCGTCTCGTCGATCGCGAACGCGATCTCGTGATGCCCGTTCGACAGCGTCTGCGCATCCTCCTTCAGATGGTCGAACACGGCGCGCATGTCGATCGCGTGATCCATCGGCGGCTTACTTTCGCCCTCGAGTTTCGCGAGCACCAGCAGATCGGTGACGATGTGCCGCATCCGTGACGCCTGCTGCTCCATCATCTCGAGATAGCGCGCGCGATCTTCCTCGTTCAGCGGCAGTTCGCGCATCGTCTCGAGGAAGCCCGACAGCACGGTGAGCGGCGTCTTCAATTCGTGTGACACGTTC
The DNA here is from genome assembly GCF_003853645.1 of Burkholderia sp. Bp9143. Lineage (GTDB taxonomy): Bacteria > Pseudomonadota > Gammaproteobacteria > Burkholderiales > Burkholderiaceae > Burkholderia. The sequence goes on along the minus strand of NZ_QTPO01000041.1, from coordinate 5,228 downwards.
GCGACGAAGTCGCGCCGCATCGCGTCGGTCCGCTCGAGCTCCGTGATGTCCTGCGTGAGCAGCAGCTTGCGGTTCTCGCCGTACGGAAACACCTGTACTTCCAGCACGTTCTGCCGCGCGTCGCCCATCCCGCGCATCACGAGCGTCTCGTCGTAATGGTGCGCGTTCAGGTAACGGACGAACTCCGGATGACGCACCAGGTTCGTAATGTGCTGGCGCAGGTCGCGTTTCGCATCGAGGCCGAAATGCACCTCCGCGATTGCGTTGCACCACTCGATCTGGTCATGGTCGTCGAGCATCGCGACGCCGTTCGGCGATGCCTGGATCGCCTGGATGAAGCGCGAATGCTGTTGCTCGACCTGCCGGACCTGCGCATGCCACTGCTTCGCGAGCTTGTGCAGCCGATAGTAGATTTCACCCCAGATGCCCGGCGCGCTCGGCACCTCGCCGTAGACGGGCGCATCGAGCAGACGCCACAGGCGTTGCGTATGGAAGGTGCTGAAGAAGCCCTGCGCGACCAGCATCACGGCCGCGAACGCGAAGCCCGCGGCCGGGCCGGCGAACACGCCGACCAATACGCTGAGCAGCACGAGCAGCACGAGCGACACGATAAAGCGCGCCCAGATGATGTTCATGATTCAGCGCCCGAAAGAATGAACGGCATGCCGTGGCACACGGCATGTCCGGATACGTTACGCGTGCTTCGCGAGCCGGTAGCCGCTGCCGCGCACGGTCTCGATCATCGCATCGCAGCCGGCCGGTTTCAAGGCCGCGCGCAATCGTTTGATGTGGACGTCGACGGTGCGCTCTTCGACGAACACGTGATCGCCCCAGACCTGGTCGAGCAGTTGCGTGCGGCTGTGCACGCGCTCCGGATGCGTCATGAAGAAATGCAGCAGGCGGAATTCGGTCGGGCCGAGATCGAGCTTGATCTCGCTGCCGTCGCCGTGCGCGGCGACCCGGTGCGTGGCCGGATCGAGGCGCAGCCCGTTGATCGACACGACGTCCTCGGTCAGCTGCGGCGCGCGGCGGCGCAGCACGGCCTTGATGCGCGCCATCAGCTCCTTCGGAGAGAACGGCTTCGTCACGTAGTCGTCCGCACCGATCTCGAGGCCGAGCACCTTGTCCTGCTCGTCGCCGCGCGCGGTCAGCATGATGATCGGAATGTGCTTGGTCCGTTCGTTGTTGCGCAGGTCGCGCGCGAACGCGATGCCGGACTTGCCCGGCAGCATCCAGTCGAGCAGCACGAGATCGGGCAGCACGTCGCTGATCAGGTTCTGCGCCTGCTCCGCGTTGTACGCGCGGATCGGGCAGTGACCGGCATGCTGGAGATTCACCGAGATCAGTTCGGAAATCGCGGGCTCATCTTCAACGACGAGAATGTTGCTGGGCATCGGCACCTCTGTTCTTCCTTACGGAGTCGATTAACTGTTGGCTTCGCGATCGAGCGTGTCGCGCGGCTGGTGCCGCACGTCGGTGCCCTTCACGATGTAGATGATGAATTCGGCGATGTTCTTCGCGTGGTCGCCGATCCGCTCGATCGCCTTCGCGATGAACAGGTACTCGAGGCCGACCGAGATCGTGCGCGGATCTTCCTGCATGTACGACACGAGCTTGCGCACGAACGCGCGGAATTCCAGGTCGATTTCCTTGTCGTCCTTGACGATCTGCGCGGCCGCCACCGTATCGAGGCGCGCGAACGCGTCGAGTGCGCGGCGCAGGATCGTCACGGCCATCTCGCCCGACACCTTGATCTCGGCGATGTTCACCGTGCGCGCGGCCGGCTCGTCGACCAGGCGGCGCACGCGCTTCGCGATCTTCTCGGCCTCGTCGCCGGCGCGCTCGAGGTTCGTAATCGTTTTCGAAATCGACATCAGAAGACGCAGGTCGCGCGCGGCAGGCTGCCTCCGCGCGATGATGTTGCCGCACTCCTGATCGATGTCGACTTCCATCGCGTTCAGCGTTTCCTCGGCCGCGATCACCTTCTCGGCCGCATCGCGGTCGAATTCGTTCAGCGCGTGCATCGCGCCGACGATCTGCGACTCGACGAGCCCGCCCATTTCCAGCACTTTCGACGACACGGCATTCAGGTCCGCGTCGAACTGGCTCGACAGATGTTTATCCGACATGGTAGTGATTCTCCGTCATCAGCCGAAACGGCCGGTGATGTAGTCTTCCGTTTCCTTGCGCACCGGCTTGATGAAGATCTTTTCGGTTTCGCCGAATTCGATCAGCTCGCCCAGGTACATGTAGGCCGTGTAGTCCGAGCAGCGCGCGGCCTGCTGCATGTTGTGCGTGACGATCACGACCGTATAGTCGCTCTTCAGCTCCGCGATCAGCTCCTCGATGCGGCCCGTCGAGATCGGGTCGAGTGCCGAGCACGGCTCGTCGAGCAGCAGCACTTCCGGACGGATCGCGATGCCGCGCGCGATGCACAGACGCTGCTGCTGGCCGCCGGACAGCCCGTAGCCGCTCTGGTTCAGCTTGTCCTTCACTTCGTTCCACAGCGCGGCCTTCGTCAGCGCCCACTCGACGCGGTCGTCCATCTCCGAGCGCGTGAGCTTCTCGAACATCTTCACGCCGAACGCGATGTTGTCGTAGATCGACATCGGGAACGGGGTCGGCTTCTGGAACACCATGCCGATCCGCGCGCGCAGCAGCGAGATATCGCGCTTGGTGGTCAGCAGGTTCTCGCCGTCCATCAGGATTTCGCCTTCGGCGCGCTGCTCCGGATAGAGCGCGTACATCTTGTTGAACGTGCGCAGGAGCGTCGACTTGCCGCAACCCGACGGGCCGATGAACGCCGTCACCTTCCCTTCGGGAATGCGCAGGTTGATGTTCTTCAGCGCGTGGAACTTGTTGTAGAAGAAGTTGAGGTTGTTGACCTCGATCTTCGCGTTCAGCGGCGCCAGCGGACGGCCATGCGCCGCGTCTTGCGTGCCGGCGGGCGCAGCGGTGCGCTCGACGGGATTCAGGTGGCTTTCTGCCATATTCATCGGATCGCTCCGCCGTTACTTTTTCGAGAAGATCGAGCGCGCCAGGATGTTGAGTCCGAGCACCCCGAGCGTAATCAGGAACACGCCCGCCCATGCGAGCGACTGCCATTCGGCGAACGGGCTCATCGCGAACTTGTAGATCGTGACGGGCAGGTTCGCCATCGGCTGGCTCATGTCCCACGAGAAGAACTGGTTCGACAATGCCGTGAACAGCAGCGGCGCCGTTTCGCCGGCGATCCGCGCGACCGCGAGCAGCACGCCCGTCACGATCCCGCCGACCGACGCGCGCAGCGTGATCTTCAGCACCATCCGCCACTTCGGCGTGCCGAGCGCGACGGCTGCTTCGCGCAGCGCGTTCGGTACGAGCTTCAGCATGTTCTCGGTCGTGCGGATCACGATCGGGATCTGCAGCAGCGCGAGTGCGATCACGCCGGCCCAGCCCGAGAAGCGCCCCGACTTCGCGACGACGATCGCGTACACGAACAGGCCGATGACGATCGACGGCGCCGACAGCAGGATGTCGTTGATGAAGCGGATCGTGCTCGCCAGCAGGTTCTTCTGGCCGTATTCGGCGAGATAGACGCCCGCGAGGATGCCGATCGGCGTGCCGACCAGCGTGCCGAAACCGCACAGCAGCAGGCTGCCGACGATCGCGTTCGCCAGGCCGCCGCCTTCCGTGTTCGGTGCCGGCGTCGATTCGGTGAACAGCTGCAGCGACAGGCCGCCGACACCGAGATGCACCGTCGTGTAGAGAATCCACACGAGCCACAGCAGGCCGAATGCCATCGCGCCGAGCGACGCGGTCAGCGCGATCGCGTTGGTCACCTTGCGCTTGCGCTGCAGGCGATTGCGCATCGCATCGAGCACGGCGCCGTTCGGCCCCGGGAAATTCATGATGGGCTCGCTCATTTCTTGCCCTCTCCCTTCTCGAGACGAAGCAGCAGCAGTTTGGAGATGGACAGCACGATGAACGTGATCACGAACAGGATCAGGCCCAGTTCCATCAGCGCGGACGTATGCAGGCCCGGTTGCGCTTCCGCGAATTCGTTCGCGAGCGCCGACGTGATGCTGTTGCCCGGCGCGAACAGCGACACGCTGTCGAGCAGGTTCGTGTTGCCGATCACGAAGGTCACGGCCATCGTTTCGCCGAGCGCGCGGCCGAGGCCGAGCATCACGCCGCCGATCACGCCGGTCTTCGTATAGGGCAGCACGACCTTCCACATCACTTCCCACGTCGTGCAGCCGATCCCGTACGCCGATTCCTTCAGCAGCACGGGCGTGACTTCGAACACGTCACGCATCACCGACGCGATGTACGGGATGATCATGATCGCGAGGATCACGCCGGCCGCGAGGATGCCGATGCCGATCGGCGGGCCGGCCGTCAGCGGGCCGAGCACCCAGACGTCCTTGAAGATGCGGCCGATCGGCTTCTGGAAGTATTCCGCGAAGATCGGCGCGAACACGAGCAGGCCCCACATGCCGTACACGATCGACGGAATCGCGGCGAGCAGCTCGATCGCGATGCCGAGCGGGCGGCGCAGCCACACGGGCGACAGTTCGGTGAGGAACAGCGCGATGCCGAAGCTGACCGGCACCGCGATGACGAGTGCGATGATCGACGTCACGATCGTGCCGTAGATCGGCACGAGCGCGCCGTAGACATCCGAGTTCGGATCCCACTCGGATTGCCACAGGAACGCGATGCCGATCTTCTGGATGGTCGGCATCGACGCAATGATCAGGGAAACGATGATCCCGCCCAGCAGCAGCAGGGTCACGATCGCGGCAAGCCGTGCGAGGCCGCCGAACAGAACGTCGCCGAGACGGCCCGGCGCGCGTTGCGACGCGGCGTCGGCGGACCGGGAGGACGTGTAGGAAATATCAGACATGGTTGCCTGTTCTGGATCGCCGGGCGCCGTAACGCCCGGCCTTACCGCACACACTGCCCGACCGGCACGGCCGGGCAGCGAACCGCTGTATTGCTTACTCCGCGGCGACCGACTTGCCCGATGCGTCCGTCACCTTCGTCTTCCACTGCTTGCGGATTTCCGTCTCGACCGATGCCGGCAGCGAGATGTAGTCGAGGCTGTCCGCTGCCTTCTCGCCGTTCTTGAACGCCCAGCTGAAGAACTTCAGCGTTTCGGCGCCCTGCTCCGGCTTGTCCTGCTTCGCGTGCAGCAGCACGAACGTCGCGCCGACGACCGGCCATGCTTCCTTGCCCGGCTGGTT
>NZ_QTPO01000040.1 GCF_003853645.1 Burkholderia sp. Bp9143 | reverse complement strand
CAGGCAACTCAGAAATGCCGCTGACTTGCCTGCATTAACTTAAACCAACCGGCCTCCACGATTCCCGGCGCGGTTCAAGTTGCTTGATCAGTTCCGGGTCCAGGTTCAAGCCCTTGCCCGGTTCTACGGCCGCTTCTTCCTTACGTTTGCGTGGCATAAAGTGGCTCCTTGGCCATCAGTTTATGCCTCACACACAAAGGTTCGGATAGGCTCAGCAGATCGGCCGACAACGAACGCTGGCCAATCTTACGGTCCCGGAGTTGGCATAATCACGGCCTGCAACCGTGACGTCACGATCTCAGCACCGCATTCACCAAGCCATACAGCCGTATACCCATGCCGACCACCATCACGACCACCGCGTCGCTGAAACACATCCTCGAACACCCCGGCGACTTCTCCGGATGGCTCTGCCTGCCGCCGATGCCGTGGACGCTCGATACCGAGGGCGCATTCATCGAAGCCGCCCAGCAAGCCGAAGCCGACACGCCCCCCGCCACCGCACCGCAACCCGGCTGGCGCGTCACGCTGAACAGCGCGACGATCGAGGACATCGTGATCAACGCGCATGACCAGGTCGACGAACCGAGCGTCGCGCAATTGTTCGACGCATTCGTGTTCTACGTCGACAACGACGAGTTCATTCTGCTCTGACGAGGCATGCGCCGCGCGCCACAGTAAAAAAGGACCGCCGAGGCGGTCCTTTTTTCATGCAGCATCAACATCCGAACGAAGCCCAGCCCTCAAGGCAACGAAATCGTCAAATTCGCCGACTCCGGGCCCACCTTGATCACCTGCGAATAGGGCGCCAACGCCTGCAGCGTCTTGTCCTTCAGATACGTATTGAGCCCGAGATACCCGAGCAGTGCGACAAGCGCAAACACCGCCCCGATCGCCCAAACCGGCACCTCACGCTTCAGCCGATGCGCGATCTGATCCGGCAGCGGCCAATGCGGCGCAAACGCGGCCCGCTTGCCCTTCATATGCGCGATCTCGTCGCCCAGTCGCGCGGTGAGGTAAGCCAGCTTCTCCGGCCCCTCGAGCAGATACTTGCCCTGGAACCCGAGCAGCAGGCACATATGAAACACCTCGAGCGACTGCAACCGCGCCGCGCCCTGCGCGCGACATTCCTCGAGATACTGAAAGAACTTCTCCCCCGCGAGCTGCTCGCCGAACAACACGAGCTGCAGCGGCCGGCGTTCCCAGTCGGTGCGGATCTTGAACTGCGACGACAGCACCATCTCGTCGACGGCCGCGCAGTACGCGAACTTCGCGCCATACACGTCCTCGGCGGGAATATTGAGCTTCTTCGCGCCACGCTCAAAATCCGACAGAAACTCCTGGATCTTCGTGCTGAACTCGCTCGCGCTGTCCGGCTCGCGGCCGTTCTTGAGCAGGAACAGCATGAAGAACCCGTCGTACAGCAGGTCGAGCAGCGAACGGGCCTGGAACGCGGCGTCGGTCGACGCCGGGGTCTGCAACGGGGCCGGCGTGTTGTCGCCGAACAGGGAGGGCGCGTAGCTCATGATGTGACCGCGATCAGTTCGAATTTCAGGTCATTGATGCCAGTCGGCGCGTAGATCATCGCGGACTGGGCCTGCAGCATGCGCTCGTACAGCGCGCCGCGCGAATCGAGCGAGAAATAGCACGCGCCCGGCCGCACGGGAATCGCGGGCGGCACCTGCGGCGTGTACGACAGCCGCACGCCGGGCATGGCCGACAGCACGAGCTTGTCGACGTCGTCGGGCGCGCCGACCTTGAAGCGGGCCGGCACCGCATCGATGAGCTCGACGTTCGGCATGTCGGCGGACACCGCCAGATAGAACTCGGTCTTGTCGTCGATCTTGCCCGAATCGAGGCGGCCGAGGTGGAACGACGGACGCACCTCGTCGAGCGTGATCGCGAAGTAGCGCGTCGAGATCACGGTGTCGAGCAGCTCGCGCAGCATCAGGTCGAGACGCGCGAAGCTCGGGCCAGGATCGTCATGGCGATACACGGGCAGGTCGGCGAGCGTATAGCCCTTCGAGAACGTCATCAGCTGGCCCGCGAGGCGCAGCAGTTCCTGGAACAGGCGCTCCGGATGCAGCGCCGCATGCTGGTGCAGGTGCGCGAGCGTCGCGAACGCGGCGTTGGCGGTGTGCAGCAGCCAGAACGACGCGATGTCGCCCGAGCGGAACTCGATGATGTTCTTCGACGGTTCGCGGTGAAAGCCATACAGCGCATTGACCTTCGCCTGCAGCGCGTCGACCAGCTGACGCAGCCGCTGGTGCAGGATCGGCGATGCGTCGATCGCGAGGCACGGCGGCACGAAGCTGTCGTCAATCTCGAAGCCGGACGTCGCGGTGCGGCGCACGCGCACGAGCGGCACCGACAGCAGCTGGTCGCGCGGCTCGCTGTGTGCGATCAGCTTGACTTGCGTCTTCAGGAACGTGATGTCGGCTTCGGCGGCGTCGGTGAAGTTGTCGGCGACGCTCGTCTGCTCGCTGACGAAACGCGTCATGAAGCCGGCGGCCGGATCGTCGCTGTAGTTGGTGCTGTTCTCGCGCAGCGGGTGCAGCGCGAGGTAGAACACGAACTCGTTGATGCCGTCGGGCAGCGTGTCGAGCGCGATCGGCGGCGGCAGGTCGTCGGCCTGCGGCGCGGCATACAGCGCACCGTCCTGGAACACCAGCGCGAGCTCGGCCACGCGCAGCACGTTGCTGCCGAGCGCATCGCGGTCGATGCGCACCGAGCGCACGCCCCAGTTGTAAGGCTGGATCGCCTGGATGGATTCGAACAGGCGCGCCTCGTGGTAGGCGTCCTGCCGCTGGAAGTGTTGAGGCCGGAGGAACAGCCCTTCCCCCCATAGCACCTTGGCCGAATAACTCATGTCAAATCCGGTTAATGTGGCGTTGCGATGTAATCGATTTGTTCGTGCCCGAATTAATCGCCAATTTGTTAACTCTTGTTAAATGACATTCGTGCGTCATGCTTAACCGCAGGTGACCGACGAAAGCATATTCAGCGGTTGCGAGGGCGCACCTTGTTGCGGTGCGATGACAGAGCCGTCGGTGACCGTCATCGCGCAATTATGCAGGCCGATGATTATGCCGGATTTCTCCGACTTCGCCGGGTCGAATGTCAGTTTCCATCGCTGGATTGCGGGATCACGGAACAGCGCGACGATGCCGAATGCCTGCGCTTCGCGCGACACCTTTTCGGTTGCGGTATAGCGCTGGCCCGGAATCAGCGTGATTTCACGCACGTTCAGCAGATCGGCGCCCAGTGCGGCCTTTTCCTTGGTCGGGTCGGTGAATGCGTCGAACGGCGCTTGCTGGAACGAAGTCGGATCCTTCAGCGCGTAGAGTCTCACCACTAACGCGAGCGGCTTGTGATCGTTCGCGGCGTTGAGGTTGGGCGCGGCGGCGAGCGTGAGCCCGATGTTGCGCGGCGGCTTCTGGGCGTCCGGCAGTTCGGGCTTGCCGATTCCGGCGGCCTGCATCACGGCGCCTGCGGCGGAGCCGAGCAGCGGGGCGGCCGCGCATCCGGCCAGGAGCGCGCAGGCAATCAGCGGCAGCGCATAGCGAATCATGGACGATCTCATCGTGTTTCCGGCGTGCCGCCTTTAACTCCCCTGTCAAAACTGCCGGGTATTTCCGCGTTCCACGCGAATGCCCGGCTTATCTGCCGTTCAACTATTAAGCACACGTGCGGCGCAACGCCTGTTCGGAAATTTTTTCCGTCGCCCGGGCGATGCGTTGCCGGCCAAGTAAAACTTGCGCATTCCGGTCGATGCGAAAGCCGCTGGCGGGCCGCTGCCAGAGGTGTTTCGAGGGGGTAGCGCACGATTTTAAAAGGAATTACTCTGCACGCAGCGATTGAATTATGAAAAATTGATCGGTACTATACCCGCGCGCTTCTTGCAAAGCAAAAGAACCAGATTCTCAACGATTTTAATACTCACGCGCCGGTGGATATAACGATGAAAGACCGTCTCTTCGCAAAATTGTCTGGGGTAGTGCTGGCTTGCGGCGTGATCGCCGGTTGTGCGAGCCAGCCGCCGGCACCGCCGACTGCCGAGGTGTTCAACAAGTCGCTGGCCGATGCGGACGCCGTTGCGAAGTCGGGCGATCAGGACAAGGCGCTCGGCCTGTACCAGCAGCTCGCGAAGTCGGATCCGACGCGCGAGGAACCGTGGTCGCGCATCGCGCAGATCCAGTTTGCCCAGAACCACTATGGCCAGGCGATCGTCGCCGCGCAGGAAGCCCTGCAGCGCGACGCGACCGACCGTCAGGCGAAGAGCGTGCTCGCCGTCGCGGGGCTGCGGATCGCGACGCAGTCGCTCGGCGAACTGCGCCAGGACTCGTCGCTCGCGGGCGACGCGAAGTCGGACGCGCAGGCGCTCGCGAAGCAGCTGCGCGACACGCTCGGCGAATCGGCGCTGTTCCCGCCGGAGCAGCGTGCCACGAAGGCGCGTCCGCCGCGCCGCATCGTTCATCGTCCGAAGGCCGGTGCGGCACCGGCCGCTGAAGCAGCAACGACCGCGCCGACGCCGTCGGCTCCGCCGCAGGCCGCGGCGGCGCAGAAGGGCGGTGCGGATCCGTTCAGCGCGCTGCGCAACTGACCGCAACTGACGCGATAACCACAACTAACCTGGGAGCCGTCGAGATGGCCAAGAAAGAAAGCATTCAGAAAAGCTTGCAGAAAATACGGCCGCCGCGCGTCCAGCTGACCTACGAGGTCGAGAAGGGCGACGCGATCGAGGTGAAGGAACTGCCGTTCGTCGTCGGGGTCGTCGGCGATCTGGCGGGCCAGTCGGAAGTCGAGCAGCCGAAGCTGCGCGACCGCAAGTTCGTCAACATCGACCGTGACAACTTCGACGACGTGATGAAGGCGATCGAGCCGCGCGCCGCGTTCCAGGTGGAAAACCGCCTGAGCCCGGAAGGCGGCAAGTTCGCGGTCGACCTGAAGTTCCGGTCGCTGTCGGATTTCAGCCCGGACGAAGTCGTCGAACAGGTCGAGCCGCTGCGCCGCCTGCTCGAGGCGCGCTCGAAGCTCGCCGACCTGCGCAACAAGCTCGCCGGCAACGACAAGCTCGAGGACCTGCTGTCCGAGGTGCTGAAGAACACGCAGCAGCTGCAGGAGCTCGCGAAGGGCACGGGCGGCGACAAAGACGGCGAATGACGACGGAGTGTTGAGATGAACCAGCAAACGGCTGCGGCCCAAGCGAGCGGCGCGGAATACGCCGCCGGGACTTCACTGCTCGACGACATCGTCGAGAAGAGCAAGGTCGCGAAATCCGATTCCGAGCATGCGCGCGCGAAGGACCTGATCGGTGAACTCGTGCACCAGGTGCTCGACGGCACGGTGATCGTGTCGGACAACCTGTCGGCGACGATCGACGCGCGCGTCGCGGAACTCGACCGCCTGATCTCCACGCAGCTGTCCGCGGTGATGCATGCGCCGGAATTCCAGCGCCTCGAAAGCACGTGGCGCGGGATGGACTATCTGGTCAAGGAAAGCAACACCGGCCAGACGATCAAGATCAAGGCGCTGCACGCACCGAAGCGCGACCTCGTGCGCGACTTCAAGGGCGCGAGCGAGTTCGACCAGAGCGCGCTGTTCAAGAAGGTCTACGAAGAAGAGTTCGGCACGTTCGGCGGCTCGCCGTTCGGTGCGCTGATCGGCGATTACGAGATCTCGCGCCAGCCGGAAGACATGTACTTCATCGAGCAGATGTCGCACGTCGCGGCGGCCGCGCACGCACCGTTCATCGCGTCGGCATCGCCGGAGCTGCTCGGCCTCGAGTCGTTCTCCGACCTCGGCAAGCCGCGCGATCTCGGCAAGGTGTTCGACACGGTCGAATACGCGAAGTGGAAGTCGTTCCGCGATGCCGAGGATTCGCGCTACGTCGGCCTCACGCTGCCGCGCTTCCTCGGCCGCCTGCCGTTCAATCCGAAGGATGGCCAGACCGCGGAGAACTTCAACTTCGTCGAGGACGTCGACGGCACCGAGCACGACAAGTATCTGTGGTGCAACGCAGCGTGGGCCTTCGCGGCACGCCTGACGGCCGCGTTCGACGACTTCGGCTGGTGCGCGGCGATCCGCGGCGTCGAGGGCGGCGGCCTCGTCGAGGACCTGCCGACCCACACGTTCAAGACCGACGACGGTGAAGTCGCGCTGAAGTGCCCGACCGAAATCGCGATCACCGATCGCCGCGAGAAGGAGCTGAGCGACCTCGGCTTCATCCCGCTCGTTCATTGCAAGAACTCGGATTACGCAGCGTTCTTCGCCGCGCAATCGGTGCAGAAACCGAAAAAATACAGCACCGACAGCGCGAATGCGAACGCGGTCCTGTCCGCCCAGCTTCAGTACATCTTCTCGGTATCGCGCGTCGCGCACTACCTGAAGGCGATGATGCGGGACAAGATCGGCAGCTTCGCATCGGCGCAGAACGTGGAGACTTTCCTCAACCGGTGGATTTCGCAGTACGTCCTGCTCGACGACAACGCGTCACAGGAACAGAAGGCGCAATTCCCGCTGCGCGAGGCATCCATACAAGTGTCGGAGATTCCGGGCAAGCCGGGCTCGTATCGTTCGGTCGCGTTCCTGCGTCCGCACTTTCAGCTCGACGAACTCTCGATTTCTCTGCGACTTGTCGCTGATCTGCCCAAACCGGCAAATTCATAAGCGAGTAAATCGCCCGGGCGGGCCGCCTGGGTAGGACGTTAAAACCACCTCTTTGGGGAGTCGAAGGGCCATGTTACATATGCACTTGCAGTTTGGTAGTCCGGCGGTGAAGGGCGAGTCCGCGGACAAAGACCATCAGGGCTGGATCGAACTGAAATCGTGGGATCACTCGATCGTTCAGCCGCGTTCGGCAACGGCATCGACCGCAGGCGGTCACACGATGACGCGCTGCGAGCACGGCGACATGATTTTCACGAAGGAAATCGATTCGTCGAGCCCGCTGCTGTACCAGCACGCATCGGGCGGCACCACGTTCGATGAAGTGACGGTCCATTTCTCGCGCGCGGACGGTGAAGGCAAGCGCGTGCAGTATCTGGAAGTGAAGCTCAAGTACGTGATCATCTCGAGCATCGCGCCGAGCGTTCGCGAGGAAGGTCTGCCCCTCGAGACGTTCTCGCTGAAGTACGCGGCCGTGCAGTGGAAGCAGACCCAGCAGAAGATCGGCGGCAACCAGGGCGGCAACACGCAAGGCGCCTGGAGCCTGACGAAGAACGACAAGACCTACGCGGTCTAAGGTCGGTTGCGGCAACGGAGCGCCGGGCGTCCCGTTGCCGTTTTCGCTGTGCACGCCGGCCGATGAAACGATTCGAACCCAGTTTTCTCGACAAGCTGTTCGACGACGAACCGCACTTGCCGGCCTCGGCCGCAATGCGGCAATTGTCGCTGGACGAGCTCAAGAATACGGTCGCCCGCGACGTCGAGGCGATCCTCAACACCCGTATCGCGCACACCGAAATCGAGCTGGCCGCGCTGCCGGAATGCCAGAAGTCGGTGCTGACCTACGGGCTGAACGATTTCGCGGGGCTGAGCCTCGCGAGTCACTACGACCGCGCGTTCATCTGCAAGTCGATCCAGCAGGCCATCGCGCGCCACGAGCCGCGGCTGCAGCAGGTGCAGGTGACGTTCGAGCTGAACGAGCAGTCGACCAACGCGCTTTACTTCGCGATCCAGGCGCTGCTCGTCGTGCACCCGGCCGAGGAGCCGGTGAGTTTCGACGCGATGCTGCAGCCGTCGACGCTGCAGTATTCGGTCACGCGCACACGCGCGGCCAGAATGCTGTAAATCAAGCCGCCGAGCGGGCCGGACCGCCCGGTGGCGGATCAGGGTCCGGCAGGAAATATTGAGGTTCGGGGTCGTCGATGGAAGAATTGCTGCCGTATTACGAGCGCGAATTATCGTTTTTGCGGCGCTATTCGCGAGATTTCGCCGAACGCTATCCGAAGATCGCCGCGCGGCTCGCGTTGTCCGGCGAGCACTGCGAGGATCCGCACGTCGAGCGGATGATCGAGTCGTTCGCGCTGCTCGGCGCGCGCATCAACAAGAAGCTCGACGACGACTACCCGGAATTCACCGAAGCGCTGCTGGAAGTGCTGTATCCGCACTACCTGCGGCCGTTCCCGTCGTGCTCGATCGCGCAGTTCACGCCGGCTTCGCCCGGCCAGCAGACCGAACCGGTCGTGATCGACCGCGGCACCGAGTTGAAGAGCCGTCCGATCCGCGGCGTGCAGTGCCGGTTCCGCACCGCGTACGACGTGACGCTCGCGCCGATCCGCATCTCGGAGGCGCGCTACACGCCGGTCGCGCTCGCGCCGAGCGCGACGGTGCTGCCGTCCAACGCGACGGGCGTGATCTCGATCACGTTCGAATCGCTCGCCGCGCAACTCGATCTCGGCGCGCTGAAGCTGCCGACGCTGCGCGCGCACCTGCATGGTGAACAGTCGTTCGTCGCCGCGCTGACCGACTGCCTGTTCGTCAACGTGCTCGGCGCGTATGTCGAGCCCGAGCGCAACGGCCGCTGGACGGCGCTGCGCAAGCTGCCGATCGCGCACGCCGGCTTCGACGAGGACGACGCGCTGATCGACTACCCGGCGAAGTCGCACCCCGCGTATCGCCTGCTCACCGAATACTTCGCGTTCCCCGACAAGTTCGATTTCGTCGATTTCGATCTCGCGGCGATCGCGCGCGCGTCGGGCCGCTGCCAGCGCGCGACGCTGCATCTGGTGCTGCAGGACGTGCGCAGCGATTCGCACGTCGCGCGGCTGCTCGAGCTGCTGACGGCCAGCCATTTCCGGCTGTTCTGCACGCCGATCGTCAACCTGTTCCGCCAGCACGGCGAGCCGATCCGCATCACGCACCGTGCGGTGTCGTACCCGGTGATCGCCGAAGCGCGCCGCGCGTTCGCGTACGAGGTGTACTCGATCGATTCGGTGAAGCTCGTCCGGCAGCAGGCGCATGAAGAATCGGTGATCGAGTTCCGGCCGTTCTATTCGCTGCATCACGGCGAATCGGCGCGGATCGGTCACTACTGGTTCGCGCGCCGCAACGATTGGGTCGCGCAGAAAAGCCCCGGCTACGAGACCGAGATCTCGATCGTCGACATCGACTTCGAACCGACGTCACCGCAAACCGACACACTGAGCCTCGACCTCACCTGCACGAACCGCGACCTGCCGTCGATGCTCGCGTTCGGTCTCGAAGGCGGCGATCTGTTCCAGGAAGGCGGCGCGCAGACGAGCGGCATCTCGCTGCTGCGGCGCCCGACGCAGAGCTTGCGTTTCGAGCGCGGCCGCGCCGCGCACTGGCGGCTCGTGTCGCACCTCGCGCTGAACCACGTGTCGCTGGTCGCGCACGGGCTCGCGCCGCTCAAGGAAATGCTGACGCTGTATGACCTGCGGCGCACCGCCGTGTCGATGCGCCAGATCGACGGCCTCGCCGGCGTCGAGCAGCGCGGCGCCGTGCAGTGGCTGCCCGGCAAGCCGTTCGCGACCTTCGTGCGCGGCATCGAGATCCGCCTGACGATCGACGAGGAACACTTCGTCGGCGCGAGCCTCGCGTCGTTCGTGCGCGTGCTCGACAGCTTCTTCGGGCTGTATGTCCATCTCAACAGTTTCGTTCAACTAGTCGTGGTGTCGAAGCGCACCGGCGAGGAGATCATCCGATGCAAGCCCCGCACCGGCGAATCGATCCTGGCGTAGTCGACGCGCTGCTCGACGAACCGCACCGCTTCGAGTTCTTCCAGGCGGTGCGCGTGCTCGAAGGGCTGTTCGCGCGGCAGGCGTCCGATGCGCCCGGCGCGTGGCGGCAGGGCGACGTCGTCGCGCAGCGCATCGAATTCCGCAATACGCTGTCGCTCGGCTTTCCGCCGAGCGAGATCGAAGGCGCCCGCTCGTTCGACGACGACGGCACGCTGCTCGACTCGGGCGAGGAGCGCGGCGCCGCGCTCGCGGCCGGCGAACTCGGCCACGTCGAGCTGACGCCCGCGTTCTTCGGGCTTCTCGGCGGGCAGGGCGCGCTGCCGCTGCACTACACCGAGCAGATCGTCGCGCGCGAGCACCTGAAGCGCGACCACGCAGCGCGCGCGTTCTTCGACGTGTTCTCGAACCGCGCGACCGCGCTGTTCTACGCGGCGTGGAAGAAATACCGGCTGCCGTTCCATTACGAACTCGACCGCGACGAGCGCTACCTGCCGCTCCTGCTCGCGATCGCCGGTGTGCCGAGCGACGAGGTGCGCGACAGCCTCGCGGCCGGCGCGGGCGGCGTGCTCGACGAGGCCGTCGCCGGCTACGCGCTCGCCGCGCGGCACCGGCCGATGTCGGCCGCCTACCTGCAGCGCACGCTGTCCGATTACTTCCGCGTGCCGGTGAAGATCGACCAGTTCGTCGGCAAGTGGTACGACGTGCCGCCCGACCAGCTGAGCGTGCTCGGCGAGGTCAACGCGGTGCTCGGCGCGACGGCGCTCGTCGGCGAACGGGTGTGGCAGCGCGACATGCGCGCGCGGATCGTCGTCGGCCCGCTGTCCAAGCGCGACTACGAGGCGTTCCTGCCCGGCGGCGCGCAGGCCGTCGCGCTCGAGCGGATGCTGACGCTGCTCGCCGGCGTCACGCTCGAATACGAGGTGAAGCTCGTGCTGAAACGCACCGAGGTCGGCGCGAGCGTGCTCGGCGCGGGCTCGCGGCTCGGCTGGGACGCATTCCTCTGTACGCGCGACGCGGTCGACGACCGGTCGGACGCCCGCTACGAGCTGCACGTGATTCACTGATTCCGAACGACAACAAGCAAACACGCAATCGAACCTGAGATCAACGCCATGAGCACGCCTCTGAAGACCCTGATCACGAAACTGAACCCGCTGTGCCGGCACGCGACGGAGCGTGCGGCGAGCGCGTGCCTGGCGCGCGGCCATTACGAGGTCGATCTGGAGCATCTGTTCCTCGCGCTGCTCGAAGAAGCGACGGGCGACCTGCCGCTTGCGTTGCGCGCGAGCCGCGTCGATCCGCATGCGCTGCGTGCCGATCTCGAGCGCGAACTCACGCGGCTGAAGACGGGCAACACGCGCACGCCGGTGTTCTCCGTGCACCTGATTGCGCTGTTCGAGCAGGCGTGGCTGATCGCGTCGCTCGATTCGCAGCTCGGCCGCATCCGCTCGGGGCACCTGCTGCTCGCGCTGCTGACGGCGCCCGATCTCGCGCAGTTCGCGCAGCGCATGTCGTCGCAGTTCGCGGAAATGAACGTGGCGGACCTGAAGCACAAGTTCGAGGAGATCATGGCCGGCTCGAGCGAGGCCGAGCCGCGCCAGGCGGATGAGGAAGGCGGCGACGTCGCGCCGGCCGCCGACGGTGCCGCGCCCGCGGTCGGTCCGTCGAAGACGCCCGCGCTCGACACGTACACGACCAACCTCACGCAGCGCGCGCGCGACGGCAAGATCGACCCGGTGATCGGCCGCGAAGCCGAAATCCGCCAGGCGATCGACATCCTGATGCGCCGCCGCCAGAACAACCCGATCATGACCGGCGAGGCCGGCGTCGGCAAGACGGCGGTCGTCGAGGGCCTCGCGCTGCGGATCGCGGCCGACGACGTGCCGCCGCCGCTGCGCGGCGTCGCGCTGCACGTCCTCGACATGGGGCTGCTGCAGGCCGGCGCGAGCGTGAAGGGCGAGTTCGAGAACCGTCTGAAGAGCGTGATCGACGAGGTGAAGAAGAGCGCGCACCCGATCATCCTGTTCATCGACGAGGCGCACACGATCATCGGCGCGGGCGGCCAGGCCGGCCAGAACGACGCGGCGAACCTGCTGAAGCCGGCGCTCGCGCGCGGCGAGTTGCGCACGATCGCCGCGACGACGTGGAGCGAATACAAGAAGTACTTCGAGAAGGATGCGGCGCTCGCGCGGCGCTTCCAGGTCGTGAAGGTCGAGGAGCCGAGCGAGCCGCTCGCGGCCGCGATGCTGCGCGGGATGTCCGGGCTGATGGAGAAGCACTTCAACGTGCGGATTCTCGACGACGCGATCACCGAGGCCGTGCGCCTGTCGCATCGCTATATCAGCGGCCGCCAGCTGCCGGACAAGGCGATCAGCGTGCTCGACACCGCGTGCGCGAAGGTCGCGCTCGCGCACAGCGCGACGCCGGCGGCGATCGACGACACGAAGAAGCGCATCGAGCGCATCGACGCGGAAATCGCTTCGCTGGAGCGCGAAGCGGCGGGCGGCGCGGCGCACGACGAGCGCCTCGGCGAGCTGCGCGACGCGCGCGACACGGCGCTCGCGCAATTGGCCGAGGACGAGGCGCGCTATGAAGCCGAGCGCGTGATCGTCGCCGAGATCACCGAACTGCGCGACACGCTCGACAAGGCGCGTGGGCCGTCGGAAGACGGCGCGCCGGTCGACGTGCCGGTCACGCGCGAGAAGCTGGCCGAACGCGTCGCGGCGCTGCACGCGCTGCAGGGCGGCGAGCCGATGGTGCCGTTGCAGGTGGATGGCCACGTCGTCGCCGAGATCGTTGCCGCATGGACCGGCATCCCGCTCGGCCGGATGGTGAAGGACGAGATCGACACCGTGCTGAACCTGCAGCCGCTGCTGACCGCGCGCGTGATCGGCCAGGACCATGCGCTCGACGCGATCGCGCAGCGCGTGCGCACGGCGACCGCGAACCTCGAGGATCCGAACAAACCGCGCGGCGTGTTCATGTTCGTCGGGCCGTCGGGCGTCGGCAAGACCGAGACGGCGCTCGCGCTGGCCGACATCCTGTACGGCGGCGAGCGCAAGATGGTCACGATCAACATGAGCGAGTACCAGGAAGCGCACAGCGTGTCGGGCCTGAAGGGTTCGCCGCCGGGCTACGTCGGCTACGGCGAGGGCGGCGTGCTGACCGAGGCCGTGCGACGCAACCCGTATTCCGTCGTGCTGCTCGACGAGGTCGAGAAGGCGCACCCGGACGTGCTCGAGATGTTCTTCCAGGTGTTCGACAAGGGCACGATGGACGATGCCGAAGGGCGCGAGATCGATTTCCGCAACACGCTGATCATCCTGACGTCGAACGTCGGGTCGGCCGCGGTGATGCAGGCGTGCCTGAACAAGCCGGCCGAGGAGCTGCCCGATCCGGACGCGCTCGCCGAGACGCTGCGCCCGCAGCTGTACAAGACGTTCAAGCCGGCCTTCCTGGGCCGGATGAAGGTCGTGCCGTACTACCCGATTTCCGACGACGTGCTGGCCGAGATCATCGCGCTGAAGCTCGAACGGATCCGCCGCCGCATCGAGGCGAATCACAAGGCCGCGTTCGAGTGGGACGAATCGCTCGTCGAGGCGGTGCTCGCGCGCTGCACCGAGGTCGATTCGGGCGCCCGCAACGTCGACCATATCCTGAACGGCACGCTGCTGCCGGAGATCGCGGGCCACGTGCTCGGCCGGATCGCCGACGGCGCGGCCATCGCGCGCATCGCGGTGCGCGCGGACGAGGCCGGCGAATTCGCATATACCGTCGAATGAGCGCGGCCGCGCAACATGCATTGATGAACTGACCGAACCATGCCGATCAATCTCCCCGAGCTGCTGACGCCGATCAGCGATGCGTCGCCCAGCGGCGACGACCTGCTGTTCTCGAACGAATTCGACGCGATCCAGGACGCGCGGCGCTATGACGATCCGACGCTCGACCAGGGCGAGTGGGTGACCGAGATCAAGGAGGCCGACTGGGGCTTCGTCGTCGATCGCGCGGGCGAGCTGCTGCGCACGCGCACCAAGGACCTGCGGCTCGCCGTATGGCTGACCGAGGCGCTCGCGCTGGAGGACGGCATCACCGGCCTCACCGAAGGCTATGCGCTGCTGGAAGGCCTGTGCCGCGACTACTGGGACACCGTGCATCCGCTGCCCGAAGGCGACGACGTCGAATACCGGCTCGGCAACGTCACGTGGCTGTCCGGCCGTACGGCCGAACTGCTGCGCGGCATTCCCGTGACGGAGGGCGCGTCGAACGCGTTCACGACGCTCGACTGGGAAGTTGCGCAGCATGTGGCGCAGGCCGTGAAGCGCGACCCCGAACACGCGGACGACATCGCACGCGGCAAACCGTCGGTCGAGCAGGTCGATGCGTCGCGGCGCGTGACGCCGATCGCGTTCTACACGGCGCTGCTCGCGAACCTCAAGGCGTTCGAGATTTCACTCGACGCGTTCGAGGAGCGGCTCGTCGAACGCGCGGGCGATTCGGCGCCGAGCTTCCGGCAGGCGCGCGACGCGTTCGAGACCGTGTACCGGCTCGCCGAGCGCTTTGCGCGCGAGCAGGGCTATACGGGCAGCGCGCCGCATGCGCCGTCGGCACAGCAGGCGCAGCCCGAGCGCATCGAGCCGAGCTTCGGCGATACGTTCCATACCGAGGAGACCCATGTGCAGCCGCAGACCGCTCCGCGTCCGCCGGTGACGCAAATGATTGCCGGCATCCAGAACCGTGCGCAGGCCGTCGACCAGTTGCGCGCGGTCGCGCGTTATTTCCGCCAGACCGAGCCGCACAGCCCGGTTGCGTATCTCGCGGACAAGGCCGCCGAATGGGCCGACATGCCGCTGCACAAGTGGCTCGAGAGCGTCGTGAAGGACGACGGGTCGCTGTCGCATATCCGCGAACTGCTCGGCGTGAGGCCCGACGAGCAGTCGTGAACGAGCGCTTTTTGACCTGAGAGTGCGGGCCCGGCGGGCTCGCGATGAACGAGAAGAAGGGTGACGCATGAACGTGACCGAACTGGCACAGGCGATCCGCGGCGGCCTGATTCAGCAGGATCGCCTGCTGAAGACGGACATCCCGTCGCTGCCGAACAATGCGCTCGTGCCGCGCCGCGCCGTGACCCGTTCCGAGCTCGGCCGCGATTTCAGCGTTGCACTCGATCTGGTGTCCACCGCAAGCGACGTCGAGCTCAAGACACTGATCGCGCGGCCGATCACGCTGTGGATCCAGCAGGCGGACAAGTCGTATCTGCCGATCAACGGCTATATCCACACGGCGCGGCGGGTCGGCGCCGACGGCAGCCTGTCAAGTTACCAGCTGCGCTTCGCGTCGTGGATGCACTTCCTCAAGTTTCGCAGCGACATGCGGTACTGGCAGGACAAGCCGGTCGACGCGATCCTCGCCGACGTGTTCGATACGCATCCGCAGGTCAGGGGCCAGTACCAGTTCGCGCTGTCGAAGCCGTTGCCGTCCCGGTCGTACTGCCGTCAGAGCGAAACGGACTGGAACTTCGTGCACCGGCTGATGGAGGACGAAGGGCTGTTCGGTTTCTGGCGGCACAGCGAAGACGGGAAGGCGCACATGCTCGTCATCACCGACGACCTGCATGCGGTCGATGCGCTGTCGCCGAATGCCGTCACGTTCGATCGCTCGGGCAGCGGCACCGAAACCGCCGGGTTCACGCAATGGGCCGCGTCGCGGACATTGCAGAGCACGCTGCACACCACGCGCACGTTCGACTACAAATCGCCGTCGTCGGCCGGCAATCCGAACGGCACGACGCTGCCGACGAAAGCCGGCCAGGGCGACCTGCCGGGCCAGGCGGAAATCTACGAATACACAGGCGCGTACACGTATCCGGGGCAGGACCGCGGCGAACACCTGTCGAAGATTCGCCTCGAGGAATGGGAGTCGCGCGCGAAGCGCTTCTTCGGCGTGGGCGGCGTGCGCGCGATCGATGCCGGCCGGCGCTTCACGCTGGTCGATCATCCCGAGCACGATCGCGATTCGGCCAGCGATCGCGAGTTCGCGGCCATCGGGGTCGCGCGGTACATCGAGAACAATCTGCCGATCTCGGACCACGAAGCGAATTTCCCGCATAGCCTGCAGGATCAGCTGGCGCGGGTGAAGGCCGGTCACAGCGAAGCGGCTGCGTTCGAGGTCGGGCACGACGACGGCTCCGCCGGGTTTTATCTCGTCGAGGTCGAGGCGCAGCGTGCGAGCGTGCCATACCGCAGCCCGTTCGAGCACCGCAAGCCCGCGATGCAGCTCGAGACCGCCGTCGTCGTCGGGCCGAAAGGCGAGGAGGTCTATACCGACGAACTGAACCGGATCAAGGTCATGTTCGTCTGGGATCGGCAGAGCGAAGGCCGCGAGAATGCGTCTTGCTGGATGCGCGTCGTGCAGTCGGATACCGGCGGTGGTTACGGCGGTGTTCATATTCCGCGGGTCGGCGAGGAAGTGCTGATCGGCTACATCGGCGGCGATTGCGACCGGCCGATCGTCATGCATCGTGTGTACAACGGTGCCGCCAAGCCGCAATGGCATAGCGACGGGATCCTGTCGGGTTTCCGGTCGAAGGAATATGCGGGATCGGGGCACAACGAGATGGTGCTCGACGACGCGACCGGGCAGAACCGCGCGCGCCTGTTCAGCAGCAGCGCGAATTCGCTGCTTCATCTCGGCTACCTGATCGAACAGAACGGCAACACGCGCGGGGCGTATCTCGGCTCCGGTTTCGATTTACGCACGGATGCGTACGGTGCGATGCGCGCCGGGCAGGGCTTGTACGTGACGACGCATCCGAAGCAGGCCGACAGCCAGCCGCTCGACGTGAGCGAAGCGAAGCAGCAACTCGTCAATGCGGAGGGGCTGATCGAGTCGATGTCGCAGGTCAGCGAGATGCACCAGGCGGAGAGTCTCGGTACCGGTCACGATGCGCTGAAGCAATTCGCCGATGCGACGCAGAACAGCGTGTCGGGCGCGACCGCGAGCGGCGGCAGGACTGCCGGCGGCGGGACGGGGAACGCGAACGCGTTCAAGGAGCCGGTGATGCTGTTTGCGAGCCCGGCGGGGATCGGGGTGGCGTCGCAACACAGTACGCATCTGGCTGCGGACCGGCATGTCAACGTCGTGAGCGGACAGAGCACGCATCTCGTCAGCGGCAAGTCGCTGGTGGCGAGCGTCAAGGAGAAGCTCAGCCTGTTTGCGCAGAATGCGGGCATGAAGCTCTTCGCCGGGAAAGGTGCCGTCGAGATACAGGCGCAGAACGACAACGTCGAGATGGTCGCGCAGAAGGCAGTCAAGGTGCTGTCGGCGACCGCAACGATCGAAGGCGTCGCTAAGGAGGAGATTCTGCTGACGTCGGGTGGCGCATATGTCCGCATCAAGGGCGGCAACATCGAGATTCATGCGCCGGGCAAGATCGACGTGAAGGGCGGACAGCATGCGTTCAGCGGGCCGACGAGTCTCCAGAAGACGTTCAAGTCGGAAGGCAAGAAGGCAGACATGCGGATTCGCTACGTGGATGCCGACGGCAACGTGCCGCACGGGGAGCCGATCAAGTTCACGACCGAGGACGGGACGGAGCATAGCGTCGCGCTCGATGCGGAAGGCAAGGCGGAATTGAAGAACATCGATTTTGACGAGTTCGTGGCCAGTCAGGTCAAACGGACGGGAGAGTGAAAATGGGCAAGCCTCTTGTTCAACATAACGTCTGTATTGATCTGCCGGGGGAGCCGGTGAGTTGCTGGGCCGAGTCGGATATCACGGTTCTGTTGCGCAAGCATCGTGACGTCATATTTGATCTTCATATAAGCAAAGGTGCGACTTACACCGTCGAGGCGCCGGAAGACTGGATCTATGACGTCGCGCAAAAGAAACGTGTGAAGCAAGGGCGTTTCTCGGACGGCCAGCGTTACCACATCTGGATCGGACGTGATTTCAAGGGTGAACTGGTGCTCAAGCGCGACGGGAAGGTGTTTCAGCGGTATTCAATGCTTCAGTTTGGCTTGGTTGATGGCAGCTCCGATCCGAAGGTCAAACCGGAGCCGATCATCATCGCAATGAATATCAACATGCCGACCAGCCGGCCCCCTTTCGCAGCGACGCAGGTCAACCCGCTTGGCAGGTCATTTGGTTCAAGTTCGGGAGGGTCTGTGCTTCGGTCGCTACAAACGTCTGAACCCTCTGATCCGCTCTCGATCGGACAAGTAGGAGCATTTCCTCTACCCATCAAACTGAGTCAGGATGCCGACGTAAAGTCGACGCAGTACGCGCACGTAACCGAAGTCAATCTCGCGGCGGTTCCACGGGAAATCATAGATACGCTGTCGTCAGGAGGCGGGGAGGAAACCGCGATTGATCCAAACAAGATTGCAACGCGCAACTGGCTGACGGCCCAACTCGCCGGAGTTGCTGCGTTCCTAAACGACAACAAGAAATGGGCAGACGAGCTTTGGTCGCAAAAATTTCGATTAGTAAAAGTCGTTCATAAGAATGCTGGAGAGAAATGGTACGTCGTATTTTCTGGCAATCAGAAGCTGCGTCAGCTGATGTCGGCAGCACGATATGGCGTGCAGCATGAGAAGGTGCTGACGATCGCTGGCGGCGCTGGCAACGCCGCGTCACGTGCCGCCGCAGCCAAGGAGGCCATCAGAGGTGCATTCAAAAAGGCCGGGCTGATCGCGTTCGTCTTCACGATTGCATTGGACACTGCCGAATGGCTGCGCGACTACGAGCAGATCGATCATGAAGGCAAGCGCCGCAAACATGTCTCCGATCTGCTTGCGAAGATTCTTATTGATGTCACCAAGGCTGGACTAAATGCGGCCGTGACATCGATTGTCATCGGTCTGATTGTCGGATTCTTCGGAACTGCCGGCTTGCCCGTTTGGGGGATCGTGGTGGGTACCATCGTCGTTGCGTGTGCGGTGGGGTACGGTGTGGATTATTTGGACAAGAAATTCCATGCAACCGAGATTGTTACCGCCGGTTTCAAATGGCTAGGTGAGTCGATCAGCAGTGCGGCAACCTACCTGGAGAAGATGATGCCGAAGGACTACGAGGGCTATCCGATGATGTTTACGCCCTGACAATGCGTAATGTCAGAGAGAACTGAAACGATGATCATGAAGAATATTTCGCAACCTCAGTCAGACCACGTTCTGACAATGCTGAAGAAAGCGGTTCCGCTGGTTCTGGTGATGTCGCTATTGGGAGCAGCACTGTCGTATGCGGCCTATTCTGATGACTTGTCGGTATCGGCATGGCCTTGGAGGATTGGCATTTCGGTCGCGGTGTTGAGTTGCGCGGCGCTGCTTTTCGTCTACGTCCGATATCGTGGCACGAATGATCTATATGCGTATGGACTGGTCATGTCGATTGGCACCATCTCGACCTACTATTTTTTTGGAATATTCTGCTATTTCTGCTATTTCGTGTTTGCGCCGATGCCCGGCGTAGTGCGATGGCCGGGATTGATTGGCGGGATCGCGCTTAACTTCGTCTGGGCGCTGGTGGTACAGCGCAACGTGCGTCATACAGTCAACACTACTCCATTTCTCGATAAGGTTATCAAGGAGCGTGGCGAGGCACTTGTCTACGACGTTCAACGTGGTGCTATGGAGTTCGATCGGTATCATCGTGAGCCGAATATCATGCCGGGAATTTTCAAATATGTCGTCTTCGGGATTGCGCCGTTCTATTTGGTGATGAATCGCTTGCTTTCGTCCAACTTCGGCACAAACGGAGTGCTGTTGTTTTTGGCGGTATTCGGTATGCCGGTCGCGCTGCTATTTCTCAGCGTGTTTGTGCGCAACTACATTTTGATGATGGTTTTGCCGAAGCAGATCGAGAAAGAGCGTGGTAAGCGCGTATTGGTGGCCGGATAGTGCGGGTATTCCTCATGGTGATTGCTATGCTGAAGTTGCGGTTAAGGTTGGTTGTGGGCACCGCATTCGATTCATGCGTAAATGATGAAATCAGACATTGACGACAGTTCGCCGATAGATTTTCACGGAAATTTGGCGGTGATCGAATTGGCGATCGGTATGGTCGTGGCCGGCATCTATTACGTGTTCTCGCAGCTAGGTGTGATGGCGGCCTGGGTGTGGAAGCTGATGTTGGTCTTGCAGTTCCTCGTATCAATCGTGTTGTCTTTTCACCATTCGATGAATCGACGGGCGCGAAGACTCTGGGTCGAAGGCATCGTCTCGATGCTGGCACTGGCTCCCTGGTTGATGGTTGCATTTGTTTGGTTATTCTACGTGTTGTATATTCCGATGCATGCCTTCCTGAAGATTTCGGTGGTGTCGGTGTGCTTTGCTATTATCGGATGGCATGCCAACATGGTTCTTTCGGATTTTCGGCGCGTAGCGAAGAAAGAGGCGGTCGTGAATACGATTTACCACGATGACGGTAATAATCTGGTTTTTCGTCATTCGTGTGGTGGGTACATCGATCACTTGACGTCAAGAACTCCTTTTAAAGGTGCGTTGATGTCAGTGCTTGCGTACTTGATACCTTTTGCTGCAGCGGTCGGGGCGAACACAAACCATGTTCTGGGCGAAACTGTCGGGCCGCACGTGTTGTGCATAGTTTTGTCGCTCCTCGGGTTTCCAATGGCTATTTCGGTTATCGGAAATTCATATGTGAAAACTATATTCTTCCGAGTGTATTTGCCATTGATGCTTGAGCGTCAGACTGGCAAGAAGGTCATTCTTGCGCAGTGAAGTGAGGCGTTTGCTGCGAGTTGGCGAAGACTGTTGGTGCGGCCGGTTACGGCCGCCGATTCCGGAAGACGTTGCGTCGCGAGCACGTCCGGGGCATCGCAGTGCCTGTCCAAGTTGACGGAGCAACGAACCAAGTTTTCTGGATTACCTTAAACAGGCACGCGATCAGTGAATGGCCGATCCTCGGGCTACGCACTACGTCGATCAACCGCCTCGCATGGGTGGACGCAATCGAGGGGGGCGAAGAAACCAGCCTGCCCGCCCGCATCACGAACCACTGACGCGATTCCGTGCTCGCCGCGCTTTCCGCTTCACCGCAGGCTTTTTGCGATCCTCGATCCATGGCAGGAGCGAAATGCTCCCAACACACAGCATCGACCCGCCGACCAGGGCAAACAGACCGAATCCGATTTCACGTATCCATGCCCCGCCCACAACTGCTTCGTTGCGCCGGGCAATACCCGGAAACATCGGCGAAACACGCAGGCCATCGTTCGAGGCCGCACTGCAATACGTTTTCGTGAACATGGCGAACTGTTCGCGACTGATGTTCGATGCGGCCGAACGCGAATAAACGGGCGACTCCGCGGGCTGCCACGTCGTCTTGTAGTGCTGCGTCTGCCCTGCACCATAACGGAAGACGGCGCGCGCCTCCCATATCACTTCGGATTTGCCATATCGCAGCGACAACTCACATTGCTCGACAAAGGCGGGGACACGAGGCCACGCGCGAGCGCGAACGAGGATGGCTGAATTGACGGCGCCCGCTGCGCCCGCCAGCACGAAGACCGCACCGACAAGCAGAAGAATGGCCGATCGCAAGCAGCGCAGCGCGAATTTCACTGGAATTGCTGGATTCAGTAGTCGGTTAGTGAGGTGACCGGCTTATTGACGATGCGGGATCTGACGGGGCCCGCGAAATCTGCGGGATGTATCCGTCAGTATCGTGCGCCCGGCTCGCCATGCCCCCGAATCTCCGCTTACTGCCCCACCCGGAACTCGATCCGTCGATTCCTCGCCCGCCCATCCGCCGTATCGTTCGGCGCAATCGGCTGATCCGGCCCGACGCCCGTCGTCGTCATCTGCTGCGGCGGGATGCTCTTCGTGATCAGATAACCCTTCACCGCATCGGCACGCGCCTGGCTCAGCGCGATGTTCGACGTCCGGTTCCCCGAGTTGTCGGTGTGGCCGATGATGTCGACCGTGCGGTTCTGCATCTTCGACAGCGCGGCCGCCATCTGGTCGAGAATCTGCTTGCCTTGCGGCGTCAGCGTCGCGCTGCCCGTCTCGAACTCGATCGTGCGATTAGCGAGCGTCTGGTCGAGCACACCCTGCTCGGACGCCGACACGCGCAGCCCGTTCTTGATCGTGTACGTCGGATTCAGCGTATTCGCCATGTCGCTCGCGAGCTGCTGGCGCTGCGCCTCGTTGTGCACCTCGCCCTTCATCTCGATCTGCGTGCCGTTGATCTTCAGCTGGCCCTTGCTGATCTGCTTGAGCTGCGCGCCGAGCAGCTTCTGCACGTTCGCGCTCCAGTTCGGCGGCGTCGCGACGTCGCCGACCTCGATCTGGTCGACCACGTTCGCCGCGCCGTAGGTGTCGCGCAGCTTCTGCAGCACGGCGGCCTTGGTCGCCTCGTCGGGCACCTTGCCGCCGACCACCACCTGGCCGGGCGTCGCGTTCGCGGGCGGCGGCGCGATCGTGCCGGCCGTGCCGTGCACCACCGTGCCGGACGCCGTGGCCGGCGCGGCGCCGGGGTTGGTGTTCGCGGGCAGGGCGGCGGTCGCGACCGTGCCGTTGCCGACCGGCGTGACGGTCGCACCGCCCGTGTTCTGCGCGTAGGCCGCGCCGCTGGCGATGAGGCCGGCGGCGACGAGGCCGGCAACGAAGGGCGACAAGCGCGTGCGCTGGACGTGAATCGTGCGTTGCATCCCGTCAGCCTCCGATGAACGCTTCGCGGAAGGCGTCGATGGCGACGCGCAGCGAGAGTTGCGGTTGGTCGAGGTAGCTGACGAGCTTGCTGATCTGGTGATCGTTTTGCGCATGGGCGTCGATCCACTCGGGATCGTCGATGTCGATGTTGTGGGCGGCGTAGGTCTGCGGGTCGACGACGCTCAGCAGCGTTTTCGACGACGCGCCGTTGAAGCCGATGATCAGCCGTTCGCGCTCGGCGATCGTGCCGATGAAGATCGCGAGCTCGAAATCGGCCTGCGCGACGAACGGTGCGATCAGTTCGAGCCAGAACGCGGCGACGAGGCTGCGATAGAACGGATCGACCGGCAGCGGCAGCGTCAGGCCGCGCTCGATATGCGACGAGCCGCTCTGCATCACGGGCCGCAACAGCGAGCCGAGCGCGAGCATCGCGCCGCGCAGCCGGACCGGATGGCCGCTTTCGAGCAACATCTGCTGCAGGCCGTACAGCGACTGGTGTTCGATGAAGTCGTTGAAGGTACCGTCATGCGACGTGCCGGGGCCGCCGACGTCGATCGGCACCTGCGTGTCGCCGAGCGCTTGCAGCGCGCCGGGCGGCTCCTCCTTCGCGAGCAGCGGTGGCATCTGCGCGGCGACGCGCGACCACAGCCGGGCGAACGCGAGCGGGCTGCGCGCGAGGAACGCGAGCGGCCGGTCGACTTCCAGCGCGGTCGCGCCGAGGAACGGGAAGCGGCGCATCGACACGTCGTGGCTCGCGACCATGTGGCCCGCGATCGCGAGCCTGCTGCGCGAACCGAGGAATGCGAAATGCATCGGCTTCGCATCCTCGTAGACGATCTTCCAGCGCGGATCCTCCGCGAGCAGTTCGAGCGCTTGCGCGATCCAGCGATCGAGCGTCTGCAGCAACTGCGGATTGTGCGGGCTCTTCACGAAGTCGCCGCGCGACGGAATCTTGCCGAAGTAGGCGATCTGCGCCTGAACGGTTTGCGTCATTGCGCCCCCTGTGCATTCGTTGCGGTGGCGGCCGCGATGGCCGGTGCCGCGGCCGGCGCGCCCGTGCCGGCCTGCGTCGCGTTCTGCGCGGCACCCGCGCTCGCGTCGGCGACCGACGACGGCAGTTGCAGGCCGCGCAGGCTCTGCTGCTGCGGCTGGTCGCCGCCGCCGCTGGTCGGCTGCGACGTGCTGATGATGCGCATCGTCACCGACACGTTCACGCTGCCCTGGACCCACGTGAGGTCGAAGGTGCCGTCCGGACGGCGCTTGCGTTGCGCCGAGTTGATCAGCTTCTCGAGACCGTAGCGGCCCGGCTCGTTGACGAGCTGCACCGTGCGGCCGTCGAAGGTCGTCGCGGACAGGGTCGCGCCCGGCGAACCCTGCGGGTTCGGCCACACGAAGTTGGTCCACTGCGGCGGCGTGTTGCGGTAGCGCAGCTGCTGCCCGTCGATCGCGATCGTGTATTCCGTCGTGCCCGTGCTCGGCTGCGGCAGGATCTGGAACACGGTCTGCGGTTCGGCCGCCGCGGCCGCGCCGCCTGCTGCACCGCCGGCGAGCGGGGCGACCCAGCGCGCGAAGCCGTTCGTGAAGTCCGGCGTGAGGCCGATGCCCATGTCGCCCCACGTACGGGCCGCGAGCGTGTCGCCGCGACGCACCGCCAGCGGGCCCAGCGTCGTACCGACGAACTT
The DNA here is from genome assembly GCF_003853645.1 of Burkholderia sp. Bp9143. Taxonomy (GTDB): domain Bacteria; phylum Pseudomonadota; class Gammaproteobacteria; order Burkholderiales; family Burkholderiaceae; genus Burkholderia. The sequence continues at coordinate 58,965 of NZ_QTPO01000040.1, read as the reverse complement.
CGCGATCGCACCGTCCGGACCGAACACCTGCGCGATTTCACCGGCGCCGGCCTCGACCTTCGCGTTCGCCGCGAACGGGTACTTGGTCGCGAGCGAGCTCTGGAACGGCTGGTAAACCTGCGCGTTCCATACCTTGTTGACTTCCGCGCTGGCCGGCTGGATCACCACCGAGAACGCCTGCATCAGCGGCCGCACCAGCAGCGGCCGCAGCGACTTGCGTTGCGAATCGGTGAGGCCGGTCAGCATCTGCTCGTCGACGAACTTCAGCGAATCGGCGAGTTCCGAGCCGTTGCCGTCGAGCGTCTGCTGCATCAGCTGCCGCGCGCCGGGGCCGGGGTCGCCCTGGTTCTTGATCACGTTGAAGCGCGTACGGACCTTCGACAGCGAGTCCATGTAGCCCTTGAGCATCGACGTGCCGTCGTGCGTCGCGACGATCCGCGCGAGCCCGATGAACTCCTGGCCGATCGGACCCATCGGCACGTCGGCCGGATTGCCGTTGATATCGATGTTCGCGGCCGCCATCTGGCCGGCCTGCGAGCGCGTGAACAGCTGCTTGACCCAGTTCACGACGCCGGTCTGCGCTTTCTTGATCGCGACGTTCGCCAGCGACGGGTTGTCCCACGAAGTCTGGTCGTACGCGGTCTCGAGGATCTTGCGGATCGGCGAATCCTGCGGGTCACCGAGGCGGTTCATCCCGTCGACGGCCTGGCCGAAGCTGCTGAAGCCCTGCACCGCGATGCCCTGCATGAACTTCTGCCAGTGCTGCGCGTACTCGGTCTTGTACATCCCGACGAGCGTCTTCTGGATCTGCTCGGGGCTGCCTTCCAGCGTCAGGTCGTCCTGCGTCGACGTGTTCAGCACCCAGTCCTTCGCCTGCAGTTCCTTGGTCGCCGCATCGCGGATCGCCGGCTGCACGTAGTCGAACCACGCTTCGCGCGTGAACGTGCCCGGAATCGCGTAACTGCCGGCGACCAGCCCCTGGTTGCCGTCGCCGACGATGCGCGCGATGGTCATCGGTGCAAAGCGGGTCGACGCGCGCGCCTTGATTTCCTCATAGACACGCTGGCGGGCCGGCATGCCGCGCACGACGCGGCGCAGGTTCTCACGGGTCTGGTCGACGAGCGCGAGGTTCGCGTCGATCATCGGCCAGTCGTTGTCGTTCACGCGGGCGAGATAGAAGGAGATCATGCGCTCGGCGCTCTTGATCATCTCGTCGCGCGGCATGTTGCCGCGATTCGTCTCGAGCCAGCCGCGCCAGAAGCGGGCGAGCTGGTCGGTCAGGTGCGCCTGTTCGACGTGACGCTTGTCGGACAGCATCAAGTAGGTCTTCAGCGCGTTGTACGCGTCCTGCACGTTGGTCGGCGACGCGTCGCTGTACAGCCCGCCCTGCGGTGCCGCCGGCTGTTGCGGCGCGGCGGCCGTCGCGGCGGATGCGCCTTGCGCGGCGCCGGCCAGCGGTGCGGTGCCCGGCGGGTTCGTCGAGACCGGCAGCGCGCCGCCCTGCACGGCACCCGATTCGGGCGGGCGGGTCATCGGCACGAGCTGTTCGGGGTGCGCGTTCACGTCCTTCATGAACGACGCGAGGTTCTGCGAGACCGGCGCCAGCAGGATCTGGCGCACGCCGTTGTAGTACTCGGTCAGCAGGTGCTGCTCGAGCCGGTCGCCCTGGTACAGGCCGAGCGACACCGACACCGGCTTGTCCCGGCGGAACTGTTCGAGCTGTTCGATCCGGTCTTCCAGGATGTCCATCGCCTGCAGGCGCGACTGCAGGTCGTTGCGGCCCTGCTGAAGGCGCGTGACGTTGTCGAGGTCGGCCTGAACGTTCGCGACGAGCTGCTGGTTGCCGATCGTCGACCAGGTCCAGCCGCCGAGCGCGAGCGCGAGCGCCGCGACGAAGCCGAAGAAGGTCGCGTAGCGCAGCCGGGTCTTGGTCGGGCTCGCGAACTGGCGCACGGTCTGGCGGTCCGCGAAGATCACCTTCGAGAACAGGTCGCGCAGGAAGAAGCCGTTCTTCGAGAACGCGCTGTGCGGTTTCGGCAGCGCGCTCGCGTCGAGGCCGAAGCGGTGCGCGATGCGTTGCGCGGCGGCGCTGTTGGTTTCGCCTTCCTGCAGCGCGCTGGTGAAGTAGAAGCCGCGGAAGATCGGCTTGTACTGGAACGGGTTGTTCTCGAACAGCGTCGCGAGGAACGCGCGCAGCGACGGCTTGATCGTCGAGAATTCGAGCGGGAAGCTCAGCTGGCCCGGCGACAGCTGGTTGCCGCGCGACAGCGACAGCTGCGCGACGCTGATTTCCTTCAGCCCTTCGTACAGTTCCTCGAAGCGCTCGTCGAACAGCGTGACGACGTCGCGCTTCTCGTCCGGCTCGTAGGGCAGGGTGGCGCCCCACACGCGGTCGTATTCGTGCTTGTCGCTGCTGCTGAAGAATTCGGTGAAGCCGGTGATCAGGTCGGCCTTCGTGAACATCACGTAGACCGGCGCGAACACCTCGAGCTTTTCGGTCAGCTCCTGAACGCGCTGACGGAGGTTTTTCGCGAGGTTGATCGCAAATTCGGGGCGGTTGCCGGTGAGTTCGGTGATGCTGGCGGTGACGATGATGCCGTTGATCGGCGCCTTCGGACGGTAGCGCTTCAGCAGGCCGAGAAAGCCGAGCCACTCGCTGCGGTCTTCCTCATGCACCGAGTAGCGGCCGGCCGTGTCGAGCAGGATCCCTTCGGTCGTGAAGAACCAGTCGCAGTTACGCGTGCCGCCGATGCCGTGGATCACGGCGCTGTTCTTGTCCGCGAACGGAAACTGCAGGCCCGAGTTCAACACGGCGCTGCTCTTGCCTGCTGCCGGGTTGCCGATCACGATGTACCACGGCAGTTCGTACAGCGCGGAGCCGCCCGACACTTGGCCGATCTTCGACGTCTTGATCGTCTTCACCGCGTCGGACAGGCGCGTGCGCAGCACGTCGAGGTCGGCGGTCTTCGTGTCGGTCGCGAGCGCGGCCGCGGCCGGCGCGGCGATCTTGCCGGTTTCCGCCTGCTCCTCCAGCACCTGGCCGAGCTGGTGGTTCGCGCGCTTCACGCGCCAGCGGCGCCACAACGCGACGCCGACCCACAGTACGAGGATCGCCGCGAAGGCGATCGCCGCCCACAGGAGCGGCAACTGCAGCATGTCGGCAACGATAAAGAGAATCGCCGCTAGCGCGACGATCCCGACAATCGAGAGCGTACGCGGATGAGTCAGCACGTTGAGGATGCGTTGCATAGGACGTTCAGGTTCCGGTGCGATTCGGTGAGGCGACGCAGGCGCGCCGAGCGGCAAGCGTGGCGCCGCGATGTGTCGCCATGCTGTCAAACGGGATGAAGGGGGTTGGCATCAATGCGCCCGCGGCATCGGAGAAGGCGAGCGCAATAAGGAAAGGACGCTGTGAGAATTAAAACGGAAGCGGCGGTCGGAAAAAATCGTGCAACGGAATGCCCGATCGATTGCGCCGCCCAAATCGTTTCCTGCCGGATGATTAAAAAGCCCCATGCCGCCCTCATTATTTCTTGTCCGGCAGCCCTGACTAGCTGCCGCGTCCCAGTTTAAAACCGGGTTTATGGTATTCCACGTGTCCGAGATCCATCATTTTCCATCGGCCTCCCCAGGTCAGGCCGACCTGCTCGGCAACCTGTCCGTACAACTGGTAGCCGCGCATCGCCCAGGGATCTTTCTCGGAAATGACCAGCTTGCCGTCGCGCAGAAACGCGTTGTCGGCCCCCAGCCCGAACTGGTGATAACTCTGGAAGGCCGCCGCATTGGTCACGTTGGTGCCCATCTGCGCGAGCCGGTTCTGTCGTTCCGGACTCCGATAACCTTCCAGCAGCGCCATCTCGTAACCATATTGTTCGTGCATGATCTTGTAGACCAGCAGCAAACGCGTGCGGAAATCGGGATCCAGCAGATTCCAGTCGCGGCTCGCATCCTTCAGCGCCGGCCGCACCTGTTCGACTTCCTTCGTGGCAAAGACTTCCGGCGGCAACGGCGGGGGCGGCACGAGTTGTTCGCCCTGCAGCAGCGCGGCGATCTTCTCGTCGGGCACGCGCGCCGTGTCGTCGTACTGAAATAATTGCCGACCGCGTAACGCAATGGCCACCAATGGCGGCGTCGCAAGAATACCTGCCGACACCATAATCATCAAGCGTCGCCGAATCAGTAAATTTTGCACATCACTTAATGCGCCGCGCGTAACGGTTGCCGATTTAACAATTTGACTTCGCGTGCGAGCGGCGCGATCGTTCGCACGGCGCGTCAGGCGGCCGTGAAACTGGGCGACGGATTCGAAAACGGTCGCGCGGATACCTGGTAAAAGCAACAGTGCCGCAACCGCGACGGCAAGGGCGAAATAGGCGACGAGTGCGAAGGCAATCAATGAAATCCCCGGAAATTGGAATTGATTGTGTTTTGCAATGCTTGCTCTTAGAATCAGGCTGCTTTGAGAGGCCGGGCTATATTATCGCGGTGAATTAAACCAGGATTCAATGAGACGCTGAATGAGTGCGCCGGAAAATTCAAATTCGAAAACCCCGCCCAGCCTGCTGTCCGATACCAAACCGGCAGGCGAGGGCGGACCGCAGCAGTCGCGCATTCTCGCGAATCTGGAAGGACGTGTCACGCCGTCGGCCGAACCGCCGCGCCGTTCGCTGAAGGGGCCGATCGCGGCCGTCGTCGCGCTCGTGGTCGCCGTCGGCGGCTGGGGCGTATGGCGCTGGCAGCAGCAATCCGGCGAGCAGGCCGTCGTGGCCGCCGCGCCCGCGCAGGCCCCCGCGAAGGTCGAGCCGGCCAGCGGCGGCGCCGTGCAGGTCGCGCAGAATGCCGCGTCGGCCGCTCCCGCCGCGCAACCGGCGACGATCGTCAATGACGATGCCGCTTCCCAGACCGTTGCGTCCGCATCGGGCGCGTCGGGCGCGGACAGCAGCCGATTGTCGCGCGCGCTCGCGAACGGCGCCGACGATGCATCGGGCGCAGCCACGGCAGGTGCCGTCGCGGCGACAGCCGCCGTGGCAGCGGCGACGAAAACCGCGAACGCCGACACCGCGAAGGGCGACAAGGTCGCCGCACGCAGCAAGGCCGAAGCGAAGGCCGAATCGAAGGCGGAGGCCCGCAAGCATCACAAGGAACAGCAGGCGGAACTCGCGCAGGCGAAGAAGCGTCGCGAAGCGACGACCCGTACCGCGAGCGCGAAGGCGTCCGGGAAGGACGACCCGGATGCGGATCTGCTCGCCGCGCTCGTCGCACGCACGAAGCCGGCCGACAAGAAGGCCGCCGCGCAGAAGGGGCAGGCCGTGCCGACCAAGACGGCTGCCGCCACGGGCGGTTCGCTTGCGTCGCGCGTGAAGGATTGCTCGGAGCGCGGCTTCTTCGAGGATCAGCTGTGCCGCTGGCGCGTCTGCGACGGCCACTGGGGCAAGGATCCGGCATGCCCGACCGCCGCGCAGTCGGAGACGCGGCAGTAATCCACGGCTTCGCGCCAACCCGCTCATCGCACATGCGCCGCCCAACGGGCGGCGCGTTGCTTTTGGGGCCGCCTGACGCACGGACGGCCGCAGGTGACAGTGTCACGCGTGCGTCACATGTGTCCGGCATACGTTTCCTTTCATTTCCCGGCGTGGCGCCGCGAGGCGCGATGCGCGGCGCGGCGCGCGCCGCACGACCTTCGACACGATGGACCTGATCGTACAGACTTACGGCGCCGATACGTCCGGCATGGTGTGCGGATTCCGCTTCGTCCCGGGCGGATCGGGCGCGATGCTCGACGCCGACGCGGCCGCCGCATGGCTGCGCACGTGCCGCGAGCGCGATGCTGCCGCATCGGACGATTTCGTCTGGCTGCACTTCAATCTCGCGCACGGCGCGAGCGAGCGCTGGATGCGCACGCACCTCGGATTGCCCGACAGCTTCTTCGAATTCCTTCACGAAGGGTCGCGCTCGACGCGCATCGAGCAGGAGGACGGCGCGCTGCGCGCGATCGTCAACGACGTGATGTTCAACCTCGAGTTGACGCCGTCGGAAATCGCGACGCTGTTCGTCCACGTCGAGCGGCGCATCATGGTCACCGCGCGGCTCAAGCCGCTGCGCTCGGTCGATACGCTGCGCGCCTGCGTGCGCGACGGCGAGCGGTTCCGGTCGCCGGCCGAACTGCTCGTGCACCTGCTGCGCGACCAGGCCGACCTGCTGATCCAGATCATGCGGCGCACGAGCATCGACGTCGATCGCATCGAGGATCGCTTCCTGTCGCAACGGCTCACGTCGAATCGCGTCGAACTCGGCGCGATGCGGCGGACGCTGACGCGGCTGCAGCGCATGCTCGCGCCCGAGCCCGGCTCGATCTTCCGGCTGCTCGCGAAACCGCCGGCGTGGCTGCATGCCGAAGACGTGCAGGAGCTGCGCGAGTCGACCGAAGAGTTCTCGCTGGTGCTCGCCGATCTGTCGGGGCTCAACGAGCGGATCAAGCTGTTGCAGGAAGAGATCGGTTCGCGGCTCGACGAGCAGAACAACCGGACGCTGTTCACGCTGACGCTCGTGACCGTGATCGCGCTGCCGATCAACATCGTCGCGGGGTTCTTCGGGATGAACGTCGGCGGCGTGCCGTTCTCGGAGAACAAGCACGGTTTCTGGCTGATGGTGCTGCTGGTCGCGGGCTTTACCGCGCTTGCCGCGTGGTGGGCGTTTCGCCGGCGCGGCGATCGTTAGCCTTGGCAGGTGCTGCACGAACGGTGCCGACAAAAAACAGGCCCCGCATGCGAGGCCCGTGGAAGGACGTGAGGATTCGAACGCCGGCCGGCGTCGCGTGCTGCGCGACACCGGCCGGCCGGACCACGTTACTGAGCCACGGTCTTGCGCGGCTTGAACATGCCCTGGTAGCGCAGCGACGGACGTTCCTTCACCGTCGGCGCGATGCCGCCGAAGCTCGGCGTCTGGCGCAGCTTCATCGCGGCCGGCGAAGCAACCGAGCCGATCGACGTCGAACGCGAAGCCGGCGCGAGGTTGTTCGCGACGAGCAGCGCGGCCTCGCTCTTCAGGTTCGCGAGCAGCACCGGATCGGTCGAGCTGTTGACCTGCGTGAGCAGGCCGCTCCACGCGGCGTCGCTGTAGTTCACGACGTAGTAGTCGAGACCGCTCGGATCCGCGACCACGCCCGTGCAGCCGTCGATCCGCGTCTGCGTCTGCGTATCCTTCAGCGCGAGCGTCGTGTGTTTCGCGAGACCCTGGCCGTACGCGAGCGTGATCGGTACCGTCCATTGCAGGCCCGGATACGCGTTCTTGTTCGGGAACGGCTGCTGTTTCAGCGTGACGACGGTCTGGTTCTTCGTCATGTCGCACTGCGTGTCGAGCGAGATCAGCGGCACGCCCGTCTGGCGCACGTAGCTGTCGCCGATCGGGCCGACCGGCTGGCCGCTCGCCTTCGACAGCGCATCCCACAGGCGCTTCGGCGTGCCGTTGCCGAACGAGTAGTCGACGAGATACTGCTGCAGGCCTTGGCGCAATGTCTGCTCGCCGAGATAGTTCTCGAGCGTCTTCAGCACGTGGCCGCCCTTGTCGTACGTGAACGCGCTCGCGCTCAGCACGAAGTCGTTCGACGCCCAGTCGTTGAAGTTCGGCGCGACCGGGAACGCGTTCGGGCCGATGTCGCGATTGATCACGCGATACTTGTTCTTCACCTGGTCGAGCCAGCTGAACTCGTCGGGGAAGAACTGGATCGTCGTCTTCGTCTCGAAGAACGTCGCGAACGACTCGTTGAGCCAGACGTTGTCCCACCAGTCGGTCGTGACGAGATCGCCGAACCACTGATGCGCGACTTCGTGCGTCAGCACCTCGTTACCGTAGTGCGACATCGGCTGGCCCGGCTGCGGCAGGATGTCGTCCGCGAACTCGAGGATCGACCCCCAGTTCTCCATCCCGCCGAAGTTCAGGTCCTTCTGCTCCTTGAACGCGTCGTTCGCGGCGACCGTGTCGAACTTGGTCAGCGGCAGCGGGATGCCGGTGTAGCGGTAGTAGTAGTCGAGCGCCTGCTTGGTGCGGTCCATCGCCGGCTTCGCCCAGTCGCTCATGCCCGGCGGCGTGAACACGCGCAGGTGCAGGCCGCCCTTGCCGCCCGGCAGCGGGCTCGAGAAGTCGTCCTCGTAGGTGTCGAACATGCCGCCGCCGAAGAACAGCAGGTACGACGGCATCGGCGGCGTCTTCTCGAACTGCACGAGCTTGTAGCCGCCGCCGACGTTGGTCGACGGCTTCTCGGCCGCGTTCGACACGACACGCCAGTTCTGCGGCACTTCGGCCGTCACTTCATAGGTCGGCCGGAAGGCCGGTTCGTCCCAGCCCGGGAACCACTGGCGCGACAGGTTGGTTTCGCCCTGCGTGAGGATTGCGCCGCTCGTCGTGCCATCGGTGCTCTTCAGGTCGACGCGGAACACGCCTTCCGCGGCCGAGCAGCCCGGATACGGATCGTCGCCGCAGCTGCCGCCCGTCTGCGTGGCCGGATCGTCGTACGACTTGAAGTTGATGATGCCCGACCACTCCATGTGCAGCGAATAGTTGCCCGGCGAGATCGTGCCGCTGACGGGGCGCAACTGGTAGAAGTCGCCCTTGTCCTGCGGCGTCGCGATCAGCTGGATGTTGCCCGGCTGCAGCGTGATGCGGCCGTTCGTGAACTTGATCCGGTGGCCGGCGATCACGATGTTGTTGACCGGCTTCAGCACCTTGATCTCGACGTCGGCGCGCCCGTCGAACGCGTTCAGCGCATCGTTCGGACGGAACCACAGCCGGTAGTTGACCGGTACCACGGTGTCAGGCAGTTCGACGGGCGACACGCTCTTGTCGACGTTGGAAGCGGCCGGCTGAGGTGCGCTCGGTGGCGTGTTGGCGGCGGGCGACGAGCTCGAGTGCGGCGCGCCGGCGGAACTGAGTGCGGAAGCCGAGCCGACGCCGCTGTCGTCGCCGCCGCACCCGGCGAGCGCGAGTGCGGCAACCAGCGGCAGATAACGCATCTTGTGAATGTTGATCGACATGACTGAAACCTCGATTGTTGAAAGAATCGTTCAGTGCTGCGAAAACGCCGACAAAAGAAATCCCTCGCCGTTAATCAACAGCGATGAGAAATGCCAATGACGGATTATTCGAAAAGACGGCCGGCCGACTACGTGAAGGTAATCATGGTTTACTGCCCCCTCTGTGTTTCCGGATGTCGGTTAACTTGCCGGTTCAAAATGGCCGGGCGCGTGTTGTACTGAATTGATTTCGCGCGCACGACACGGGGCCGCCCGCCCTGCGCGGGCGTGCATTCCCTTTGAACCGACGACCCACGGGGCTGGCCGTACCAGGCCGCAGGACGGAAGGACGGCGTGTCGCCGTTCCGTAAAATCGCCGTCATGCGGCTTGAAGGTTTGTCGGCCTGCTCGAAGGATGCGTAAATATACTTGATGGTTTTGGGTAAAGGAAACGAAAAAATTAGAAAGTGCCTCGATTGATTTTTTTGCGCGCCATTGAATGCTGGGAGGCATTAATTCGCTTTCGGATTAACCATTTGGTTCCGTAGTTTTAATCTATTAACAATCCTGGCGGTGCGCGAAAACTACGAATGAGGGTGTGACGTGGCGCGCTCGGTACAATGCAGTGACGAATCGCCGATCGATCGCCGCAAGGAGGCCAGCCCATGCCACGAGCCCTGTTCCGTATCGCGCCGCTGCGCGCCCTGCTGCTGCTGTTCGCTGCCGTCTTCGTGCTCGGCGGTTGCGCGGGCCTGACGCGCGAGCCCGTGAGCGTGACTGTCGCCGGGCTTGAACCGCTGGCCGGACAGGGCCTCGAGATGCGCTTCAACCTGAAGCTGCGCGTGCAGAACCCGAATGACACGCCGATCGAATACGACGGCATTTCGGTCGCGCTCGACCTGAACGGCACGCGGTTCGCGAGCGGTGTCAGCGATCGCTCGGGCGTCGTGCCGCGCTTCGGCGAGGCCGTGATCGACGTGCCCGTTTCGGTATCGGCGTTCGCTGCCGCGCGGCAGGCGTGGAACCTGCCCGGCGCGGCGGCCAGCGGCGAGTTGCCGTACGCGCTGCGCGGCCGGCTTGCGGGCGGCGTGCTCGGCACCGTGCACTTCAGCGATGCGGGCACGTTGCGCATGCCGGCGACGCCGGGGTGGGGCGGGTAGACAGATGCGCCGGCCGCACGCGGCGAAAAGGAGCGGGAACCCGCGCTTTGCCGCGCGGGCAAAGCGCGGTATGGTGTGGTCCGCGCGGCGCACTCCCGTAGCGCTGCCTGTCTGAAGCCAACCGTAGCCGAGCTCGCGTGACCGATTTCCCCGTTTTCCACTGGACCGACGCCGACGGCGCCGACCATGCCGTGCGCTGGCGCTCCGAAGCCGGCGTGCAGCCGCCCAAGCGCGCCGTGCCCGCCGACGACCGCCTCACCGCCGACGCGGCGTATCGCCTCGCGTGCGAGGGCACCGCGCTCGTCTGGCAGGGCGACTTCCAGAATGCGCGCCAGCTCGTGCAGGCAATGGCGCGACGCGTCGAACGCAAGCCGAAGAAGGCGAAGGCCGCGGCCGGTGTCGAAGCATTCAACCTGCACCGGCTCGCGCAATCGCAGCGCGCCCGCACGCTCGGGATGCTGCTGATTCCGCTCGACGCCGACTACACGATCCCGCTGCGCCGCGCGCCGGACGTGCGCGCCGCGTGCGAGGAAGCGTACGGCCCGGGCGGCGCGCCGTCGGTCGTGTCGCTGCGTGAACTGCTTGGCCTCGTCGGCGCGCACGAATGGCGCAAGAAGGGTGTGCCGATTCCGGCGCTTGGCGGCGCGCCGATCCATCCGCATTACGGCGTGTTCTCGCCGGTGCGCGGCGAATACGTCGAACTCGTCGCGCGCACGCCGCTGCCCGCGACGTCGCTCGCATTCGACATCGGCACGGGCACCGGCGTGCTCGCGGCCGTGCTCGCGTCGCGCGGCGTCGAGCGCATCGTCGCGACCGACCAGGATCCGCGCGCGCTTGCATGCGCCCGTGAGAACGTCGCGCGGCTCGGCCATGCCGGGCGCGTCGACGTCGTCGAGGCCGACCTGTTTCCGGCCGGCCGCGCGCCGCTCGTCGTCTGCAACCCGCCGTGGGTGCCGGCTCGCCCGAGCGCGCCGATCGAATACGCGGTCTACGATCCCGACAGCCGCATGCTGCGCGGTTTCCTCGCCGGGCTCGCCGACCATCTCGAACCGGGCGGCGAGGGCTGGCTGATCCTGTCCGATTTCGCCGAGCATCTCGGCCTGCGGCCGCGCGACACGCTGCTGCAATGGATCGATGAAGCCGGTCTCGTCGTGCTCGGCCGCGAAGACATCCGCCCCGCGCACCCGAAGTCGGCCGACGCCGACGATCCGCTGCACGCGGCACGCCGCGCCGAGGTCACGTCGCTCTGGCGGCTCGGCGCGCGGGCGTGATCGCGCATTTTCGGTAAACTATCGCCATTCCTCACGAATTCCCGCCGTCGGGCCGTGGTCGACCGACCGTGGCCCGGCGCCGTTTCACGATGTCGAACAAGACCTACGAAATCCGTCCGGAGCAGTCCGTCGAGCTGCTGAAGGAACTGCACATCCTGACCCGCGACGGCAAGCTGAACCAGGACAGCCGCCGCAAGCTGAAGCAGGTCTATCACCTGTTCCAGTTCATCGAGCCGCTGCTCGCGAGCGTGCAGGCCGACAAGGGCGGCGTGACGCTCGTCGATCACGGCGCCGGCAAGTCGTATCTCGGCTTCATCCTGTACGACCTGTTCTTCAAGCAGCAGCCGGGGCATGGCACGCCGGCGTTCGCGTCGCACGTGTACGGGATCGAGACGCGCGAGGAACTCGTCACGCGTTCCACCGAACTCGCCGCGCGACTCGGGTTCGGCGGCATGTCGTTCCTGAACCTGTCGGTCGCCGATTCGATCACGTCGCCGAAGCTGCCCGAAACGGTCGATGTCGTCACCGCGCTGCATGCGTGCGACACGGCGACCGACGACGCGATCCGTTTCGCGCTCGCGAAGCGCGCGCAGCACATCGTGCTGGTGCCGTGCTGCCAGGCGGAAGTCGCGGGCGTGCTGCGCAAGAACAAGGGCAAGTCGCTCGCGAATGCGCTGACGGAAGTGTGGCGGCATCCGCTGCATACGCGCGAATTCGGCAGCCAGATCACCAACGTGCTGCGCTGCCTGCAGCTCGAGGCGCACGGCTATCAGGTGAGCGTGACCGAGCTGGTCGGCTGGGAGCATTCGATGAAGAACGAGCTCATCATCGCGCAATACAAGAACCTGCCGCGCCGGAAGCCCGGCGAGCGGCTGAACGAGATCCTCGGCATGTTCGGGCTCGCCGAACTGAACGAGCGCTTCTTCGCGCCGGCGCCCGAGGCGGCGGCCGGCGAGGCCGTCGAGCCGGCCGCGGACTGAGGCGGACCGACGCGCGGCCCGTCTGCCGCGCGCCAGCCGGTTGTCGCGCGACGTATCAGACGTCGTCGCCCGGTCGGCGCATCCACTCCCGCCAGCCGTCGTGGCCGAGGCGGCGCAGCGTTTCCTGGTTTTTCTCGTAGATCGCGGATGCGTCCGGGAACGCATCGACCGCACGCGCGATGCTGTCCTCGCGCAGCAGGTGCAGGATCGGATACGGCGCGCGGTTCGTGTAGTTCTCGATGTCGTCGGCTTCGCTGCCTTCGAACCGGTACTCGGGATGGAAGCTCGCGATCTGCAGCACGCCGTCGAGCCGCAATTGCCGCACGAGCCGGTCGGCGAAGAACAGCGCGTCGTTGTAGTCGACGAAATCCGCGAACGCGCGCGGATAGATCACGAGTGTCGTGTCGACCTGCTGCGGATCCGCCCCTTCGAGCGAGCGCAGCTCGGTTTCGAGGTCGGCGAGCGCGTCCTCGAGCGTCGTCGCTTCGCTGATCGCATAGCGCACCTGTTCCTTCACGAAGACGCTCTTCGCGAACGGGCACAGATTGAGCCCGATCACCGCGCGCGCGAGCCAGTGCCGCGTGGCGGCGAGGATGTCGTCGTGCGTGTCGGGGCGGATATCGGTCATGGCGAAGGCAGTCGGGTGGAGCGGCAGCGAGGGCCGCATTGTAGCGGGAGCGGGCACGCCGGGTTCGGGCGTGCGCCGCCCGTCACGCGCAGGCGGCTTCGATCAGCTGCGTGACCAGCGCGGGCGCGGTGCCGATCGGCGTTTCGCCGTGCCGGTAGGTCTGGCTGGCCGCGTAGATGCCTTCGACGACGAGCGCGAGCGCATTGGCGAGCGCTTTTGGCTGCCGCGCGCCTGCGCCATCGCACAACTCGACGAGCCGCTTCATCAGCTGTTCCTTGTTCTGCGCGACGCGCTCGCGCGCCGGATGCGACGCATCCGGAAATTCGGCCGCGACATTGACGAACGGGCAGCCGCGATAGTCCTTCTGCGTCGCGCGTTCGGCTAGATCGACGAAATACTGGATCAACTGCGCCTTCGGCTGGCCCGGATGCTTCGCGATGCTCGAATCGAGGCGCTCGAAGAAGCACGCATCCATCCGTTCCAGATACGCGAGGATCAGCTCGTCCTTCGACGAGAACTGGCGGTACAGGCTCATCTTGTTGACGCCCGCGAGCTCCACGACCGCCTCGATGCCGACCGCGCGCACCCCTTCCTTGTAAAACAGCTCCTCCGCGGCGCGCAGCAGGTGTTCCTGCGCGGCGGCCGCGGCGATCGGCCGCCGCGTGCGGCGTGCCGGCGGCTTGTTGGCGGCCTCGATGCCCGACATGATGACCCTCGACTGCGTGATGAATTGCTTGACATGTTACCGACTGGTCACTACGATCGCAACACACTTGTGACCGATCGGTAACAAAGCCGGCCGGATCGACAGACAAATGCCAGGTGTCGGCCCGGGTCAGCCGATGCAGCGTGCGGCGGAGGTGGCCTGGTGGTGAGGCGGGGCAGGCGCGCGGGCGCCAGGCCGCCAACTGGAGAACGACAACATGAACTGGGCAGTGACACGAATCGGCGGGCGTTTCCACTATGGATGGCTCGCGGCGGCGGTGGTTTTCCTGATCCTGCTGGCGGCGGCCGGCACGCGAGCGACACCAAGCGTGCTGATGGTGCCGCTCGAGCGCGAACTCGGCTGGAGTCGCGCGGCGATTTCGCTGGCGATTTCGGTGAACATTGCGCTGTACGGTTTGACCGGCCCGTTCGCGGCGGCGGCGATGCAGCGCTTCGGGCTGCGGCCGACGATCCTGACGGCGCTGGTGACGATGAGCGCGGGCGTCGCGCTGTCGTCGATGATGACGCAGAGCTGGCAGATGGTCGTGATCTGGGGACTGATGGTCGGCTGCTCGACCGGCGTCGTCGCGCTGACATTGTCGGCAACCTTCGTCACGCGCTGGTTCCATGCGCGGCGCGGCCTCGTGATGGGCATCCTGACCGCCAGCACGGCCACCGGCCAACTCGTGTTCCTGCCGATGCTCGCGGCGATCGCGCAGCGCCACGGCTGGCGGCCGGTCGTGCTGGTCGTCGCGGTGGCGGCCGCGATCGTGATTCCGCTGGTCGCGTTCCTGCTGCCCGAGCGACCGGCTGACGTGAAGCTGCGCCCGTACGGCGAGCCGGCCGACGCGCCGGCGGCGCCCGACGCGACGAAGGAGAACCCGCTCGCGGTCGCGTTCCGCACGTTGCTGATGGCAAGCCGCTCGCGCGACTTCTGGCTGCTGTTCTTCAGCTTCTTCATCTGCGGCGCAAGCACCAACGGCTATGTCGGCACGCACCTGATCGCGATGTGCAGCGACTACGGGATGACCGAAGTGCAGGGCGCCTCGCTGCTCGCCGCGATGGGCGTGTTCGACCTGTTCGGCACGACGCTGTCGGGCTGGCTGTCCGACCGCTATGACAATCGCGTGCTGCTGTTCTGGTACTACGGGCTGCGCGGGCTGTCGCTGATCTACCTGCCGCATGCGTTCGGCATCGACTTCTTCGGGCTGCCGCTGTTCGCGATGTTCTACGGGCTCGACTGGATCGCGACCGTGCCGCCGACCGTGCGGCTCGCCACCGACGTGTTCGGCAAGGCCGCGGCACCGGTCGTGTTCGGCTGGATCGTCGCCGGCCACCAGCTCGGCGCGGCGTTCGCGGCGCTCGGCGCGGGGCTGCTGCGCGCGAGCCTCGGCACCTATACGATCGCGTCGATGATCTCGGGCGGGCTCTGCATCGTCGGTGCGCTGATCGTGCTGCGGATCAACCGCGGCCCGTCCCGCGCCGCCGCGCAGGCCGCTTGAGCGCGGCGCTCCGGCCGGCCCGTGCGCGGGGGGCGGCCGGTCAATGCAGGATGGATGATTTGCATTGAGCGGGATGTGCGGGCGCGTGACTGCTCAAGCGGTTATGCTTGCGGTTCGCCGGGCGTTCGCGCCCCTTCATCGATGTCAGCGAGGAACCGCATGTCCGTCAAACCTGCTCCCACCACTGTTTCGATTCACGACCTGATCGCCGGCCGCTGGAGCCCGCGCGCGTATTCGGACGAACCGATCAGCGCCGCCGATCTGCACGCGGTGCTCGAAGCGGCGCGCTGGGCGCCTTCCGCGTACAACGCGCAGCCGTGGCGCTTCATCGTGTTCGACCGCACGCAGGACGAAGCGGCGTTCAAGCGCGCATTCGCGACGCTGGTGCCGTTCAACCAGGGCTGGAACTCGCCGGCGCCGGTGCTGATCGCCGTCACCGCGCACACGCTCACGCCGAAGGGTGAGCCGGCGCCGACCGCGCTGTACGATGCGGGCGCGGCCGCGATGTCGCTGGTGCTGCAGGCGCACGCGCTGGGTCTCGCCGCGCACCAGATGAGCGGCTTCGACGCGAAGGCGTTCCGCGACGCGTTCGAGATTCCGGCCGACGTCGCGATTCCGGCGATCATCTCGCTCGGCCACTACGGCAACGTCGACAAGCTCGATCCGGTGCTGCGCGACCGCGAAAAGGCGCCGCGCACGCGCCATGCGATCGGCGAAGTCGTGTATGCGGGCGCCTGGAAGAAGGGTTTCGACGCCGCAGCCTGATTCCGCAGGCGGGCAGGCATGGGTCGACTGCCCAGTCCGCGCCAGTTGCTGGTGCGCTGCAACCGGGCGACGGGGATGCGTCGAGCACCCCGTCCGCATCTGTCGCCGGCGCGCCGCGGGTGCGCCTGATCGCCGCCCCGGGCCGGTTGCGCGGCACCGGTGGCCGCCCCGGTTGTGATCCGGCGGGCTTCATGTTAAAAAGCCCGTCCTTTCCGTTTTCGCGCCGGCCATGCTGCGGCACCTTCCCATGACTTACTGCGCGATCGATTTCGGCACGTCCAATTCCGCCGTGGCATTGCCCGACGGCGATGGCATGCGCCTCGCGCCCGTCGAGGGCGACCACCTGACGCTGCCCACCGCGATCTTCTTCAACAACGACGAGCAGACGGTCGAATACGGCCGCGCGGCGCTCGCGTCCTATATCGACGGTTTCGACGGCCGCCTGATGCGCTCGATGAAGAGCATCCTCGGCTCGCCGCTCGCGGAAACCACGACCGATCTCGGCGACGGCAGCGCGATGGCGTACACGGAGATCATCGCGTGCTTCCTGACGCACTTGAAGCGCAAGGCCGAAGCGCGCGCCGGCGCGCCGATCGGCCGCGCGGTGCTCGGCCGGCCGGTGTTCTTCGTCGACGACGATCCGCGTGCCGACCGCCTCGCGCAGGACCAGCTCGAAGCGGCCGCGCAGTCGGTTGGATTCACGGACGTGCATTTCCAGTACGAACCGATCGCGGCCGCGTTCGACTATGAGTCGCGCCAGCAGGCCGAGCGGCTCGTGCTGGTCGCCGACATCGGCGGCGGTACGTCGGACTTCTCGCTGGTGCGCGTCGGACCGGAGCGGATGGCGCGCCTCGAGCGCAAGGACGACGTGCTCGCGCATCACGGCGTGCATGTCGCGGGCACCGATTACGACCGCCGCGTCGAACTGGCGGCGATCCTGCCGGCGTTCGGCTACCGCTCGCTCGATCCCGAGGGGCGCGAGCTGCCGAACCGGATCTACTTCGACCTGGCGACCTGGCACCTGATCAACACGGTCTACACGCCGAAGCGGCTGGGCGAGCTGAAGCTGATGAAGCACCTGTACCAGGACGTACGGCAGTACGACCGGCTTACCCGCGTAGTCGAGCAGCGGCTCGGGCATGCGCTGATGGCACGCGCGGAAGAAGCGAAGATCGGCGTTGCGGCGGGCGGGGAGACCATGATCGACCTGAACGACGTGGAAGAGGATCTGCAGATCGCGTTCGACGCCGAACGCCTCGTCGATGCAAGCGTCGACGACACCGCGCGCATCGTCGATGCCGCGCGCGAAACAGTGCGGCTGGCGGGTGTCGCTCCGCGCGACGTCGGCGCGCTGTATTTCACCGGCGGCTCGACCGGGCTGGCGTTCCTGTCGGGTGCGCTTGCCGGCGCATTCCCGGACGCGCAACCGGTGTTCGGTGACCGCCTCGCGAGCGTCGCAACCGGGCTCGGCATTCACGCGCAGCGGCTATTCGGCTGAACGAAGGCCATTCGAATCGGCGGCGGCCGCATGGCTGCCACGCCGGAAAACAAAAAGCCCCGCCGAAGCGGGGCTTTTTTACACGAAATATCGCGCCGAACTTAGACCGGACGGATGTTCGCAGCTTGCAGACCCTTCGGGCCCGTCTTCACTTCGAATTCAACCTTCTGGTTTTCTTGCAGCGTCTTGAAGCCTTCGACGCGGATTTCCGAGAAGTGCGCGAACAGATCGTCGCCGCCGCCTTCCGGGGTGATGAAGCCGAAGCCCTTTGCGTCATTGAACCACTTGACGGTACCGGTTGCCATGTTACTTGTTCCTAAAAAGATAAAACGGGGCCGAGGCCCATGGGTGCGGAAAATCAAGGAAGGGGGTAATGGGACCAACCGGAGTACCGTTGATGGGCGAACTACGAAAGAACCAATTCACTCGCCGCTTGAAATCCTGCAACGTTGTTTATACGGCTAATCGCTCTCGCGGTCAACCGGATTTCCATGCACTCAGGGTTATTGCGGAGTTTAGGTTTACAAACCTTGCAAACGGCGCGAATTTTTTGTAGGGGCCGAACGATTTTGGAGCCAACTTGGAGGTGCAACCGTTAAACTACGCGCCGCGCGGAAGGGTTGCCCCGATCGGGTGATCCATCCCCCCAAAATTGCATGCGCGGTGCTGTCCGAGCCGATCCCGGACCGCGGGCCGACCATGCTTTTTGAGACATAGGAGAGGATGTGAAGAGTTCTATTCAACGGAACATCGGCCCGTTTGCACTGATGCTGACGGGGCTGGGTTCGATTATCGGCTCGGGCTGGCTGTTCGGCGCCTGGAAGGCTGCGAAGATCGCCGGTCCGGCAGCGATTTGCGCATGGATCATCGGCGCGGTCGTGATTCTCGCGATTGCGCTGACGTATGCAGAACTGGGTGCGATGTTCCCCGAGTCGGGCGGCATGGTGCGCTACGCGCGCTACTCGCACGGTTCGCTGGTGGGCTTCATCAGCGCGTGGGCGAACTGGATCGCGATCGTATCGGTGATTCCGATCGAGGCGGAAGCGTCGATCCAGTACATGAGCACGTGGCCGTATCCGTGGGCGCATGCGCTGTTCGTGAACGGCGAACTGTCGGTACCTGGCTTGCTGCTGTCGGCCGTGCTGGTCGTCATCTATTTCATGCTGAACTACTGGGGTGTCAAGGCCTTCGCGCGGGCGAACACCGCGATCACGATCTTCAAGTTCCTGATCCCCGGCCTCACGATCCTCGGCCTGATGCTGTCGAGCTTCCACTCGGAGAACCTCGGCACCGCATCGAATGCGAGCTTCGCGCCGTACGGCTGGTCGGCCGTGCTGACCGCGGTCGCGACGAGCGGCATCGTGTTCGCGTTCAACGGCTTCCAGAGCCCGGTGAACCTGGCCGGTGAAGCGCGCAATCCGTCGCGCAGCGTGCCGTTCGCAGTGATCACGTCGATCCTGATCGCACTCGTGATCTACGTGCTGCTGCAGATGGCATACATCGGCTCGGTGAATCCGGCCGACGTCGCGAAGGGCTGGTCGCACTTCAACTTCTCGTCGCCGTTCGCCGAACTCGCGATCGCGCTGAACCTGAACTGGCTCGCGATCCTGCTGTACGTCGACGCGTTCATCAGCCCGAGCGGCACCGGTACGACCTACATGGCGACGACCACCCGCATGATCTACGCGATGGAGCGCAACAACACGATGCCGAAGATGTTCGGCAACGTGCATCCGATCTACGGTGTACCGCGCCAGGCGATGTGGTTCAACCTGCTCGTGTCGTTCATCTTCCTGTTCTTCTTCCGCGGCTGGAGCTCGCTCGCGGCAGTGATCTCGGTCGCAACGGTGATCTCGTACCTGACCGGCCCGATCAGCCTGATGGCGCTGCGCCGCGCGGCGACCGACATCGAGCGTCCGCTGTCGATCCCGCTGATGAAGCTGATCGCACCGTTCGCATTCGTCTGCGCGTCGCTGATCCTGTACTGGGCGAAGTGGCCGCTGACGGGCGAAATCATCCTGCTGATGATTGTCGCGCTGCCGGTGTATTTCTACTTCCAGGCGAAGTCGGGCTGGAGCGGCTGGGGCGCCGACCTGAAGGCCGCATGGTGGCTGGTCGCGTACCTGCCGACGATGGCCGTGCTGTCGCTGATCGGCAGCAAGGAATTCGGCGGTTACGGCGTGCTGCCCTACGGCTGGGACATGCTGATCGTCGCGGCGATCTCGCTGGTGTTCTACTTCTGGGGCGTGAACACGGGTTATCGGACCCAGTATCTCGACGAGCGTGAGTCGCACGAAGAGATCCTCGAACGGGTCGGTGCCTGACGCCTGACCTGCCACCGGAATCGGCGGCGGCAGGAAGCGCGAAAAAAGCCCGCCCGAGCGATGCTCGGGCGGGCTTTTTGTTTGTTCACCGGTTGGATCGCAGGGTTCAGGCGGCCGCGCTCGCGAACACATAGTTCGTCATCGCGAGCACGCGTTGATACGTGCCGAGCGACTGGATGCCGAGCTGGTAGTCGTCGTCGGCCGCGCCGAGCGCGGCGAACACCGGCAGCAGGTGTTCGTCGGTCGGATGCATCAGCGCCGCGTGCGGCGCCTGCCGGCGATAGTCGAGCAGCGCGTCGATATCACGCGCGCCCAGCTTTGCCTCGAACCAGTCGGTGAATTCCGCGACGCGCGGGTCCGCATCCTCGGGCGCCGCGCTGAAATCGGCCGCGCGCAGGTTGTGCGTGATCTGGCCCGAGCCGATCACCATCACGCCTTCGTCGCGCAGCGGCCGCAGCGCACGGCCGAGCGCGAAGTGATGGGCCGCGTCCGCACGCGGCTGGATCGACAGTTGCGCGACGGGCACATCGGCCTCCGGGAACATCAGCAGCATCGGCACCCACGCGCCGTGGTCGAGGCCGTGCTCGGTCGTCGCGGTCGCGATGCCGGCCGCGTTCAGCAGCGCGGCCGCCCGTTCGGCGACCGCGGGCGCGCCCGGCGCCGGGTAGCGGATCTCGTACAGTGCGCGCGGGAAGCCATAGAAGTCGTGGATCGTTTCAGGGTGCGCGGCCACGCTCGCGACCGGCTGCTGCGTGCCCCAGTGCGCGGACAGCATCAGCACCGCGCGCGGGCGCGGCAATTCGGCACCGAGATGCGTGAACGCGCCGGACGGCAGCGTCGGGTCGATCGGCAGCGTCGGGGCGCCGTGGGACAGGTAAAGCGAGGGCAAGCGGTTCATGGTGGGGAGCCTGCAAAAGGGTTTGCCTGTGACTATAGGCGCGCACCGGGTATTGATAAATCGGCTTGGAGGAATTTGATTGAATCGTAATGGTTGATAATACGTCCGATTCCGGGTGCTTGGGAGCAGACGGGGGCTGGATGTTGCCGGATCGAGCCGGAAGGCGGCTGAATCGACGAAGATGTGTGAAGAACGGCGCCGGAGCGCCGCGTCGAGCGGCTTACTGTGCCGGTCGGATGCCGGCCCACGGCGTCGTCATCGGCGCGCTGAGCGCGAACAGGTCGAGCACGCGCGTGACGGTCTGATCGACGAGTTCCTCGATCGTCTTCGGCATCGCGTAGAACGCGGGCAGCGGCGGAAACACGATGCCGCCCATTTCGGTCACGGCGGTCATGTTGCGCAGATGCGCGAGGTTGAACGGCGTTTCGCGCACCATCAGCACGAGACGGCGGCGTTCCTTCAGCGTGACGTCGGCCGCACGCGTGATCAGGTTGTCCGACAGCCCGTGCGCGACGCTCGCGAGCGTCTTCATCGAGCAGGGTGCGATCACCATCCCGTCGGTTGCGAACGAACCCGATGCGATCGTCGCGCCGACATCGCGCACCGAATGCACGACATCCGCCCGGCTTTCGACCTCGGCCTTCGACAGCTTCAGTTCATGCTGGATATTGAGCCAGCCGGCGTTCGAAACCAGCAGATGCGTTTCGACGCCGCCGGCGGCGCGCAGCAATTCGAGCAGCCGCACGCCGTAGACCGCGCCGGTGGCGCCGGTGATCGCGACGATCAGCCGGCGTGGCGGCGCGCTGGGAGATGCCATCGGGGAGGGGGCGTTACGCGGCGGCGAACAGTTGCTGCAGTTCGCCCGACTGGTACATCTCCATCATGATGTCCGAGCCGCCGATGAATTCGCCCTTCACGTACAGTTGCGGGATGGTCGGCCAGTTCGAGAATTCCTTGATGCCCTGGCGGATTTCGTCGTCCTCGAGCACGTTGACCGTCTTGAACTGGTCGACGCCGCAGGCTTTCAGCACCTGCACGGCGCGGCCCGAGAAGCCGCACATCGGGAATTGCGCGTTGCCCTTCATGAAGAGCACGACCTGGTTTTCGTCGACGATTTGCTTGATACGTTGTTGGGTGTCCATGACTGACCTTGCGTTTGCGGGGCGTTAGAACGAAATGATAGCGGATTTCAACCGGGCGGGCCGGCCATCAGCCGGGCCGGCGGCCGCCTGTCGTGCGTTCGATCGCGGCCAGATCGGCGAGCGATTCGATCGCGACGAAGCCGCGTGACCCGAGCAATGCACGCACGGCTTCGGCCTGGTCGTAGCCATGCTCGATCCAGAGCGTGCCGCCCGGTTTCAGGTAGGCGCCGGCGCCTGCGACGATCGTGCGGATCGCGCTCAGGCCATCGGCATCGTCAGTGAGCGCGCCGCGCGGCTCGAACCTCAGGTCGCCCTGCGCGAGGTGCGGATCGTGCTGCGCGATGTACGGCGGGTTGCTGACGATCGTGTCGAACGCGAGCACCGGATCGAGCGCGGCGTACCAGTCGCTCTGCAGCCAGTGCAGCGGGCCGCCGGGGCGGTGCGTGTCGAGCAGCTTGTCCGCGTTGCGCCGCGCGACGTCGAGCGCCGCCGGCGAACGGTCGAGCGCCCACACACGTGCGTCGGGCCGTTCGGCGGCGATCGACACGGCGATCGCGCCGCTGCCGGTGCCGAGATCGAGCACGGCCGGATGCGGCCGCCCGTCGATCGCATCGAGCGCGGCTTCGACGAGCAGTTCGGTTTCCGGGCGCGGGATCAGCACGTCGGGCGTCATGTCGAACGGCCGGCCGAAGAATTCGCGCATCCCGACGAGCTGCGCGACCGGCTCGCCGGCCATGCGGCGCGCTTCGAGCGCACGGTAGCGCTCGATCGCGGCGGGCTCGAGCGGGGCGTCGCCACGCGTGATCAGCTGCGTGCGGGTCCAGCCGAGCGCGTACGCGAGCAGCACGCGCGCATCGACCGGGTCGAGCGGCGACGCGCGCAGCAGTTCGTCGGCGGTGGTGTCGGGCATCGCGGCCTCAGTCGGTGTCGCCGAGCGACGCGAGCAGTTCGGCCTGGTGTTCGGTGACGAGCGCGCCGATCAGTTCGTCGAGATCGCCGTCCATCAGCGCTTCGAGCCGGTACAGCGTCAGGTTGATCCGGTGGTCGGTCATCCGGCCTTGCGGGAAGTTGTACGTGCGGATTCGTTCCGAGCGGTCGCCGGAACCGATCAGGCTCTTGCGCGTCGCCGCTTCCTTCGCGTGCTGCTCGTGATACTGCTTGTCCTTGATGCGCGCGGCGAGCACCTTCAGCGCGCGATCCTTGTTCTTGTGCTGCGAACGGTCGTCCTGGCACTCGACGACGATCCCGGTCGGGATGTGCGTGACGCGCACCGCCGAATCGGTCTTGTTGATGTGCTGGCCGCCCGCGCCCGACGCGCGGAACGTGTCGATCCGCAGGTCGGCCGGATTGATCTCGACCTCGCCGATCTCGTCGGCTTCCGGCATCACCGCGACCGTGCAGGCGGACGTGTGGATGCGCCCCTGCGTCTCGGTTGCCGGCACGCGCTGCACGCGATGGCCGCCCGACTCGAACTTCAGGCGCGAGTACGCGCCCTGGCCGGCGATCCGCACGATCACTTCCTTGTAGCCGCCGAGATCCGATGCGCTCTCCGACATCATCTCGACCTGCCAGCGCTGGCGCTCCGCGAAACGCAGATACATGCGCAACAGGTCGCCCGCGAACAGCGCCGATTCGTCTCCACCGGTGCCCGCGCGGATTTCGAGGAAGATGTTGCGGTCGTCGTTCGGGTCCTTCGGCAGCAGCATCTTCTGCAACTCGCCTTCGAGACGCACCATGCGTTCGCGTGCGCTGCGAATCTCGTCTTCGGCGAAATCGCGCATCGATGCATCGGCGAGCAACTCCTGCGCGGCCGTCTCGTCGCTGCGCGACTGGCGCCACAGCGCGTACTGCTCGACGACCGGGCCGAGTTCCGCGTGTTCGCGCGTCAGTTTGCGGTACTGGTCGAGGTCGGCCGTGACGTTTTCGCGGCTCAGCAGGTCGTTCAGTTCGGCCAGCCGTGTAGACAGCTGGTCGAGCTTGCGTTGCATGCTCGTCTTCATGGTGTGGAGCGGCGCTCCCGGGCAAGGGTATTCGAAAAGGATAGGCCGGCGCGCGGCCGGCGGCGGGGCAATCGGCCGGCGCTAGTGGCCGGACTGGTCGTTCGAGCGCGGCGCGTGCTGGTAGAAGCTGCGCATCAGGTCGATCAGCGAATCACGGTCGGCGCCGTTCACGCGGTTGAGCGCGCTCGTCGGGCCGTGGATCAGCTTGTTGGTGAGCGCCTGCGAGAGCGCCTCGAGGACGGCGGCCGGATCGTCGCCGCGTGCGAGCAGCTTCTGCGCCTTCTCGACTTCCGTGCGGCGCAGCGCGTCGGCCTGCGTATGCATGTGACGGATCACCGGCACGACGCTGCGCGTGTCGAGCCATTGCATGAAATTCTGCACGCGCGTCTCGATGATCGTCTCGGCTTGCGCAACCGCGGCCTGGCGCGATGCGTTGCCTTCACGCACGATCGCGCCGAGATCGTCGACGGTATAGAGGAATACGTCCTTCAGCTTGCCGACTTCCGGCTCGATGTCGCGCGGCACCGCGAGGTCGACCATGAAGATCGGCCGGTGGCGGCGCGCCTTCACCGCGCGCTCGACCGCGCCGAGGCCGATGATCGGCAGCGTCGACGCGGTGCACGACACGATGATGTCGAATTCGTGCATGCGGGCCGGCAGGTCCGACAGCGGCATCGCGCGGCCGTTGAAACGTTCGGCGAGCCGCTGGCCGCGTTCGGCCGTGCGGTTCGCGACGACGAGCTCGCGCGGGCTCTGCGCGGCGAAGTGCGTCGCGCACAGCTCGATCATCTCGCCGGCGCCGATGAACAGCACGCGCTGATCCGACACCTTTTCGAAGATGCGCTGCGCGAGGCGGACTGCGGCGGCGGCCATCGACACCGACTGCGCGCCGATCTCGGTCGTGCCGCGCACTTCCTTCGCGACGGCGAACGTGCGCTGGAACAACTGGTTCAGATAGGTGCCGAGCGCGCCGGCTTCCGTCGCCGTGCGCACCGCGTCCTTCATCTGGCCCAGGATCTGCGTTTCGCCGAGCACCATCGAGTCGAGACCCGATGCGACGCGGAATGCGTGCCGCACCGCTTCCGACTGCGGCAGCGCATAGACGTGCGGTGCGAGCTCGTCGACCGGAATCTGGTGGTACTCGGACAGCCAGCGAATCGCACCCTCGCGTGCGGCCCGATCGTCGGTCGCGCAATAGAGTTCGGTGCGGTTGCAGGTGGAGAGGATTGCCGCTTCGGGCACATTGGGCGCCTGGGGGCCGAGGAACACGTTCTTGAACGTGACGAGAGCCGGCTTGATTTGCTCGAGCGGAAACGCCACGCGTTCGCGCAGGGCGACAGGCGCAGTGTGGTGGTTGATTCCGATCGTGAGGAGTTGCATATCGAGGGCTATCGTTTAGCCCCATATTATAGCGTTTCAGCGATTTCCTCACTCGCGGCATACCGGCCATCAGCGTCGCGTGGCCTCGAATTTGGGGGCTCGATCGATACGCGGTCGAGCTGATAGCCGTAGCCATAGAGCGGCAGGAGCCGGTAGCCGTGCTCCGGGAGCAGTTGCAGCTTGCTGCGCAGCCGGGACGCATGGGTGTCGAGCGTGCGCGACTTCATGTCGCGGCGGCGGGCCCACACCGTTTCGAGGATATGGGCGCGCGACACGGGACGGGACAGGTTCGCGAACAGCAGCTGCGCGAAGCGGAACTCCTTCGGCGTGAGCGCGACGACCGCGTCGCCGAAGCGCACGAGGCCGTGGGTCGCATCGAATGCGTATTCTCCATACATTTCACGGGAGCGATTCGGCGGCCGCCGGACGCCGGCGCGACGGCTCAGCGCATTGACCCGTGCGAGCAGCTCGGGCCCGCTCACCGGGCGCACGAGGCAGTCGTCGGCGCCAGCATGCAGGCACGACACGACTTCGCTTTCGCGCGGCAGTTGCATCACGGCGATGGCCGGCAGCCCGGGCAGGATCGCCTGCGCCCGCGGAATGACTTCCTCGGCCGGCTGATCGCCGGCCCAGTTGCCGGTGATCAGCATGTCGCAGGTATCGGTGGCGAGCCACTCGAAGAACGCCGCGCTGGACGGAAACGCGTGGCACACATGACCGCCGGCGAAGAGCAGGCGGTTCAGGAGCGCAGCATGACGTGCCTCCGGATCGATCAGGGCGATTCGCATGAGGATTTCTTCAATATGGCTGCCGGTGCGCGCTTGCCATAACGTCGGGTCGGCCCCTACACTCGAATGTTCGCGGCGCCCGGCTGGTCTCGGGTTCGATGGATGAATCGATGCTAGCCGCTGGCAACGTTCACGCCTATGGGACGAATCTGAATTTATAGAAGGCGTCGAATGAACTGGTTTGGAATCCTTGTCCTGGGAGCGGCTGTCGGGCTGTTCGGCCGGTGGTTGCATCCGATGCGGCGCACGGGCCGGCCGGCATGGTGGATCGTGGTGCTGGTCGGCATCGCAGGCGCCGCCGCCGCGCGCATGGCCGGCAACCTCTCTGGACTGTTTTACGATGGCGAAACGCTCGAATGGCCGGTCTGCACCGGTGTCGCGTTCCTCGCCGTAGCCGTGACGGTCGCCGTGTCGGCCCGTCGCTGAAAGCTCTCAGGTGAAATCATGAATTCCCGTCTCCCCGAAGTCTCGTCGGTGCCGGCCCGCCTCGCGCTGCTGCGCGGCGCGATGGTCCGCGAGGACCTGGCCGCCTATCTCGTGCCGTCCGCCGATCCTCACCTGTCCGAGTACCTGCCCGAACGCTGGCAGGCGCGCCGCTGGCTGTCCGGTTTCACGGGCTCGGTCGGCACGCTGGTCGTGACCGCGGATTTCGCGGGCTTGTGGGTCGACAGCCGCTACTGGGTGCAGGCCGAGGCCGAGCTCGCCGGCACGGGCGTCCAGCTGATGAAGATGACGGGCGGGCAGCAGAGCGCGCCGCACGTCGACTGGCTCGCGCAGAACGTGCCGGCCGGTGCGACGGTCGGCGTCGACGGCGCCGTGCTCGGCGTCGCGGCGGCACGCGCGCTGACGGCCGCGCTGAGCGCGCGCGGCATCGCGCTGCGCACCGATCTCGACCTGCTCGACGCGATCTGGCCGGAGCGCCCGGGGCTGCCGGGCGACGCGGTGTTCGAGCACGTGGCGCCGCAGGCCGACACGACGCGCGCGAGCAAGCTCGCCGAAGTGCGCCGCGCGATGCACGCGCACGGCGCGCAATGGCATTTCGTGTCGACGCTCGACGATCTCGCGTGGCTGTTCAACCTGCGCGGCGCCGACGTCAACTTCAACCCCGTGTTCGTCGCGCACGCGATGATCGGCGCCGATCGCGCGACGCTGTTCGTTGCCGACGGCAAGGTGTCGCCGGCGCTGGCCGCGTCGCTCGCGCAGGACGGCGTCGAGGTCCGCGCGTACGACGCCGCGCGCGCGTCGCTCGCGGCGCTGCCCGACGACGCGACGCTGCTGATCGATCCGCGCCGCGTGACCTTCGGCACGCTCGAGGCCGTGCCGGCCGGCGTGAAGCTGATCGAGGCCGTGAACCCGTCGACGTTCGCGAAGTCGCGCAAGACGTCCGTCGAGATCGAGCACGTGCGCGTGACGATGGAGCACGACGGCGCGGCGCTCGCCGAATTCTTCGCGTGGTTCGAGCAGGCGGTGAACCGCGAGACGATCACCGAGTTGACGATCGACGAGAAGCTCACGGCCGCGCGCGCACGGCGCCCCGGCTACGTGTCGCCGAGCTTCGCGACGATCGCCGGCTTCAACGCGAACGGCGCGATGCCGCACTACCGCGCGACGCCCGAGTCGCACGCGACGATCGCCGGCGACGGCCTGCTGCTCATCGATTCGGGCGGCCAGTACACGACCGGCACGACCGACATCACGCGCGTCGTGCCGGTCGGCACGGTCAGCGACCTGCAGCGGCGCGATTTCACGATCGTGCTGAAGTCGATGATGGCGTTGTCGCGCGCACGCTTCCCGCGCGGCATCCGCTCGCCGATGCTCGACGCGATCGCGCGCGCGCCGATGTGGGCGGCCGGGCTCGACTACGGCCACGGCACCGGCCACGGCGTCGGCTACTTCCTGAACGTGCACGAGGGCCCGCAGGTCATCTCGCACTACGCGCTGGCCGAGCCGTACACGGCGATGGAAGAGGGGATGATCACGTCGATTGAGCCGGGCGTGTACCGGCCCGGCAAATGGGGCATCCGGATCGAGAACCTGGTCGTGAACCGCGCGGGCGGGCAGACGGAGTTCGGCGATTTCCTCGCGTTCGAGACCCTGACGCTGTGCCCGATCGACACGCGCTGCGTGCTGATCGAAATGCTGCATGAAGAAGAGCGCGCGTGGCTCAACGCGTATCACGCGACCGTGCGCGAGCGCGTCGGCCGGCATGTGAGCGGCGACGCGAAGGCGTGGCTCGACGCACGCACGCAGCCGATCTGACGCAACGCGCGATACCGGCGGCACGACGGTCGGACCATGATCGAGAGGGCAACCAATGGCAGACACCGCAGTGATCGTGATCGACATGCAGCGCGGGCTGGTGCAGCGGGCGCGGCCCGCGTACCGGCTCGACGACGTCGTGTCGGGCATCAACCGGCTGACGGCGGCGGCACGCGCGGCGAACGCGCCCGTGTGCTTCGTGCAGCACGACGGCGACGCGGACGACGACATCGTGCCCGGCACGCCCGGCTGGGAACTGCATGAGGAATTGATCGTCGGTCGTGCCGACTGGCGCATCCGCAAGCAGATGAGCGATTCGTTCCACGACACGCCGCTCGCCGCGCAGCTCGACGGCCACGGCATCCGGTCGGTGCTGATCTGCGGCTATGCGACCGAGTTCTGCGTCGATTCGGCCGCGCGCCGCGCGGCACTGCTCGGCTACCGGACGACCGTCGTCTCCGACCTGCACACGACGAACGAGCGCACGCACCTGTCGGCCGCGCAGATCGTCGTGCATCACCACTTCGTGTGGGAAAACAATACGCTGTCGGGCAATGCGGTGACGCCGCGTCCGCTTGCCGACGTGCTCGCCACGGAGTTCGCATGACGATCAAGGCGGTGGTGTTCGATTTCGGCGGCGTGCTGATCGACTGGAGCCCCGACTACCTGTACCGGCAACTGATTCCGGACGAAGCCGAGCGCCGCTGGTTCCTCACGCACGTTTGCGCGATGGACTGGGTGATCCGGCAGGACGGCGGGCAGACGATCGACGAGGGCACGAGCGAGCTCGTCGCGAAGTTTCCGGCGCACGAGGCGCTGATCCGCGCGTTCTACGCGCGCTGGCACGAGATGATCGGCGGCGTGCTCGACGAGGGCGCCGCGCTGGTCGACCGGCTTGACGCGCAGGGGATGCCGCTCTTCGGGCTGACCAACTGGTCCGCGCAGACGTTTCCGTATGCGTGGGACAACTTCCCGGTGCTGCGGCGCTTCAAGGACATCGTCGTGTCGGGCCGCGTGAAGCTCGTGAAACCCGATCCGGCGATCTACCGCGAAATGCATGCGCGGATCGATCCGTTCCTGCCGGGTATCGCGCCGCATGAACTCGTGTTCATCGACGACAATGCGAAGAACGCCGCGGCCGCGACGGCACTCGGCTGGCATGGCATTCATCACACGAGCGCGGCCGCGACCGAGGTGCGCTTGCGCGAGCTGGGCGCGCTCGCGTAGGCGTCTGCCAAACGGCGGCAGCCAGATGAAAAAAGCGGGCCATGAGCCCGCTTTTTCGTTTTGCCGATCCGGAAGCGGCCGCCTCCGGCATCCGGCCCCGCGTTGCCGGGTGCCCGGGCCGCGCCGTTCAGCGGCTGATCGGCTTGTAGCGCAGGCGCTTCGGCTTCGCGGCTTCCTCGCCGAGGCGCGCACGCTTGTCGGCTTCGTATTCCTGGTAGTTGCCGTCGAAGAACGTGACCTGCGAATCGCCTTCGAACGCGAGGATGTGCGTCGCGATCCGGTCGAGGAACCAGCGATCGTGCGAGATCACCATCACCGAGCCCGCGAATTCGAGCAGCGCGTCTTCCAGCGCGCGCAGCGTTTCGACGTCGAGGTCGTTCGACGGTTCGTCGAGCAGCAGCACGTTGCCGCCGGAGATCAGCGTCTTCGCGAGGTGCAGGCGGCCGCGCTCACCGCCGGACAGGTTGCCGACGATCTTCTGCTGGTCGCCGCCCTTGAAGTTGAAGCGGCCGATGTATGCACGCGACGGCGTTTCGTACTTGCCGACCGTCAGCACGTCGGCGCCGCCCGAGATTTCCTCGAACACCGTCTTCGAGCCGTCGAGCGCATCGCGGCTCTGGTCGACGTACGCGAGCTTCACGGTCGGGCCCATCACGACTTCGCCCGAATCCGGCTGCTCCTTGCCGGTCAGCATCCGGAACAGCGTCGACTTGCCGGCGCCGTTCGGGCCGATGATGCCGACGATCGCGCCGGCCGGGATCTTCAGGTTCAGGTTGTCGATCAGCAGGCGGTCGCCGAACGCCTTGCTGACGTTCTTGAACTCGATCACTTCATTGCCGAGGCGGTCGCCGACCGGAATGAAGATTTCCTGCGTTTCGTTGCGCTTCTGGTATTCCTGGCTGTTCAGCTCCTCGAAGCGCGCGATACGCGCCTTCGACTTCGCCTGGCGGCCCTTCGGGTTCTGGCGCACCCACTCCAGTTCCTTCTTGATCGCCTTCTGGCGTGCCGATTCCGACGCTTCTTCCTGCTTCAGGCGCTCTTCCTTCTGGTCGAGCCAGCTGCTGTAGTTGCCCTTCCACGGAATGCCGTGGCCGCGGTCGAGTTCGAGAATCCACTCGGCCGCGTTGTCGAGGAAGTAGCGATCGTGCGTGACGGCGACGACGGTGCCCGGGAAGCGCACCAGGAACTGCTCGAGCCAGTCGACGGATTCGGCGTCGAGGTGGTTGGTCGGTTCGTCGAGCAGCAGCATGTCAGGCTTCTCGAGCAGCAGCTTGCACAGCGCGACCCGGCGCTTTTCGCCGCCCGACAGGTGCTCGATCTTCGCGTCCCATGCCGGCAGGCGCAGCGCATCGGCGGCCACTTCGAGCTGCTGCTCGGGGCTGCCGCCGTCGCTCGACGCGAGGATCGCTTCGTATTTCGCCTGCTCGGCCGCGAGCGCGTCGAAGTCGGCGTCCGGTTCCGCATATGCCGCGTAGATTTCTTCGAGCTTCTTGTTCGCCTGGAACAGGTCGCCGAGGCCTTCCTCGACGGCTTCGCGCACCGTCTTCGTCGGATCGAGCTGCGGTTCCTGCGGCAGGTAGCCGATGTTCAGGTTCGGCATCGGCGTCGCTTCGCCTTCGATGTCCTTGTCGACGCCCGCCATGACGCGGATCAGCGTCGACTTGCCCGAGCCGTTCAGGCCGAGCACGCCGATTTTCGCGCCGGGAAAGAACGACAGCGAGATGTCCTTCAGGATCTGGCGCTTGGGCGGCACGATCTTGCCGACCCGGTTCATCGTGAAAACGTATTGGGCCATTTGGGTGTGAAAGTCAGAAAGGGTTGAGACTGCCGCGCAGCGCGTGGGCGTGCGTGGCGTCGGGTGATTCGGTACGGAGCGTGCCGCGCGGGGCGCGGCGGTGTCGCCGCGGATTGGCGGCGCGAGCGCGTATTGTACTTCGCCGCCGGCTGCCGCTGGCACCGCACTGGCCATTCGGCCGACCCGCGTTCACAGCCACGCGGCGACGCCGCCGTGCCCCGAGCAGGTGCCGCGCCGGTGACGGCTGAAGCTGTACGTGTCATCGCGGCAGCGCGCGCTCGCGCCCTCGGGCACGCGGCCCGATTTCGAATGGGCCGGCGCATGGACGGTGTCGCCGTCGCGATTGCGGTACGTGTCGTGCCGGTCGAGGTCGGCTTCGTTGCCGTAGCCGGGCGACGCCCGATACGCATGCGCCGGGGGCGGCAGGGCGGCACACGCGACGAACAGCGTGGCCGACAGGGTTGCGATGCGCGTCGCGCGGCGGAGCAAGGCGGGCATGGTCTCTCTCCGGATGTTGTTATCGATCTCGGGCCGACGGCCCGGGCCGCATGTTAGCCGATCGGCTGAGGATCGTTGCCGCCGCCCCGCGGTGCAGCGACGCTACGCCGCGCCGGTCATCGATGCCGCGCCATCGGCCTGTGCGGCGTCGAGAATCCACCGGCGAAACGCGGCGACTTTCGCGCGCTCCGCATGATGCGGCGGATAGACGAGGTAGTACGCGAAGTCGTCGAGCCAGGTGACGTCGGCAAGCTGCACGAGCCGGCCGCTCGCGAGCTCGCTGCGCACCATCGCCGCCGGCAGCAGGCCGGCGCCCTGGCCGGCGAGGATCGCCTGCAGCAACAGGCCGGAATCGTCGAACGCGGGGCCGCGCGGCGGACCGAAATCGTCGATCCGCTGCGCGTCGAACCAGATGTGCCAACCCTTGCGCTCGGCGTCGTGCAGATGCGGCCATCCGGCCAGGTCGGCGGGCGTGGCCGGCATGCCCAGCCGCGAGACAAGTTCCGGCGCCGCAAGCGCGACGATCTCCACGGTCAGCAGCCGTTCGCTGCACAGCCCGATGTAGCGGCCGAGACCATGGCGGATCGCGACGTCGACGCCGTCACGTGCGAAATCGGCGAGTGCGTGGCTCGCGACGATCTGCAGGTCGACGTCCGGGCACGCGTCGCGGAACTGCGCGAGGCGGGGCACGAGCCACGCGGACGCGAAAAATGGCGTGACACTCACCGTCAGCACGCCGCTGTCGGCGGCGCCCGACACGCGCTGCGATGCGTCGGCGATCTGCCGGAACGCGTTGCGCACGGGCGGCAGGTAGTCGCGGCCCGCTGCGGTCAGCAGGATGCCGCGGTTCACGCGCTCGAACAGTTGCACGCCGAGGTGGGTCTCGAGCGTGCGGATCATCTGGCTCACCGCGCCGGGCGTGACCGACAGCTCTTCCGCTGCGGATTTCACCGACAGGTGGCGGGCGGCCGCCTCGAACGCACGCAGTGCGTTGAGGGGCGGCAGACGGGAACGGTTCATTGAGTTTTTCTAAAGCGAAAGGCCGACGAAATATCGTTTGAGGCAATGCATACGCGCTAGTACCGTTGTCGCATTGGATCGCATTCGTCACGGCTGCCTTGCAGCGGTCGATGCGATCAACATAGTTCAACTATATCCATGAGGCAATCCGGGCGCCGCGCGGCGCCTGGCGGAACCTGAGAGGAGCATCGTCATGAGCGGCCCGCGCGCATCGCGCGTCTTCTACGGCTGGTATGTAGTGGCGGCGGCGTTCGCCGTCACGTTCGTCGGATTCGGCAGTGCGTACACGTTCAGCGCGTTCGTCGAATCGCTGCAGCGGGATTTCGCCGCATCGCGCGGGCAGATCTCGCTCGTGTTCTCGCTGGCCGGCTTCCTGTATTTCGGCTTTGGCATCGTCAGCGGCCCGCTTGCCGATCGCTTCGGCTCCCGGCGGCTCGCCGTCACCGGCATGTTGCTGACGGCCGCGGGTCTCGCAGCGGCCGGTGCCGCACATACGCTGCTGCAGGTCTATGTCGCTTACGGGCTCGGTGTCGGCCTCGGCGTCGGCTGCGCGTATGTGCCGGCCGTCGGCGCCGTGCAGCGCTGGTTCGTGCGGCGGCGCGGCTTCGCGTCAGGGCTCGCGGTCGCGGGGATCGGCGTCGGCACGCTCGTGATGCCGCCGCTCGCATCCGCGCTGATCGCGCACGTCGGCTGGCGCGGCGCGTATGGCACGCTCGCGGCGCTCGCAGTGGTGGTGGGCGCGGGCATGTCGCTGCTGATCGAGAACGACCCGCGCGGGCGCGGCTTGCTGCCCGACGGCGATGCGGCGCGTACGCAATCGGGCGACGGGACGCCCGGTGCCGCTGCATCGGTACCGGCTGGTGCGACCGTGCGCGAGGCCGTCACGTCGCGGCCGTTCGCGAGCCTCTACGCGGCGTGTCTCGTATGCTCGTTCGGCGTCTTCGTGCCGTTCGTGCACCTCGTGCCGTACGCGCTCGATCATGGCGTCGCGCCGTCGACGGCCGTGCTGCTGCTCGGTGCGATCGGCGTTGGCAGCACGGCAGGGCGCTTCTTCCTCGGCGGCCTCGCCGACCGCTTCGGCCGCCGCGCATCGCTGCTCGTGATGTTCGCAGGCATGGCCGTCGCGCTCGTTGCGTGGGCCGGCGCCGGGAGCGTCGCGACGCTGGCCGCGTTCGCGCTCGTGTTCGGCGTGTTCTACGGCGGCTGGGTCGCCGTGCTTCCCGCCGTCGTGATGGATTACTTCGGCGGCCGCAACGTGAGCGCGATCATCGGCGTGCTGTACACGAGCGTCGCGTTCGGCACGCTGATCGGGCCGGCCGCCGCCGGTTTCATCTACGACGCGGGCGGCGGTTATCTCATGCCGATCCTGGCCAGCGCGGCCGCCAATGCGATCGCGTTCGCGATCGTTGCCACCACCGGCCGCGCGCCGGTGGCGACGCGCGCGGCCGGCCGCTAGCCACGCGTCGTCGGGCGCACGGCCAGACGCCTCGCGGCTAGGCGTCATCCACGATTTCCGCTACGGTGTCCGGGACGTCGATCACTGACGGGCGGAGGCGCATCGCGACATTCGACGAAGTGCGGCAGATCGCGCTGGCATGGCGGGGTGTCGAGGAGGGCACGTCGTACGGCACGCCCGCACTCAAGGTGAAGGGTAAGATGCTCGCGCGCCTGCGCGAGGACGGTGACACGCTCGTCGTGAAGGGCGTCGGCCCCGATGAGCGCGCGTGGCTGATCGAATCGGAACCCGACGTGTATTACGTGACCGACCACTATGCGGGCTGGCCGATCGTGCTGGTGCGCCTGTCGGCCGCGCATCCTGACGCCGTGAAAAAACTGCTTCTGCGAGAATGGCGCGCGATCGTGCCGGCCAAATGGCGGGACGAAGGGCCGGGCGGCGCGAACTGAGCATCCGACGCAGCGCCTGCGCGGCACGTGAACCGCGTCGACGGGATGTGTCCGCCGTGATGCCGGGCGGTCAGGCACCGTCATCAATTGCCCGATCCGGCGCCTCGCAAGCGGACGCCAAACCGGACCAAGCGTTGCATCGGTTCGCATCGATGTAACAAGTGGTTCCATCGAAATTCTTCAATTGGTTCTTAGTGAAGAACCGTTTGATGCTTACACTCCATCGCTTCGAAGGCAGCCGACGGACGCCGACGGAAACGGCGCACGCGATGCGCCGGCGCCCTGCGCGCCGCATCGCACCCGCAGCTTCGCAGACTGCGTCGCGCACCGTTCCGGAACGGCCCCCGATTCGGCTCCGCGCCTGCACCCGTGCAGGTGCTGCATCCGGCCCGGCTCAAGAACCACAATCCCTCGTGCTGCCTTCACGCGATACCCGGCCATACCGGAACCGTTTTTTGGAGAGAGACAGATGAGTGGAAGCAACACCGGCCTCGGTACGGGCCTGAAGCAGCGGCACGTGACGATGATGTCGATTGCCGGCGTGATCGGCGCGGGCCTGTTCGTCGGCTCCGGCCACGCCATCGCGGAAGCCGGCCCGGCATCGATCCTCGCGTATGCGATCGCGGGGGGGCTGGTCGTGCTGGTGATGCGCATGCTCGGCGAGATGGCCGTCGCGCATCCGGACAGCGGTTCGTTCTCCACCTATGCCGATCGCGCGATCGGCCACTGGGCCGGTTTCTCGATCGGCTGGCTGTACTGGTGGTTCTGGGTGCTCGTGATCCCGATCGAGGCGACCGCGGCCGCGACCATCCTGAATGCGTGGTTCCCCGGCGTCGCGACCTGGGTCTTCGCGCTCGGCATCACGCTGGTGCTGACGGTGACCAACCTCTTCTCGGTCAAGAACTACGGCGAATTCGAATTCTGGTTCGCGCTGATCAAGGTCGTCGCGATCATTGTGTTCCTGTGCATCGGCGGCGCGGCGATCGTCGGCATCATTCCTGCTCCCGCCGTGTCGGGCGTGTCGAACCTGTTCGTGCATGACGGCTTCATGCCGCACGGTGCCGGCGCGGTGCTCGCGGCGATGCTGACGACGATGTTCTCGTTCCTCGGTACCGAGATCGTGACGATCGCGGCCGCCGAGTCGGACAACCCGCAACGCCAGATCGTGCGCGCGACCAACTCGGTGATCTGGCGTATCACGCTGTTCTATCTCGGCTCGATTCTCGTCGTCGCCGCGATCGTGCCGTGGAACGACCCGCTGCTGCCGAAGCACGGTTCGTATCAACGCGCGATGGAACTGATCGGCATCCCGAACGCGAAGGCGATCATCGACGTGATCGTGCTCGTGTCGGTCGCGAGCTGCCTGAATTCGGCGCTGTACACCGCGTCGCGGATGCTGTTCTCGCTGTCCAAGCGCAAGGATGCCCCGGCATTCCTGCACCGTACCGATTCGACCGGCACGCCGCGCGCGGCCGTGCTCGCGTCGACCGCGTTCGGCTTCCTGACCGTGATCGCGAACTACCTGATGCCGGAACAGGTGTTCGGCTTCCTGCTTGCGACGTCGGGCGCGATCGCGCTGCTCGTGTATCTCGTGATCGCGATCTCGCAGTTGCGGATGCGCAAGACGCTCGAATCGGGCGGTGCCGACCTGACGCTGCGGATGTGGCTGTTCCCGTGGCTCACGTGGGCGGTGATCCTGTTCATCTGCGGCACGTTGACCGTGATGTTCGTCAGCGAGGAACACCGGATGGAAGTGGGTGCGACGGCCGTACTCGCGCTGATCGTGCTGCTTGCTTCCTGGCTGAACAAGCGCGGTCGCGATGCGCGGGCGGGCGTGGGGCGGCGGGTGTCGGCGACGTGATGACGTGACGATCCGAAGGCGGGCATGGTGCTCGTCTTTGGCTGACAGGCAGGTCCCGAGATGAAGAACGGGCCGATTGGCATTTGCCAATCGGCCCGCTTGTTTTTCGTGTTGGCTGCGCATCGCGCGATGCCGCGCGTTTCGCACGGCATCGGCATTGCACGTATCAGACGTTGAACAGGAAGTTCATCACATCCCCGTCGTGCACGACGTATTCCTTCCCTTCCGCGCGCATCTTGCCGGCTTCCTTCGCGCCCTGTTCGCCCTTGTACGTGACAAAGTCGTCGAAGGCGATCGTCTGAGCGCGAATGAAGCCGCGCTCGAAGTCGGTGTGGATCACGCCGGCCGCTTGCGGCGCCGTGTCGCCGATGTGGATCGTCCACGCGCGCACTTCCTTCACGCCCGCGGTGAAGTAGGTCTGCAGGCCGAGCAGCTTGAAGCCTGCGCGGATCACGCGGTCGAGGCCCGGCTCTTCCATGCCCATGTCGGCGAGGAACGCTTCCTTGTCCGTATCGTCGAGATCGGCGATTTCCGCCTCGATCGCCGCGCACACCGCGACCACCGGCGAGTTCTCACTTTCCGCGTACTTGCGCACCGCGTCGAGGTGCGGGTTGTTCTCGAAGCCGTCGTCCTTCACGTTCGCGACGTACATCGCCGGCTTCGCGGTGATCAGGCAGAACGGCTTGAGCAGCGCCTGCTCGTCGTCCGACAGATCGAGGCCGCGCACGGCCTTGTCCTGGTCGAGGTGCGCGCGCACCTTCTCGAGCACCGCGGCGAGCTTCACCGCTTCCTTGTCGTTGCCCGACTTCGCGGCCTTCGAGTAGCGCGTGAGCGCCTTCTCGACGGTGCCGAGATCGGCGAGCGCGAGTTCGGTGTTGATCACTTCGATGTCGTCGATCGGGCTGACCTTGCCGGCGACGTGGATGACGTTGTCGTCCTCGAAGCAGCGCACGACGTGCGTGATCGCGTCGGTTTCGCGGATGTTCGCGAGGAACTGGTTGCCGAGGCCTTCGCCCTTGCTCGCGCCTGCGACGAGGCCCGCGATGTCGACGAATTCGACGACGGCCGGCACGACGCGCTCGGGGCTGATGATTTCGGCGAGCGCCTTCAGGCGCGTGTCGGGCACTTCGACGATGCCGACGTTCGGCTCGATCGTGCAGAACGGGTAGTTCTCGGCGGCGATGCCGGCCTTGGTCAGCGCATTGAACAGGGTGGACTTGCCGACGTTGGGCAAGCCGACGATGCCGCATTTGAGACTCATGGAATCCTTCGGACGGGTGGAGCGGCGCGGCCGGACAAGGCACGGCGGCGCGGGAAAATAGGGACGGCCGGCGCGTGGGGCGCAGCGGGCCGACGTTCAAAGGCGCTATTGTACCGTGCCGACGCCCCGGTTTCCGGCCTTCCCCCCGAACGCCCGATGCGACGGGCCGCCGCGTTGCCGGACCGGTCCGCGATTCTGCTGATTTCCCGCAAAGTCCGGCCGCGTAAGGGATTGGCCCCGCAGCTATAATGCCCGCCATGACTGCCCACCACACCTTCGACGTCGCCGTGGTCGGCGGCGGGCTCGTCGGCAAGACGGCCGCGCTCGCGCTGACCCAGTCCGGCTACAAGACCGCCTTGCTCGCCCAGCCGGCCACGCCGCGCCCCGCCGATCTCGCGTTCGACACGCGCATCTACGCGCTGTCGTCCAGCTCGCAGGCACTGCTGGAGCGGCTGCGGGTCTGGCAGGCGCTCGACCATGGCCGGCTCGCGCCGGTCTACGACATGCGCGTGTACGGCGACGCGCACGCGGAGCTGCATTTCTCCGCGTACCAGGCCTCCGTGCCGCAGCTCGCGTGGATCGCCGAATCGTCGCTGATCGAGACGTCGCTCGACGCCGCGCTGCGGTTCCAGCCGAACCTCACATGGTTCGATGCGCGCGCGCAGGGCTTCGACGTGCGCGCCGACGCGGCCGTGCTCACGCTGTCGTCGGGGCAAGTGCTCGAAGCGGACCTCGTGGTCGGCGCGGACGGCGCGCATTCGTGGGTGCGCTCCCAAATGGGGGCCAAGGTCGAGCGGCGCGATTACCGGCAGACGGGCGTCGTCGCGAACTTCAAGGCGTCGCTGCCGCACCGCGAGACGGCCTATCAGTGGTTTCACGAAGGCGAGATTATTGCGTTGCTGCCGCTGCCGGACGGTCACGTGTCGCTCGTGTGGTCCGCGCACACCGCGCATGCGGACCAACTGCTCGCGCTCGATCCCGCGCAACTCGCAGCGGAAGTCGAACGCGTGTCGCACGGTCAGGTCGGGACGCTCGAATGCGTGACGCCGGCGGCCGGTTTCCCGCTCGCGCTGCAGACCGTCGGCAAGCTGATCGCGCCGCGCGTCGCGCTCGTCGGCGATGCCGCGCACCTGATCCACCCGCTCGCGGGGCAGGGGATGAACCTCGGGCTGCGCGACGTCGCGGCGCTCGCTGATGCGATTGCGAACAAGGAAAGCTTCCGCAACCTCGGCGATACGGTGCTGCTGCGCCGCTACGAGCGTTCGCGCCGCGAGGACATCCGTGCGCTGATGGTCGCGACCGACGGGCTGCAGCGGCTGTTCGCGGTGCCGGGCTCGTTCGCGAAGGCGGTGCGCAACGCGGGCATGGCGTTCGTCGGCGCGCAGCCGCTCGTGAAGCGCTGGCTGGTGTCGGCCGCGCTCGGCTGATCGAACCTTCGCTCGCTCGGCCTGTCGGACAGGGTTCCGTTACGGCGTACACTGTGACGTGC
Organism: Burkholderia sp. Bp9143; assembly: GCF_003853645.1. Taxonomy (GTDB): domain Bacteria; phylum Pseudomonadota; class Gammaproteobacteria; order Burkholderiales; family Burkholderiaceae; genus Burkholderia. The sequence continues at coordinate 19,601 of NZ_QTPO01000040.1, read as the reverse complement.
ACTCCGATTGAGCTGAAGGAACTACAGGATGAAAAAAACGATCCGCATCGCATCGCTGGCGCTGGCCGTCACGATGGCGACGCTCGGCTGCACCGCGCAGGCCGACCAAACCACCGACAAGCTGAAAGCCACCCTGCAAGCGCGTCTCGGCAGCGACGCGCCGATCAAGAGCGTGTCGAAATCGCCGGTTGCAGGCCTGTACGAAGTGAACCTCGGCACGCAGATCATCTATAGCGATGCAGCCGGCGACTACGTGCTGCTCGGCGATCTCGTCGACACCAAGACGCACAAGAACCTGACCGACGCGCGCCTGTCCGACCTCAACAAGATTGATTTCGCGAGCCTGCCGTTCGCCAACGCAATCAAGGTCGTCAAGGGCAACGGCGCACGCAAGATCGCGGTGTTCTCCGATCCGAACTGCCCGTACTGCAAGCGGCTCGAGACGACGCTGCAGTCGGTCGACAATGTGACCGTCTACACGTTCCTGTACCCGGTGCTGTCGCCCGATTCGACCGCGAAGTCGAAGGCGATCTGGTGCGCGACCGATCGCGCGAAAACCTGGGAGGGCTGGATGCTCGACCATCGCGTACCGACCGGCGCCGGCACCTGCGATACGACCGCACTCGACAAGAACCTCGCGCTCGGCCGCGGGATGAACGTCACCGGTACGCCGACGATCTTCCTGCCCGACGGCCGTCGCCTGCCGGGCGCGGTCTCGGCCGACCAGCTGAACCAGGCGCTCGCGTCGAGCAAGTAACCAACCGACACGCCGGGCCGCATGGCCCGACCAGCGAGGGGCGCCCGCGATCTCTGCCGGCGCCTCTCTTTGTTTCCGCCGCCGTATTCCGTTCGATTTCCGACCGATTGCCACGATGACCCAGCCGATCCGCTATTCGATTGCCCCGAAAGATCTTGCCGCGCACCTGTTCGAAGTGTCGGTGACGGTCACCGATCCCGATCCCGAAGGCCAGCGCTTCTCGCTGCCGGTGTGGATTCCGGGCAGCTACCTTGTGCGCGAGTTCGCGCGCAACATCGTGACGCTCGCGGCGTTCAACGACGCGGGCCGCAAGGTGCGGATCGCGAAAACCGACAAGAACACCTGGCAGGCCGCGCCGGTGAACGGCACGCTGACGCTGCGCTACGACGTGTACGCGTGGGATCTGTCAGTCCGCTCCGCGTATCTCGACGCATCGGGCGGCTTCTTCAATGCCACGGCGGTGTTCCTGAGCGTTGCCGGCCGCGAGGATACGTCCTGCGAGGTCGACATCGCGAAACCGGCGGGTCCGGCGTTTGGCACGTGGCGCGTCGGCACGTCGCTGCCCGAGGCGCGCGGCACCAAGCGCTACGGGTTCGGCGCGTATCGTGCATCGAACTACGACGAACTCACCGACCATCCGGTGACGATCGGCGAATTTGCGCTGGCGACGTTCGATGCGCACGGCGTGCCGCACGACATCGTGATCGCCGGGCGCGTGACGCAGCTCGACATGGAGCGGCTGCACACCGACCTGAAGCGCGTGTGTGAAGCGCAGATCGCGCTGTTCGAGCCGAAATCGAAGAAGGCGCCGATGGACCGCTACGTGTTCATGACGCTTGCGGTGAGCGACGGCTACGGCGGCCTCGAGCATCGCGCGTCGACCGCGCTGATCTGCAACCGTACCGACCTGCCGGTGAAGGGCCGGTCGGAAACGACGGAAGGCTATCGCACGTACCTCGGCCTTTGCAGCCACGAGTACTTCCACACATGGAACGTGAAGCGCATCAAGCCGGCCGCGTTCGTGCCCTACGACCTCGCGCGGGAAAACTACACGTCGCTGCTGTGGCTGTTCGAGGGCTTCACGTCCTATTACGACGACCTGATGCTCGTACGCAGCGGGCTGATGTCGCAGGACGAATATTTCGCGGCGCTCGGCCGTACCGTCGGCGGCGTGCTGCGCGGCACGGGGCGCCTGAAGCAGAGCGTCGCGGAAAGCTCGTTCGACGCGTGGATCAAGTACTACCGCCAGGACGAGAACGCGACCAACGCGATCGTCAGCTACTACACGAAGGGTTCGCTCGTCGCGCTCGCGTTCGATCTCGCGATTCGCGCGCAGACGCGCAACCGCAAGTCGCTCGACGACGTGATGCGTCTGCTGTGGCAACGCTACGGCCGCGAGTTCTATCGCGGCAAGCAGGCGGGTGTCGAGGAAAACGAGATCGAAACGCTGATCGAGGAAGCGACGGGCGTCGCGCTCGGCCGGCTGTTCGCCGACGCCGTGCATGGCACGCGCGACCTGCCGCTCGCCGAACTGCTCGCGCCGTTCGGCGTGACGCTCGCGCCCGAGGTCGCAGCTGGCGCGGCCGCGAAGCCGACGATCGGCGCGCGCCTGCGCGGCGGTGCGGACTGCTCGCTGGCGGCGGTCTACGAAGGTGGCGGCGCGCATCGCGCGGGGCTGTCGGCCGGCGACACGCTGATCGCGCTCGACGGGCTGCGCGTCACCGGCACGAACCTCGACACGCTGCTCGCGCGCTACCGGCCGGGCGACAAGGTCGAGGTGCACGCATTCCGCCGCGACGAGTTGCGAACCGCGAAACTGAAGCTGGACGGGCCGGAGGTTGCGCGTTACCGGCTCACGGCTGCCGCGAAGCCGGCCGCCGCGCACAAGGCCCGGGAAGCCTGGCTGAAGGGCTGAGTACGCCGAAGCGGGTTTCGGGGCGCGATCGTGGATTGTTCTGTTCCTGCAACAATCCGTCGCCCTGAACCCGCTTTTTCGCACCCATCCGGCCAAGCACAATGACGTCACTCGCGCTACCGAAGCGCAACCCAACCGGAGCCTGACATGACGACCATTCTGCAAATCAATTCCGCGGCGCGCTCGCAAGGTGCGCAGTCCACGCTGCTGGCCAACGAACTGACGGCAAAGCTGCAACAATCGAATCCCGGCGCGAAGGTCGTGGTTCGCGACCTGCTGGCCGATGCGCTGCCGCACCTCGACGAATCGGTGCTAGGCGCATTCTTCACGCCGGCCGACCAGCGCAGCGCGGAACAGAATGCGATCGTCGCGAAGAGCGATGCCCTGATCGCCGAACTGCAAGCCGCCGACATCATCGTGATCGGCGCACCGATGTACAACTTTGGCGTCTCGTCGCAACTGAAGACGTACTTCGACTGGATCGCGCGTGCAGGCGTCACGTTCCGCTACACCGAGAACGGTCCGGAAGGCCTGATCAAGGGCAAGAAGGTTCACGTGGTGACGGCCCGCGGCGGCAAGTACCTGGGTACGCCGAACGACAGCCAGACGCCGTTCCTGCGCACGTTCCTCGGCTTCGTCGGCATGACCGACGTGAGCTTCATCCACGCTGAAGGCCTGAACCTCGGGCCGGATGCGCAGAGCGCCGCGCTCGCTGGCGCACGCGAAGCGATCGCTGCCGCGTAAGGCCGGCGCGGGTGCGTCGCACCCGCTGCCTCGTCAGATGCAAAAACGCCGCGTCCCGAAAGGGGCGCGGCGTTTTTGCGTAGTGGGGACGAAAGCGGGAAGCGGAACCCGCTTACGCGAGCGTTTCGGCCACCTCCGGCAGGCGCCAGTCGATCGGCTCGCGACCCGCTTCGACCAGATAGTCGTTCGCGAGCGCGAAGTGGCGGCAACCGAGGAAGCCACGGTGTGCGGACAGCGGCGACGGATGCGGCGCCTCGAGCACGCAGTGCGCGTTCGCATCGAACAGCGCGCGCTTTGCCTGCGCATGCGCGCCCCACAGCATGAACACGAGCCCGCGATGGCGGCCGGCGAGTTCGCGGATCAGCGTGTCCGTGCATTGCTCCCAGCCGCGCTTCGCGTGGCTCGCGGCCGCGCCGCGCTCGACTGTCAGCACAGTGTTGAGCAGCAGCACGCCCTGGCGTGCCCAGGTGTCGAGGCAGCCGTGACGCGGCGCGTCGTGGCCGAAATTCGCGGCGATTTCCTTGAAGATGTTGCGTAGCGACGGCGGCGTGCGGACGGCCGGCGGCACCGAGAATGCCAGGCCATGCGCCTGCGGCGTGCCGCGGTCGTCGCCGTGGTACGGGTCCTGGCCTAGGATCACGACCTTCACGTCGTCCGGGCTCGTCAGGCGCAGCGCACGGAACACGTCGGTCGGGTAGACCGTCTTGCCGGCCGCGCGCTCGTCGTCGACGAAACGGCACAGCGGTGCATACGCGTCGCTGTCGGTGAAGGGTTTCAGCACGTCGCGCCAGACGGCCGGCAGCGCGTCGAATTGGGCGGCGAGGTGCGGGACGTCTGCCGTAACGGACTGCGGCGCGGCGGAAGCCGGCGCGGCTGCCGCGGCCTTCTTCGCGGGTTTGCGCCCGGAGGCGGCCGGCGCGGACGCCGGAGCGGGAACATCGTCCAGCGCCGTTTCCGGCACGGGATCGTCGAACAGCGACGCCTGCTGCGGCGTGCGGAGAGTCTTGCGGGTTGCCATGCGTGATGCGTATTTATTGCGCGCGCAGCCGGTAGCCGCGTTGCGCCTTGCTGATGTTTTCGGGGGCGAGGCCCGGCAGCGCTTGCTGCAGTTCGGCGGCGAGTGTCGCGAGCGCCGCTTCCGGGCCGTCGATCAGTTCGAGTTCGATTTCGCTGATCGGTTCGCGGCGCGTATCGTTTTCCGCCTGAACGAAGATCTCGCCGACGTCCACCGCGGCCTCGACGGTTGCGCCGCCGATTGCGATGCGCCACAGCGTACGCGAAAAATCCGTCCGGAACAGCGCGTGAAGTGCCGGCGCCGCGTCGCGCAGTGCAGCGGCAGCCTGCGGCACGTCGCACGCGGTGACGAGGGCATCGATTTCGAGCGCATCGCCGGCGACGGGCAACTCCCATTCATGGCGGCGATGCAGGCCGGCTTCCGCGCTGCCGACCGTCTTGAAGGTTTGCAGCCAGCCGTGCGGCGTGCGGCGCACGCGCACCGCGCTCTTCGAACGGGCCAGCGCGAGATCGGGCGTGTCGTAATAAACGTTCGCGAGCGCGATGACGTCGCCGGCTTCGCCGGTCAGTGTCTCGAAAAAGCGCCGCGCCGCATCGGCCTGGACGGCCGGCAGCGCGAGCTTGATTTCCTTTTCGATCGCCATCAGAAGAACATCCGCGCGAGTTCCTCGCCCGGCTGGTCGGCGCGCATGAACGCCTCGCCGACGAGGAACGCGTTCACGTTCGCCGCGCGCATCGTGTCGACGTCGATGCGCGACAGGATCCCCGACTCGGTCACGACCATGCGGTCCGGCGGAATCATGTCGAGCATGTCGAGCGTGGTCTGGATCGTCGTCTCGAACGTGCGCAGGTTGCGGTTGTTGATGCCGAGCAGCGGCGTCTTCAGCGTCAGCGCCTGTTCCATCTCGTCGCGATCGTGAACCTCGACCAGCACCGCGAGGCCGAGCGAGTGCGCATACGCCTCGAGGTCCTGCATCAGCGGCGTGTCGAGTGCGGCCGCGATCAGCAGGATCGCGTCGGCGCCCATCGCGCGCGCTTCGAGGATCTGGTACGCATCGACGATGAAGTCCTTGCGCAGCACCGGCAGCGTGCAGGCCGCGCGCGCTTCCTCGAGATAGCGGACGCTGCCCTGGAAGAACTGCTCGTCGGTCAGCACCGACAGGCACGCGGCGCCGTGGGCCGCATACGAGCGCGCGATGTCGGCCGGCACGAAATTCTCGCGCAGCACGCCCTTCGACGGGCTCGCCTTCTTCACTTCGGCGATCACCGCCGCGTGGCCGGCTGCCTGCTTCGCGCGCAGGGCGCCGACGAAGTCGCGCAGGTCGCGCGCCGATGCTTCCAGTTTCAATGCCTCGAGCGGCGTGCTGCGCATGGCCGCCGCGACTTCTTCGCGCTTGACGGCGATGATTCGGTCGAGAATGTCGCTCATGTGGGTTCCTGCTTGATTCGTAAAGGGGAGTCAGCGCTTGAACTGCTGCGTGAAGCGCACGAGTTCGTCGACCTTCGCGCGTGCCTTGCCGCTCGCGATCGCTTCGCGGGCGAGCTGGATGCCGTCCGCGATCGATTCGGCGATATTGGCCGCATAGAGCGCGGTGCCCGCGTTCAGCGTGACGATCTCGCGTGCGACGCCCGGCTGGTTGTCCAGCGCGCCGAGCAGCATCGTGCGCGATTCCTCGGCATTTTCCACCTTCAGCGTGCGGTTCGACACCATCTGAAGGCCGAAGTCCTCCGGATGGATCTCGTATTCGTGCACCTTGCCGTCGCGCAATTCGCCGACGAGCGTCGCGGCGCCCAGCGACACTTCATCCATCCCGTCCTTGCCGTACACGACCAGCACGTGCTGCGCGCCGAGGCGCTGCATCACGCGCACCTGGATGCCGACGAGGTCGGGGTGGAACACGCCCATCAGCTGGTTCGGCGCGCCGGCCGGATTGGTCAGCGGACCGAGAATGTTGAAGATCGTCCGCACGCCGAGCTCGCGGCGCACGGCCGCGATGTTCTTCATCGCCGGATGATGGTTCGGCGCGAACATGAAGCCCATGCCGGTTTCGGCGATCGACGCGGCAACCTGATCGGGCTGCAGGTCGATGTTCACGCCGAGCGCCTCGAGCACGTCGGCGCTGCCGGACTTGCTCGATACGCCGCGGTTGCCGTGCTTCGCGACCTTCGCGCCGGCCGCCGCCGTGATGAACATCGACGCGGTCGAGATGTTGAACGTATGTGCGCCGTCGCCGCCCGTGCCGACGATGTCGACGAAGTTCGAATTGTCCTGCACTTCGACGTGGTTCGCGAATTCGCGCATCACGGTCGCGGCGGCGGCGATCTCGCCGATCGTCTCCTTCTTCACGCGCAGCCCGGTGATGATCGCGGCCGCCATCACGGGCGACATGTCGCCGCGCATGATGAGCCGCATCAGGTGCAGCATCTCGTCGTGGAAGATCTCGCGGTGCTCGATCGTGCGTTGCAGCGCTTCCTGCGGGGTAATCGTCATCGTGTGTCTCCCGTCAGGCGGCCGGCGCGGCCGCACGGGCCGATGCGCGATTCTGCTTCAGGAAATTCTCGAGCAGCGCGTGGCCGTGCTCGGAGAGGATCGATTCCGGGTGGAACTGCACGCCCTCGATCGGCAGCGTCTTGTGACGCACGCCCATGATCTCGCCGTCATCGGTCCACGCCGACACCTCGAGGCAGTCGGGCAGCGATTCGCGTTCGATCGCGAGCGAGTGGTAGCGCGTGACGTCGAAATGCTTCGGCAGGTCGGCGAACACGCCGCGGCAATCCGTTTCGATCCGACTCACCTTGCCGTGCATGATGGTCTTCGCGCGCACGACGCGGCCGCCGAATGCCTCGCCGATCGCCTGGTGGCCGAGGCAGACGCCGAGGATCGGCTTCTTGCCCGCGAATTCGCGCAGCACGTCGAGCGTGATGCCCGCGTGCTGCGGGTTGCTCGGGCCGGGCGACAGGCAGATGGTGTCGGGATTCAGGCGCGCGATCTCATCGAGCGTGATTTCGTCGTTGCGGTACGTGCGCACGTCCTCGCCCAGTTCGCCGAAGTACTGGACCAGGTTGTAGGTGAACGAGTCGTAGTTGTCGATCATGAGCAGCATGGTCAGTCTCCGGTCAGAAGTCGCAATCGAGGCCGTCCTGGACCTGTTCGGCCGCACGCAGCACCGCGCGCGCCTTGTTCTCGGTCTCTTGCCATTCGGATTCGGGCACCGAGTCCGCGACGACGCCGGCCGCCGCTTGCACATACAGGTTGCCGTTGTGGATCAGGCCCGTGCGGATCGCGATCGCGAGATCCATCTCGCCCGAGAACGACAGGTAGCCGACGGCGCCGCCGTACAACCCGCGCTTGATCGGTTCGAGCTCGTCGATCAGTTCCATCGCGCGCACCTTCGGCGCGCCGGACAGCGTGCCGGCCGGGAACGTCGCGCGCAGCACGTCGTAGTTCGTCATGCCGGGCTTCAGCTTGCCTTCGACCGAGCTGACGATGTGCTGCACGTGCGAGTACTTCTCGATCACCATCTTGTCGGTCACCTGCACCGAGCCGATTTCCGCGATGCGGCCGACGTCATTGCGCGCGAGGTCGATCAGCATCACGTGCTCGGCGATTTCCTTCGGATCGTTCAGCAGTTCAGTCGCGAGTTCCGCATCGCGCTCGGGCGTGTTGCCGCGCGGACGCGTGCCGGCCAGCGGACGGATCGTGACGATCTGGTCTTCGCCGCGCTTTTCCTGGCGCACCAGGATTTCCGGCGATGCGCCGACCACATGGAAATCGCCGAAGTTGTAGTAATACATGTACGGCGACGGATTCAGCGAACGCAGCGCGCGGTACAGCGACAGCGGATTGTCGCGGTACGGCTTCGTCAGCCGCTGGCCGACCTGGATCTGCATCAGTTCGCCGGCCGCGATGTATTCCTTCGCCTGGCGCACGGCGGCCAGATAGTCTTCCTTCTTGAACTCGCGGAACGTCTCGGTGCGCACGCTCGCCGACGTGACGGGCGGCTGCACGGTCGTGCGCAGGCGCTGTTTCAGCTCGCGCAAACGCTGTTTGGCCTTCGTGTAGGCCTCGGGCTGGGCCGGATCCGAGTAGATGATCAGGTAGAGCTTGCCGGCGAGGTTGTCGATCACCGCGACTTCCTCGGTGAGCAGCAACTGGATGTCGGGCAGGCCGAGATCGTCGCGCGGCGCGGTGTTCGCGAGCTTCTTCTCGATGTAGCGCACCGCATCGTAGCCGAAATAGCCGGCGAGGCCGCCGCAGAAGCGCGGCAGGCCCGGGCGCTGCGCGACCTTGAAGCGTGCCTGGAACGACTCGATGAATTCGAACGGGTCGCCGTCGTGCGTCTCGACGACCTGGCCGTCGCGCACCACTTCGGACACGCCGTTGCGGGTGCGCACCAGCGTGCGGGCGGGCAGGCCGATGAACGAATAGCGGCCAAAGCGTTCGCCGCCGACCACCGACTCGAGCAGGAACGAGTTGGCGCCCGCACGTTCAGGCTGGGCCAGCTTCAGGTAGAGGGACAGCGGCGTTTCGAGGTCGGCGAGCGCTTCCGCGATCAGCGGGATGCGGTTGTAGCCTTCGTTCGCAAGCGATTGGAATTCGAGTTCGGTCATGTTCCGGTCCTGTTCGGGACGAGCGGCGGCGTGCGCCAGGGATCACTTGACGCTGCGCGGGCTGCCGTCGGCGAAAGGGCGGTCGATCGAGAAGTGCCTGTTGCCGGCCGGCTTTCCGGGCGTGAACGTCGCGAGCCTGCGGCCGATCCTGAACGCAAGCGTTCGGACGCGGTGGAACTCGAGGTGGTGCGACGATCGGCGCGCGGATGCGCAGCGAGATAAAAAACGGCGCTGAAGACGTGCCTCAGCGTACCTCATCGAAGAGGTTAGCGCGACCAGCGACGCCAGGGCCAGGCTCCCCGGTCGATGCTGCTCAGACTCCGTTTTTTATTCAGAAACATGCGGATGGAAGAAATAATCAGACGGTTGGCCGGCCGGCGTTGTGCGCGGTGATCGCGCGGGCTGCGACCAGCAACGAATCGACTATACCATCCGAATTTATCGTTTGTATAGCTTTGCCGTGGTTGTAGCCGTATGGCACCGTCAGCGTCGCCATGCCGGCCGCGCGGCCCGCCAGCGCGTCGTTTTCCGAGTCGCCGATCGCGACCGCCGCGTCCGGCGCGACGCCGAGCGCGTCGCAGGCCGTCAGCATCGGCAGCGGATCGGGTTTCTTGCGCGCGACGCTGTCGCCGCCGAGCACGATGCCGAAGCGATCGATCAGCCCGTATTGTTCGAGCAGCTCGACCGCGAAGCGGTGCGGCTTGTTCGTCACGCACGCGAGCCGGATGCCGGCTGTGCGCAACGCGTCGAGGCCGGTTGCGACGTCCGGATAGAGACGCGTGTGGCGGCCGTTGATCTTCGCGTATTCGGTCTGGTAGATCGCGAGCGCATCGTCGAAGCGCGCGTGCGCTTCGTCAGGCTTGAAGCGCGGCTTCAGCACGCTCTGAATCAGATGCTCGGAGCCCTTGCCGACGTAGCCGATCACTTCGTCACGCGACGTGGCTGGCGCGCCGAGCTGCGCGAGCATCCCGTTCAGCCCGGCCGTGAAATCGTCGGCCGTGTCGACCATCGTGCCGTCGAGGTCGATCAGTGCAGCGTCGATGCGCGTCGTCGCGAAACGGATCGTGCCGTCGACTGTGGCCGGTGCCTGACCGGCCAGCGAGGAGTCGGCCACGGCGTCAGCTCCGCTCGACGGCGGCGAGCGCGGCGCGCATCTCGTCGATCACCTTGCGGTAGTCGGGCTTGCCGAAGATCGCCGAACCCGCGACGAAGGTGTCCGCGCCGGCCGCCGCGATTTCCGCGATGTTGTCGGCCTTCACGCCGCCGTCGACCTCGAGCAGGATCTCGCGGCCGGTGCGCTCGGTGTATGCGTCGATGCGGGCGCGCGCCTCGCGCAGCTTGTTCAGCGTTTCCGGAATGAACGACTGGCCGCCGAAGCCGGGGTTCACCGACATCAGCAGCACGAAGTCGAGGCGATCCATCACGTGGTCGAGATAGTTCAGCGGCGTTGCCGGGTTGAACACGAGGCCGGCCTTGCAGCCGTGATCGCGGATCAGCGACAGCGTACGGTCGATGTGGTCCGAGCCTTCCGGGTGGAAGCTGATCAGGTTCGCGCCGGCTTTCGCGAAATCGGGCACGATCCGGTCGACCGGGCGGACCATCAGATGCACGTCGATCGGCACCTGCACGTGCGGGCGGATCGCCTCGCAGACGAGCGGGCCGATCGTGAGGTTCGGCACATAATGGTTGTCCATCACGTCGAAGTGAATCCAGTCGGCGCCGGCGGCGACCACGTTGCGGACTTCTTCGCCGAGCCGTGCAAAGTCGGCCGACAGGATGCTGGGAGCGATGCGGAATTGAGTCATGACAGGGGAGCGGGGACGCAGCGGCGCAAAACCGCCATTCTACCGTCCGGCGACCCGGTGCGCGGCGACGGGCCGTGCGGTTGCGGCCCGATTCCGCATAGAATGCCGAACCAGTGCGGCGCGCCCGCGGCCCTGCCGCTCGAGTTGGCGCGGGCGGTTACCTACAGCGGAAACACCATGAGTCAGTATCAGTTCACCGTTTCGGTGAAAACCAGCTACTTGCCGGAACAATCCGACCCCGATCGACGTCAATACGCATTCGCGTACACGCTGACCATCCGCAATACCGGGCAGGTCGCGGCGCAGCTGATCGCGCGTCACTGGATCATCACGGACAGCGAAAACCACGTGCAGGAAGTGAAGGGGCTCGGCGTCGTCGGGCACCAGCCGCTGCTGCAGCCGGGCGAACAGTTCGAATACACGAGCTGGGCCGTAATCGCGACGCCGGTCGGCACGATGCGTGGCGCGTACTTCTGCGTGGCGGAGGACGGCGAGCGGTTCGACGCGCCGGTCGATGAGTTTGCGCTGCACATGCCGCGCACGCTGCATTGAGTTGAGCGTGCGCGGCCGGTCAGCGTGGCTGGCGGTCGTTGCTGCGGGCGTGCTTCTTCCTGCCCGACGACGTCCACACGACGATGAAGATCAGCAGGGCAAGCGCTACGAAAGCCTCGAGCGCGAAGATGAGCATCGGATATTGGTCGAGAAAATCTGACATGGCGGTTTCCATCAAGAACGGACATTGTATGTGGTTTGGGCCCCGGGTGGCCGGCTGGGTTGCGGCGGCCGCGACGGCAGCGCTGCTTGCCGCGTGCGGCGGCGCGCCGACGCGGACGTCGACGCTCAAGCCGCCGACCGGCGCGGCGATCGTGCCGGGGCAGGTCGCCGCGAAGCGGCTGACGCCGGTTGCATGGCAGCAGGTGCCGGGCTGGCAGGACGATTCGCTGATCGGCGCGACGGCCGCGCTGCGGCAGAACTGCGTGCGGCTCGCGCGCCAGCCCGCGTGGCAGCGCGCCTGCTCGGCCGCCGATCGCCTCGACGAGCTCGACGTCAGCAGCGCGCGTGCATTCTTCGAAACGTATTTCACGCCGTTTCAGCTGGCGAACACCGACGGCACGCTCGACGGGCTCGTGACCGGCTATTACGAGCCGCTGCTGCACGGTTCCCGCGTGCGTCGCGGTCCTTACCAGTACGCGCTGTACCGCTGGCCGGCCGGCTATCGCGCCGGCGCCGCGCTGCCCGCTCGCGCGCAGCTCGAGCGCGCCGGCGTCCTGACCGGCAACGAACTCGTGTGGGTCGACGATCCGATCGAGGCGTTCTTCCTGCAGGTGCAGGGTTCGGGACGCGTGCTGCTCGACGACGGTTCGGTGATGCGGGTCGGCTTCGGCGGCACCAACAACCAGCCGTATCGCTCGATCGGCAAGTGGCTGCTCGATCGCGGCGAGCTGACGCCCGCTCAGGCGACGATGCAGGGCATCAAGGCGTGGGCGAAGGCGAACCCGACTCGCGTCGACGCGTTGCTCGACACGAATCCGCGCTTCGTGTTCTTTCGCGACATGCCGACGAAGGAAGATGCACCGCACGGCGGCGCGGACGGCCCGATCGGCGCGCTCGGCGTGCCGCTCACGCCGGAGCGTTCGATCGCGGTCGATCCGTCGTCGATCCCGCTCGGCACGCCCGTGTTCCTGCAGACCACGCGTCCGCTGACGAATACGCCGATGAACCGGCTCGTGTTCGCGCAGGACACGGGTTCCGCGATCAAGGGCGGCGTGCGGGCCGACTATTTCTGGGGGCTCGGCGACGACGCCGGCGATCAGGCCGGACGGATGAAGCAGATCGGCCGGATGTGGCTGCTATTCCCGAACTCGTGATACGCGGTGGTGCCGGCGTACGTGTGTAGCCGGGCATCGAAACGAAACAGCCCGATCGGTGGTTGGCCGGTCGGGCTGTTTTTTTGGGGGGGCACGCGCGATTGCCGTTGCGCGCGGTGGTCGGGCACCGGCGCGTATCAGCCCTTGCGCTTGTCGATCACGCGACGTGCCTTGCCGACCGAACGCTCGATCCCGTTCACGGGCAGCACGTTGATCACGGCCGTCACGCCGATCAGCGACTTGATGTCGTGCGCGAGCGCCTGCTTGGCCGCGTGGATCGCCGCCGTGTCGGGGGCCGTTTCAGGACACGGCTCGACGTTGAGCGTCAGCACGTCGAGCGGACCTTCCTTCGTCAGCACGATCTGATAGTGCGGCGCGAGCGCGCGCTGCTTCAGCAGCTGTTCCTCAATCTGCGTCGGGAAGACGTTGACGCCCCGCACGATCATCATGTCGTCCGAACGCCCGGTGATCTTTTCCATCCGGCGCATCGTGCGTGCGGTGCCGGGCAGCAGGCGCGTGAGGTCGCGGGTGCGGTAGCGGATAATCGGCAGCGCTTCCTTCGTCAGCGATGTGAAGACCAGTTCGCCGAGTTCGCCGTCCGGCAGCACTTCGCCGGTCTCGGGGTCGATGATTTCCGGATAGAAATGGTCTTCCCAGATGGTCGGGCCGTCCTTGGTTTCGACGCATTCCGACGCGACGCCTGGGCCCATCACCTCGGACAGCCCGTAGATGTCGACCGCGTCGATTCCCATCCGCTGTTCGATGGCCACGCGCATGTCGTTGGTCCACGGTTCCGCGCCGAAGATGCCGATGCGCAGCGAGCTTTGTGCGGGATCAAGGCCCTGGCGCTCGATCTCGTCGGCGATCGATAGCATGTAGCTCGGCGTCACCATGATGATGTCGGGCCGGAAATCCTGGATCAGCTGCACCTGCTTCTCGGTCTGGCCGCCGCCGAACGGGATCACCGTCAGCCCTGCTCGTTCGGCGCCGTAGTGTGCACCGAGCCCGCCGGTGAACAGCCCATAGCCGTAGCTGACGTGGACCTTGTCGCCGCGTCGCGCGCCGGCCGCGCGGATCGAGCGCGCGACGAGATTCGCCCACGTGTCGATGTCGCGCGCCGTATAGCCGACGACGGTCGGCTTGCCTGTCGTGCCCGACGACGCGTGGATGCGCGAGATCTGGTCCTGCGGCACCGCGAACATCCCGAACGGGTAGCTGTCGCGCAGGTCGCTCTTGGTCGTGAACGGGAAGCGCGACAGATCCGTGAGCGTCTTCAGGTCGTCGGGATGCACGCCCGCTTCGTCGAATTTGCGGCGATAGACGGGGGAGTGCTCATACGCATGCCGGAGCGACCATTTCATGCGTTCGAGCTGCAGCGCGGTCAGCTCGTCGCGTGAAGCGGTCTCGATCGGCTCGAGCGGTAGGGGGGTAGTCATGCCTGTCTCCAGTGATATTGTTATCGGCGAGCCGTGGACGTCAGCGATCTTCCGGGAGGACTGTGCCCTTGATCTGGGCTGATTTGCCGCGAAACATCGCGACCGTTTCGCCTGTCTGGTTCGTGACGCGGATGTCGTAGACACCATGCCGGCCGCTGCGCGTCTGTTCGATCGCCTCGGCCGTCAGGAGGTCGTTGCCGTATACGGGACGCAGGTATTCGATCGAGCAGCCCGCCGCAACGGTATTCAGGTTGTATGAGTTGCACGCGAACGCGAACGTCGAATCGGCGAGCGTGAAGATGATGCCGCCATGGCAGGTCTGGTGCCCGTTCAGGAATTCCGGCCGGACGCGCATTTGCAGGCGTGCGTAGCCGGCGCGCACTTCGGCGATTTCCATGCCGAACGCGCGGCTGCAGGCGTCCGCGTCGTACATGGCCCGCGCCGTCGCACGGGCGAGCGCATCGGGGTCGAGCGTGTCGGTGGAGGTGGTCATGTCAACGCCCCTCGAAGCGCGGCGCGCGCTTCTCGATGAACGCCTTCACGCCTTCCGCGTAGTCGTACGACTGGCCGAGCTTGCGCTGCAGGTCGCGCTCGAGGTCGAGCTGCTGGTCGAGCGTATTCGTGACGCTGTCTCGCATCGACTGCTTGATCGACGCGATCGCGAGCGTTGGCTGCTGCGCGAGCTGGTTGGCGACCTGACGGACCGACGCGGCGAGCGCATCGTCGTCGACGGCGCGCCAGATCAAGCCCCACTGTTCGGCTTGTTCGGCGCCGAGCTTGTCGCCGGTCAGGGCGAGCCCCAGCGCGCGTGCTATGCCGACGCGTTGCGGCAGGAACCATGTGCCGCCCGAATCCGGCACGAGCCCGATCTTGACGAAGGCCTGGATGAAACTGCTCGAGCGCGCGGCGAACACGATGTCGCAGGCGAGCGCGAGATTCGCGCCGGCGCCGGCCGCCGTGCCGTTGACGGCGGCGATCACCGGAATCGGCATGCGTTGCAGGCGGCGGATCAGCGGATTGAAATGCTCGTCGATCAGCGTACCGAGGTCGGTGGACGCGCCCGGCGTGAAGTCGAGGTCGGCCAGGTCCTGGCCTGCGCAGAAGCCGCGCCCCGCACCCGTCAGGGTCAGCGCACGCGCGCCGGCCGTCTCGACTTCATCGAGTGCCGACTGCAGTTCACGGTGCATTGCCCGCGTAAAGCTGTTCAGCTTGTCCGGACGGTTGAGGGTGATCGTGGCCACGCTGGCAGCCTGATCGATATCCAGCTGGATCGCCTGATATGACATGCAGTGTCTCCTTCATGACTTCGTTATAGGCGCGCGGTGCGTCGGTTACACGCGTTCGATGGCGATCGCGATGCCTTGGCCGACGCCGATGCACATCGTACAGAGCGCAAAGCGGCCGCCCGTACGCTCGAGTTGGTGAAGCGCCGTCGTCACGAGCCGGGCGCCCGATGCGCCGAGCGGGTGGCCGAGCGCGATCGCGCCGCCGTTCGGGTTCACGCGAGGATCGTCGTCGGCGACGCCGAGCATGCGCAGCACCGCGAGACCTTGGGACGCGAACGCCTCGTTCAGCTCGATCACGTCGAACTGGTCGATCGTCATCCCGAGCTGGCGCAACAGTTTCTGCGTGGCCGGCGCGGGGCCGATGCCCATCACGCGCGGCGCGACGCCGGCGGTCGCCATGCCGACGACGCGTGCGCGGCGGCGCAGCCCGTATTGATCGGCGGCTTCCGCGTTGGCGAGCAGCAGCGCGCATGCGCCGTCGTTGACGCCCGACGCGTTGCCGGCCGTCACCGAGCCGTCCGGGCGCACGACGCCCTTCAGCTTCGCGAGCGCTTCGAGCGACGTTTCGCGCGGGTGCTCGTCGACGGATACGACGAGCGCGTCGCCTTTCTTCTGTGGAATCGTCACCGGGACGATTTCCTCGGCGAGCGTGCCGTCCTGCTGCGCGCGCGCGGCCTTCTGCTGGCTGCGCAGCGCGAACAGGTCCTGGTCGGCGCGGCTGATGTCGTAGTCGACCGCAACGTTCTCGGCCGTCTCGGGCATCGAATCGACGCCGTATTGCTGTTTCATCAGCGGATTGACGAAACGCCAGCCGATCGTCGTGTCGAAAATGGCGGCCTGACGCGCGAACGCGCTGGCGGCCTTGCCCATCACGAACGGCGCGCGCGTCATGCTTTCGACGCCGCCCGCGATCATCAAGCGTGCCTCGCCAGCCTTGATCGCGCGCGCGGCGGTGCCGACGGCGTCCATGCCCGAGCCGCACAGCCGGTTCAGCGTCGTGCCCGGCACGGCGGTTGGCAGGCCCGCGAGCAGCGCGGACATGCGCGCGACGTTGCGGTTGTCCTCGCCGGCCTGGTTCGCGCAGCCGTAGATCACGTCGTCGATTGCGGACCAGTCGACGTTGCGGTTGCGTTCGATCAGCGCCTTGAGCGGCACCGCACCGAGATCGTCGGCACGAACGTCTTTCAGGGCGCCGCCGTAGCGGCCGATGGGGGTGCGAATCGCGTCGCAGATGTAGGCGTCGGTCATGGGAGTGTCGATGTGCAACGAACCCGCCGGTTGGCGGATTCGTTCATGGTAGAGAACGTGACAGCGTTTGCACGTCGGCCATTCGGGTTATGCCGTCTGGCCGGCTTCCGCAGGCACGGCCTTCGGCGCAACATGGACGCGGCTTTGCACTACGCGGAACCGATTGGCGACGAACGCCGGGTCGGCCAGCGCCGCGTTGGCGGCCGGGTTCGCGCCGGTGCCGTGGAAGTCGGAGAATGCGGCCGACTGGTTGACGAACACGCCGCCCGTCAGGTTGATCGACAGCGCGACACCGCCACGCACCGCCGCATCGTGCGCAGCATCGAGGACCTTGTCGTCGGTGCTGTAGACGGAGAGCGTCAGCGCGCCATGCTCCGCGGCGATTTCGCCGGCCAGGTCGAGCGACTGCGCGGTCGAGTCGGTCGCGATCACGAACGAGATCGGGCCGAACCACTCCTGCGTGAATTTTGCGCGGTCGGCCACATCGAGCTGCAGCACGAGCGGCGTGCGCACACGAGCGTCAACGAACGTCGGGTGCTGGAGCGTCTGGCTGTCGGCGAGCACGCGGCCGAGCGTGCGGGCATCGTCGATGCGTGCGGTCACGCTGTCATTCTGGATCGCGCCGATCAGTTCGACCGAGCGCGCCGGGTCGCCGGTCAGTTTCTGCACGGAGACGGCGATTGCCTGGGCGACTTCGTCGAAGCTCGCATGGCCGTCCGCCGTCCGGATGCCGTCGCGCGGCACATAGATGTTCTGAGGTGCCGTGCACATCTGGCCGGAGTACAGCGCCAGCGAGAACGCGATGTTCTTGGCCGCGGCCTTCAGGTCGTCGGTCGAGTCGATCACGATCTGGTTGACGCCCGCCTTCTCCGTATACACCTGTGCCTGATGGGCATGGCGTTCGAGCCACGTGCCGTTTTGCGTGCTGCCGGTGAAGTCGATCAGCTTGATTTCAGGACGCAGCGCGAGGTCCTGCACGAGGGCGCCGTCGTTAGGCTCGGTCGCGAGGAGCGTGACGACGTTCGGATCGAAGCCGGCTTCGCACAGTACGTCGCGGGCGATGCGGACCGTGATCGCGAGTGGCAGGATCGCGCCCGGGTGGGGTTTGACGATCACCGTATTGCCGGTCGCCAGGTCGGCGAACAGGCCGGGGTAGCCGTTCCAGGTCGGGAACGTGCAGCAGCCGAGCACGAGGCCGGTGCCGCGCGGGACGATCGTATAGCGCTTGTGCATCGCGAGCGGCGGGTTCTTGCCTTGCGGCTTCTCCCAGTGCGCATCCGCGGGGATGCGACGCAACTCGTCCCATGCGTAGGCGACGGCTTCGAGCGCACGATCCTGCGCGTGCGGGCCGCCGGCCTGGAACGCCATCATGAACGCCTGGCCCGTCGTGTGCATCACGCTGTAGGCAATCTCGAAGCTCGCGCGGTTCAGCCGCGCGAGGATTTCGAGACTGACGCCGATCCAGGCGCTCGGGCCGGCTTCGCGCCACGTACGCTCGGCAGCGGTGGCCGCGGCGATCAGCTCGTCGGGTGTCGATTTCGGATAGCGGATGCCCAGCGCGATTCCGTACGGCGACTGCTCTGCGCCGACGGTGCCGGCCGCCGGCTGGTCGAGCACGAACGTGTTGCCGAGGTGTGCCTTGAACGCCGCTTCACCATCGGCGTTGGCGCTTTCCCCGTACACTTTGGGACTCGGCATTTCCGCGAAAGGGCTCCAGTACCCGCGGCTCTCGATGGCGGCGAGGGCGTGTTTCAGCGTGTCTTCGTGCTTCGTGAACAGTGCATGGGTCATGACGGCGGCCTGATGGACGTTGAGAAGGGTTGGATCGATTAATTAACCGACCGGTTGGTCGGAGAATGGTAGCATCAAACTATTCGCATGTGCGAGGCGTTTCTCATTTCATTGATCGAGGAGAAATAGATGTCTTACGAGAACATCCTGGTGGAGACCCGGGGGCGAGTCGGGCTGGTCACGCTGAATCGTCCGAAGGCGCTGAATGCGCTGAACGATGCGCTGATGGATGAGTTGGGTGCTGCGCTGAAAGCGTTCGATGCGGACGACGAGATTGGTGCGATCGTCGTGACGGGGAGCGAGAAGGCGTTCGCTGCCGGGGCCGACATCGGCATGATGGCGACCTATTCCTATATGGATGTTTACCGCGGCGACTACATCACCCGTAACTGGGAAACCATCCGCGAGATCCGCAAGCCGATCATCGCTGCCGTGGCGGGATTCGCGCTCGGCGGTGGCTGCGAGCTCGCGATGATGTGCGACATCATCTTCGCGGCGGATACGGCCAAGTTCGGCCAACCCGAGATCAAGCTGGGCGTGATGCCGGGCGCGGGCGGCACGCAGCGCCTGCCGCGCGCGGTGTCGAAGGCGAAGGCCATGGACATGTGCCTGACTGCGCGCTTCATGGATGCGGCCGAGGCGGAACGGGCGGGGCTCGTGTCGCGGGTGCTGCCGGCCGACAAATTGCTCGACGAAGCGATTGCTGCTGCGACGACGATTGCCGAGTTTTCACTGCCGGCAGCCATGATGGTCAAGGAGTCGGTGAACCGCGCGTACGAGACGACGCTGGCCGAGGGCGTTCATTTCGAGCGTCGTCTGTTCCATTCGCTGTTCGCGACCGAAGATCAGAAGGAAGGGATGGCTGCATTCGTCGAAAAGCGAAAGCCGGTATTCAAGAATCGCTGATTCGCGGCTGCTGCCTAGCGAGCGACGGATGTTGGTCGCCGGCGTGATCGCCCGGTGCAACGAACCCCAAGCCCCCGTGCGCGGTAGCGCACGGGGGCTTTTCAAAATATTTTCACAAAGGGGGTTGCGCAGACGGGGACGGGTGCTTAGAATCACGCCTCTTTCGCGCTAACGGAAACGCGGCGCGGGAGGAAGAAGGGAAGCGGTGCGGTTGAGGGCA
>NZ_QTPO01000039.1 GCF_003853645.1 Burkholderia sp. Bp9143 | reverse complement strand
GACGCGAGCGTGCCGGTAAACGTGAACCTGCGCACCTACGCGGGCCCCGAGGGGCGCTTCTGCCCGGCGGCCGTGTATGAGTTCGTGAAGAACGACGACGGCAGCGATCGCCTGGTGATCAACGCGCAGAACTGCGTGCACTGCAAGACCTGCGACATCAAGGACCCGACGCAGAACATCGTGTGGGTCACGCCGGAAGGCGGCGGCGGGCCGAATTACCCGAACATGTGAAGCCGGTTGACCGGCGATGCGGCTAAGCTCACGCGAACGCCGGCCCAAACCGCGTCGCGATATGCTCGTTCGAGTCAAATAGCTCGCGCAGTACCGGGCTCGTACAGGTCGGCTGCACGTACAAATAGAACGCGACTTCGGGCAGGCGTGGCAAGCCGTCCGCTTCGGTCAGCACCCGCATGTTCGCATCGAGCAGCTCGGTCGTACGCGCCGTCACGCCGAGCCCCGCGCTGATCGCGGCCTTGATGCCCGTGAGCGTTGGCGCAATGAAACTGGTGCGCCACGGAATGTGGCGTGCGTCGAGCGTCGCGATTGAAAGCTTGCGAAACAGGCTCAGTTCGTCGGCCATCACCAACGGCACCGGCTCTGTCGGGTTGAAAATGAAATCCTCCGCGCAAATCCACACCATCGGTGAAGTGCGCAGCTTCACGCCCGGAAACGCATCGTCGTAACGCGTCGAGATCGTCACGTCCAGTGCGTTGTCGCGCAACGCGTCCATCAGAAACGGGCTGCGTCCGACGTTGATTTCCATCTGCAGTTCCGTCGACAGCGTCGACAGCCGTCGCAGCATGTTTGGCAGGATCGAGTCGGCCACGTCATGTGGTGAACCGATGCGGATCTTCTCTCCCGCACCACGCGAACTTGCGAGATGCACGGCCTGATCGTTCAGCGCCAGGATCTTGTGCGCATACGCGAGCAACCTCACGCCGTCGGTCGTCATCGCCTTGTGCCGGCCGCGCTTTTCGAACAGCGCGCAGCCGATGTCCTGCTCGAGCCGTTGCATCTGCTGGGTGACGGCGGACTGCGTTCGGCCCACGCGAGCGGCCGCCATCGCGAAGGTTTCATGCTGCGCGATCGCGACGAACGTACGCAGCAGATCGAGGTCGAGGTTTCGCATAGGAAGGGCCCAAACATTCAGCGTCGCTAATGTATTCAGGCGAATAATTAAATTGTTCCTGCAAATTTTCGCCGATAACCTTGATAACACTCAAGCGGGATTTATACATTCAAGGCTATCGCCTCCGCAATCGACCCGGTGTAACGCAAGAACAGGAGACCTCGATGATCTGGCAACACAAGCTGCTGACTGCAACGTTCGTCACCCTCGCCGCCACCGGCATCGCTCGCGCAGATGCGCTCGCCGACATCAAGGCGCGCGGCACGCTCGTGTGCGGCACGCAGAATGCCAGCGAACCGTACGCGTTCCCCGATCCGGCTACGCGCCAGATCGTCGGCTTCGATGTGGACGTCTGCCGTGCACTCGCGCAAGGGCTCGGCGTCAAGCTCGACCACCGCTCGCTGTCGACCGATGCACGCATCGCCGAACTGAAGACCCGTCGTGTCGACGTCCTCGCAGCCGCCATGGCATGGATGCCGGCCCGCGCGGCGCAGGTCGACTACAGCGACCAGTACTACGTCGCCCCGATCCGCGTGCTCGTGCGCGCCGATTCACCGATCCAGACCCTGGACCAGCTCAGCGGAAAGAAGATCGCGGCGTCCGAAGGATCGAGTTCGGCGGCCGTGTCGGTCACCCGCCTGCCGGATGCGCACTTGCTGACGTTCCACGACATTCCGTCCGCGTTTCTCGCACTCCAGCAGGGCAAGGTCGACGGCCTCGTGGCCGGGCAACTGATCCTGTCCCGCTTCGCGGATCAGGCCACGCAAAAGGGTGGCCCGTCGTTCCGGATGTTGAATCAGTCGGTCTTCGAGGAACGCTGGGGCGTGGTGATGAACAAGAACCAGCCGGCACTGATGGCGGCCGTCAATCGCATCCTGCACGACTACGACCAGTCGACTGGCCTTCAGACGAGCTTCGACAAATGGCTCGGCGCACGCTCGGCTTACAAGTTCACGCGCAACTACAAGGTTGAGCCGATCCGCGCTCAATAGGCCGACTGTCCCGCTCGACGGCACGGCATGCCGTGCCGGCCGTGATCCGTAACCGCTCATGTAGATTCCCGAGATGTTCGATCCCTCGTTCCTCTTCGAAGCCGGCTATCTGCGCCTTCTGGTCGCAGGCGTGCTGACCACCCTGCGGCTCTTCGTTACTTCGGGGTTGCTCGCCATGGCGTTCGCCATCGTGCTCGCTACGCTGCGCGCGTTACCGGTTCGCGCCTGCAAGGCAGGCGTCGTCGCCATTGTCGAATATCACCGCAACGTACCGATGCTCGTACAGATTCTCGTCTGGTATTTCGGCGTGCCGCAGATTCTGCCCGCCGGCTTGCATGCGTGGGTCAACGCCGGCAACACCGAGTTCTTCTTTGCCGTGATCGCGCTCGCATTCAACTATGGGGCCTTCATGTCCGAAGACTTGCGCTCCGGGCTGCGCGCCATCCCGCATACGCAGCAGGAAGCCGCGTGGTCGGTCGGGTTGACCTATCTGCAGGCGTTCCGCTACGTGGTGCTGCCGCAAGGCATGCGCGTCGCGCTGCCGGCACTGCTCAATCAGGCATTGCGACTCTTCAAGGATAGTTCGCTCGCGATGGCGATCGGCGTGCACGAACTCCTGTACAACGCGCGCGAAATCGACAACCTCACGTTTCGCACGTTCGACGTGTTCCTTGTCGCGACGGTCCTGTATCTGATCGGCACACTTGCGCTGACGACGCTGTCCGATCACTTCGCCGCGCGCGGTACCGTCCGCCACGGAGCCTGAAATCATGTTCGATATCCTGCACGACTACCTCGCGCTGTTTCTCGTGGGCAACTGGCCGCATGGCCCCCTCGGCGGCGCCGCGATCACGCTGGTCATTTCCGCGCTGAGTCTGCTGATCTCGTTTCCGATCGCGATCGCGATCGGCCTGGCACTCGTGTCGCCACTGCCGTGGCTGAGTCGCATCGCCCGCGTCTGGACCCGCGGGATCCGCGGGATCCCGCTGCTCATGCTGATTTTCTGGGCGTACTTTGCCGTGCCGCTGCTGACGCGAGTCGAGGTTTCCGCGCTGACGACCGCGATCTGCGCGATCATCGTCTACGAGAGCGCGTTCCTCGCACAGATCGTGCGCGCCGGTATCGAGGGGCTACCGCGCGGCCAGGCCGAGGCGGCACGCGCAACCGGGCTGTCGTGGCTGCAGAGCATGCGGCACGTACAGTTGCCGCAAGCGCTCACGAACATGCTGCCGTCGCTGGTCAACCAGTTCGTGTCGATCATCAAGGCGACGTCGCTCGCCTACGTGATCGGCGTACCCGAACTGACTTACTCGGCCGCGCAGGTCAATACGATCACGCTGACCAAACCGCTTCAGACATTTCTCGCGCTCGCGGCGCTCTACTTCGTGCTGTGTTTCGCCATCTCGCGCATCGCGGGTCAACTGGAGCGACGCATCGCCCGTCGGCACGGCCGCTTCGCATAATCTGCTGGGGAGAGAATCGACCATGACCATGCTCGTCTTCGAGAATGTGCACAAGCACTACGGCGACCATCACGTGCTGAAAGGCATCGACGCGCGGATCGCACCCGGCGAGATCGTCGTGGTGTGCGGACCGTCCGGCTCCGGCAAATCGACGCTGATCCGCACCGTCACACGGCTGGAAGCGATCCACGAAGGCCGGATCCTGTTCGAAGGGCTCGACGTCAACGCACGCGGCACCAGGATCAATGCATTGCGCGCGCGAATCGGCTTCGTGTTCCAGAATTTCAACCTGTTCCAGAACCTGTCGGTTCGGCAAAACCTGACGCTCGGACCGACCCGGGCGCTCGGCCTGTCACGAGATGAAGCGGTCGCGCAAGCTGAAACGCTGCTCGAGAAAGTGGGCCTTGCACACAAGATCGACGCGATGCCGTCGAACCTGTCCGGCGGCCAGCAACAACGCGTCGCGATTGCACGCGCGCTCGCGATGCGCCCGCCGCTGATGCTGTTCGACGAGCCGACGAGTGCGCTCGATCCCGAAATGGTGCAGGAAGTGCTGCACGTGATGCGCGCGCTCGCCGACGACGGACTGACGATGATGATCGTCACGCACGAGATGGGCTTCGCACGCGACGTCTCGAGTCGCGTCTGGTTCATGGACCAGGGGCGACTGCTCGAGGACGCACCGCCCGAGTCGTTCTTCGAGCAGCCCGCTCACGAGCGTGCGCGGCGCTTCCTGCAGGATGTACATCGCCCGTCGCTACGCACGGCAGCGCGGTCGGTCGCCACCTCGACCTGACGCGCAGCGACACCGCCATTCGATTCAGCCTTTCCACACTATCCGGAGACTCCCCGATCATGTCGACACTTCCCGTCACCGACCAACGTCAAGCCGCCGTGGATGCGGCCATCGTGGCAATGAAAAACGCACTCGCACGCGATGGCGAAACGCGCGCGGCGCTGGACGCCGTGCTCGAGCAGGTCAAGGCGCTTGCCGCCCGCGGTGACTTCTGGCAGGAGGCCGATTTCGAGGCGCCGGGCGATGGCGAGCTGCAGGCACGCTACCTGATTCACGAGGACGCGGACCGGCACTACGCGCTCTATCTGAACGTGATGCGCCCGGGCAAGAAAATCACTCCGCACAACCATACGACGTGGGCATGCATCGCCGCCGTCGACGGCACCGAATACAACTACATCTACCGTCGCACCGACGACGGCAGCCTGCCGGGCGTGGGAACGCTCGAGAAGACCGGCACGGTCGTCGTCGAACCTGGTTCCGGCATCGCGCTGACCGCTGATGATATCCACGCGGTCGAGATCAAGGGCGACCGCCCGATCCGTCATCTGCACATGTACGGCCGCGCGCTCGAAACACTGAGCGAACGTATCGCATTCGATCTCGACAACGGCACCTGCAAGGTAATGGATATCGGCGTGAAGACACGCCGCTAGCTCCCGCCCGGCCGCTGGTCCGCGGCCGGGAACCGACACTTTCCGGCACCGGCCGACGCTTCGTTGCGCGCGGCGCGGGCGCTGCTGCGCCCGGAAAACGATGCCGCCCGCCCCGATACGAACCGACGACGCTCATCATGACCTCGCTGCCCCCTTCATTCGTCGATGCACCGACGCTCAAACGCTGGCTGCACGACGGCGCCGAAATCGCGCTGTTCGACGTGCGAGAGCACGGCCAGTACGGCGAAGCACACCTCTTCTACGGCGTGCCGTTGCCATACAGCCGCCTCGAACTCGACATCGGCCGCCTCGCGCCGCGGCACACCGCGCGCATCGTCATGTATGACGCGGACGGCACGCTCGCGCCGCAGGCCGCGACGCGTGCCGCCGCGCTAGGCTACTCGAACGTTTACGTGCTGACGGACGGCACCGCCGGCTGGCAGCACGCCGGCTTCCCGCTGTTCGCCGGCGTCAACGTGCCATCCAAGACGTTCGGCGAACTCGTCGAGCTGACTTGCCACACGCCGCGTATCAGCGCCCGCGAACTCGCAGCGATGCGCGCGCGCGGCGACGACGTAGTGGTACTCGACGGACGCCCGTTCGCCGAGTACCGAAAGATGACGATCCCGTCGTCGGTCTGCTGCCCCAACGGCGAGCTCGGTTACCGGATCCGTGAACTGGTGCCGGACCCGTCGACGCCGATCGTGATCAACTGCGCCGGTCGCACGCGCAGCATCATCGGCGCACAAACGCTGATCAACCTGGGCATTGCCAATCCGGTCATGGCGCTCGAGAACGGTACACAGGGCTGGTTCCTCGAGGACCTGCCGCTGGAACACGGCAGCACGCACCGCTACCCCGACGTTATCGCGCCTGCGTCTCTCGCATCGATGCGAGCGGCGAGCCACGCACTATCCCGGCGTTTCGCGGTGCCGGACGTCGATGCCGGCACGTTCGCGCAATGGGCCACCGATCCGGCACGTACGCTGTTTCTCTGCGACGTCCGCACACCCGAGGAGTTCGCCGCCGGTTCGCTGCCGGGCGCGCAGCATGCGCCTGGCGGGCAGTTGATCCAGGCGACCGATCAATACATCGGCGTGCGCCATGCGAGACTCGTGCTGTTCGACAGCGACGGCGTGCGCGCGCCGATCGTCGCGAGCTGGTTGCGTCAGCTCGGCCACGATGCGTGGGTACTGCGCGATGGCCTCACGAGTGGTGCCGCACTGCCGATCGCCCCGCCCCCCGTCGCGGCTTCGCTGCCCGAGATCGACGCCATGTCGCTCGCCGACGCCCTCGCGGCCGACCGCGTACAGGTAATCGACCTGCGTGCCAGCATGAGCTATCGCCGCGCGCACGTGCCCGGTGCAACGTGGGCAATCCGGCCACGACTTCCGGCACTCACGACGAATCGCGATGTCGTGCTGGTTGCAGACGAACGCGGTGTCGCGGAACTGTTCGCCGGCGAATGGCGCCGCCGCCACGGCGACACGCATCGCTTCATGGTGCTCGCGGGCGGTTTCGGCGCCTGGACAGAAGCCGGCTGCGCAGTGCGCAGTACACCCGACTTGCCGCCCGACTCGGACTGTATCGATTACCTGTTCTTCGTCCACGACCGGCACGACGGCAACAAGGCCGCCGCGCGACAGTATCTCGCGTGGGAAACGGGCCTGCTCGCCCAGCTCGACGCGCAGGAGCGCAACGCCTACCGTATCGGCGCCGTCCGATGAAGCC
Source organism: Burkholderia sp. Bp9143 (assembly GCF_003853645.1). Classification (GTDB taxonomy): domain Bacteria; phylum Pseudomonadota; class Gammaproteobacteria; order Burkholderiales; family Burkholderiaceae; genus Burkholderia. The sequence continues at coordinate 76,728 of NZ_QTPO01000039.1, read as the reverse complement.
GTCGCGCGCCGGAGCTTGTCGGTCCGCGCGCGATCTCCGTCAATCCGGCCGGCGTGCGACGCACGGCCCATTCGATTCATCGTCCATGTCCCGACATCCGCATTCTCCGCGCCTCGCCACCCGCCTCGTCAAGGGCGGTACGTCCACCTCCGTCGATGGCGGACGCGCCGTCAATCCGCCGATCGTCCGCGCGTCGACCGTGCTGTTCGACTCGATGGATGAATTGAACGACGCACGCCGCCGGCGCGGCTCCGAGCGCCTGTTCACCTATGGCGCGCGCGGCAACCCGACCGGTTTTGCGCTCGAGGACGTCGTCTCCGAACTCGAAGGCGGTTATCGGACGCGCCTGTTCCCGACCGGCCTGGCAGCCATCTCGATGGTCTTCCTCGCATACGTGCGTCCTGGCGATCATGTGATGATCGCCGATTGCGTGTACCAGCCGCTGCGTCACTTCGTCGACACATTCCTGCGACCGTGGGGCGTCGATGTCAGTTACTTCCGCGCCGACGGCACCGATGCCGCGCAGCGCATCACGGCACGAACCAGGCTCGTCTATGCCGAATGTCCGGGTTCGCTGGTCTACGAACTCTGCGACCTGCCCGCGCTCGCCGATCTCGCGCATCGCCACGGCGCGCTGCTCGCGGCCGACAACACGTGGGGATCCGGCGTGCAGTATCGGCCGCTGACGCTCGGCGCCGATATCTCGGTGATGGCCGCAACCAAGTATCTGGGCGGCCATTCGGACGTGATGATGGGTACCGTCACGACCACCGAAGCGGCATGGCGCACGCTCGCCTCGATGTGTGACGCGCAGGGCGTGGCGGTCAGCCCCGACGATGCATGGCTCGTGCTGCGCGGCACGCGCACGCTTGCGGCACGGCTCGCGATGCACGAGCGGCATGCACTCGACATCGCGCATTGGCTAATGGCACATCCTGAAGTCGCGCGGGTATTTTGCCCTGCGTTGCCGTCGCACCCCGGCCATGCGCTCTGGCAACGCGACTGCCACGGCACCAACGGTCTGGTGTCGTTCCAATTCGCCCATGCATCGCCGGCGGATGCCGCGCGCTTCGTCGACGGACTCGCACTGTTCGGCATCGGCGCGTCGTGGGGCGGATTCGAAAGCCTCGCGACGGTCGTCGACGTCACCGCCACACGTACCTGCGCGAATTGGCGTGACGCAGGGCCGATAGTCCGGCTGCATGTCGGGCTCGAGGATCCGCTCGATCTCCTGGAAGATCTGACGCATGGTTTCGCGGTAATGGTCGACTCAGCACACTCAGCACGAGAGCAGTCCGGTCGCAACTACAGCACGCCACCCTGTTGATGTCGACGCAGAATTGACCCGCCGGGGGTGCGAGATTCGGTGGAAATCAACATAGATGTGTTTAGCGGGGCCTCACGGAGGACAACGACTTCGGCGGCGTATTCGCGACGCCGGGCGACCTCGAGAACGACGACAACGGCCTGCGCGTCAGCCACTCGGTGAAAGACACGAGCCCGCCGGTCTCCGTCTTCCAGTTCGCCGCGCTGTACGGTTTCGGCGGCATGCCGCGGCATCGGTCGGCTCGTACGGCGTGAACTCGGGCACCGATACGCAGGAACTCTGCGATCGTCGGCATCCGCCACCAGTTCTGACGGCAGCGTCCCATCGCGATGCCCCGGCGAACGCACACTGCGGTGTGCGTCCGCCGCGCTGTGTGCGTCGACTCAATGCCGCCGCATGCCGCCGAACCCGTGGCCGCCGCCGACGAAGGCCGGCCCATGGTGGAAGCCCGCGCCCATCGGAACGCCGACTCGGCCGCGCATGCCCCCGTCGAAGTGACCGAAGTGACCGACGTGCCCGAAGTGGTCGAAATGATGCCGGTGATGGAAGTGGTCGATGAAGACGAAACTCACGCCGGTGCCGACGAAGACCGCCGGCCCCCAGTACCACGGGTCGGCGTACGGATAGGCGGTGTCCGGATACCACACGATGCTGCCGTCCGTGCTTTGCACCATCTGCCACGTGCCGTCGCTTTGCCGGCATGCTCGCCCGACGATCTGCTGTTCCGTGCCGTCGATTTCTGCTTGCGCGACGACCGCACGGCAACGGGCGCCTTCGTCCAGCGAGTCGTCGTACGTTTGCGCAAGCACACACATCGAACACCCGAGACAGACGACCCCCATCCCGAACCGAAACAAGTTGTACATGATCGGCTCCTGCATTGTTGCCCCCGACCACTCGACCCTTGGCGTCACGGACGACGCGCGGCTTCGTATAGGGTCACCCGACCATTAAACGATAGGACACGCCGGGTTATTCCAGGGGTCGTGATGCGAAAGAGTGCCGCGGCGAGCGCCGACGATCATGCGCGCGGCGAACGCCGGACGATGCAGTAGACGCCCGCCGCACTTACGCCGAAGACCAGATGGGCGACCAGCGTGATCGCGCCGCGCACCGGAACGAACCACGGGAAGATCGCGGTGAACGCGTGCAGGTTGACGCCGTAAAGAACGAGTCCGAACACGCCGCCCGCGAGCAGCGCGGCACCGGGCGACAGGTTGCGGACCAGCTTCGCCAGCACGGCCGCATAGGCAAGCGACAGCGCGGCATGCACCAGCGTTGCCACGCCCATGATCGTCGGATCGAACCCCGCGGGCGCGCCGAGCACGGATCGCCCCATCACGAGGGCGGCCGTCAGGCGTGCGTCGCGCAGCAGGTTGTGGATCGCATCCTCGCCGGCAATCGGCCAGAGCAGCAGCTCGATGACGGTCGAGCCGACCGCCGCGCCGAACGCTGCCCAGAGAATCGGGACGGGACCGTTGTGTTTCACTTGCCCTCCGCGATGGCAGCGCGCCGAGCGGACTTACAACGGACGTTCGCAGTCCGTCCAGTACGCGAACGGATCGCGATGCTTCGGATAGTGCTCGTCGAGCCATTTCAGCAACGTCGCGCGCGCGTTGTCCATGTCGGCCTTCGACGACGACGTCGTCAGCTCGTGCACTTCGACGGACTTTTCCCGATCCATCACGTAGCAGTTCCAGTCGGGGCCGTCGAGATCCGGATCGTCGGACGCCTTCGACGACTTGCGCCAGCCGAACCCCTTGCGCGCATCGATGTAGTAGCGCGGATGCACTTTCAGATACGACATCTCGCCGCCCTGCAGGCTGCTTTCCGCGCGCAGCACGTCGCGTTCGTCGACGATCTGCGTGACTTCCGGCAGCCGGCGCGAGCGCCAGCCGGCCGGCAGCGTCGCCGTCGCCCGCACGGCGTCGTACGGGCCCCACGTCAGGCCCCAGGCTTCGGCCATGCGCTTCATGAACGCATCCGCGCCCGGATAGCCGCGCAACTGGATTCTCGTCGACAACGTGACTTCGACGCGGCCGTCGGCGCCGGCGGGGTCGCCTGCCGCCTCGAACGGGTTGCCCGGGCGCGACGCGCGCTGCTGCGCGTCCGCGGGCGCCATGCCCGAAAACAGCTGGTCGAGCGCCGCACGCGCTTTCGACGACTTGTCAGGTCTATTCATTCCTCATTCCCTCTGCATTCGAACGGTTCCACCCGCTCGATTCTCGTTTATCTGTCGGATCCCGCGGTTTTCCGCGGTCGCATTGTCGACGATCCGGTATCCCGGGTCGAGCGGCGGCGACATCCGCGCCGCCTTCGTCGCGCACCTGAACGCCGCTGCCGCCTATTCCAGCGCGGCCCGCATCCGCTCCATCAGTGCGAGCACCTCCGGACGATTCTCGCCCTTCGCATGCACGAAGTGATACCTGAGCAGCGACTCGACCTCATGCCGGCTCACGCGGACGAGCGCGCTGCGCTTGAGATACGCATCCGCGAGCGGCATCCGCGCCAACGCCACGCCGAGCCCCGCTTCGGCCGCCGCGAGCACCAGGTTGTAGTCCTCGAAACGGCGATCCTGCGCGCGCGGCTTGAACGGAATGCCGAGCCCGTCGAACCAGGTGCGCCAGCCGGTCACGTCGGAGTCGTGCAGGAGCGGCATCTCGAGCAGCGCGGCGTCGCCGTTTCGACGGCGCCGCGCGGCCAGTTGCGTGGCCAGCCGCGGATGCGCGACCGGATAGAGCGTCTCCGGCATGAACTCGCGGGTCTCGAGCTGACGCCAGTTGCCGCGCCCGTACCGGATCGACAGATCCGCTTCGCCGGCCGCGATATCCACATTGCGAAGCTCGATGCCGAGCTCGATGCGCAACGCCGGTGCTTCGCTCTCCAGCGCATGCTGGCGCTCGAGCAGCCAGAGCTGCGCGAACGCCGGCACCACGCTCATCCTGACCAGTCGCGGCGTGCGCGGCGAGCGCCACTGATCGGCCGCGCCGTCGATGATGGCGAACGCCTGTTCGATCCGGCCGACGAAGCGCTGGCCGTCCGGCGTCAGCCGCACGCCGCGCGCATGACGTTCGAACAACGCCATGCCCAGCCAGTTCTCGACCGCCGCCACGCGCCGGCTGATCGCGCCGTGCGTGACGCCGGAGACGTCGGCGGCCGCCAGAAACGAACCCTGACGCGCCACCATGCAGACGGTCTCCAGGCTGGCCAGCGGCGGCCGCGGGCCGGGTGCCGACGTGACGGCCGGCAGCGCGTCCGCCACACGCTGCCGCGTGTGCGCCGAGCCATCGGCCCGGCGTCGCACCGAGCTGTGAGCCATATTCATACCCGCAGGTTGATCTGTGCGCTAGCTTAACATCTCGCCACGCCGCACCATTGCCGCATGAATACGCTTTCCTCCTCGTCGCGCGGCGCGCGACTGCCGCTCGTCGCGGCCGGCGCGGTGGCATTCACGATCGTCTCGTGGGCCTCCGCCTTCCCGTTCATCCGGATCGGCCTGCACGGGCTGGCCCCACTGCAACTCGCGGCCGCACGCTTCGGGACCGCGGCCGTGCTCGTGATCGCATGGCTCGCGTGGCGGCGGCCTCGCATGCCGGCCAAAGGCGACGCGTTGCGCTTTCTCGTCTGCGGCTTTCTCGGCATCGCACTCTACAACGCGCTGCTCAATACCGGCGAGCAAACCGTGTCGGCCGGCGCGGCGAGCTTCATCGTGAACACGCTGCCGATCTTCACGGCGCTGCTGGCCGCGGTGTTTCTGCGCGAACGCTTCAATCGCTGGGGATGGCTCGGTTCGCTGGTCAGCCTGGCCGGCATCGCGGTGATCGCGCACGGCCAGCCAGGCGGTCTCGTTCTCGGCTCCGGGAGCACGCTGATTCTCGGCGCGGCGCTGTGTTCGGCCAGCTATTTCGTGCTGCAGCGGCGGCTGATTCCCGTGTACGGCGCGCTGCCCTGCGCCGCATATACGCTGCTGGCCGGTGCGCTGCTGCTCGCGCCGTGGTTGCCCGGCGCGCTCGTGTCGCTCGGCGGCGGCGCGTCGCACGACACGGCGCTCGCCGTACTGATGCTCGGCGTCTTTCCCGCCGCGCTGGGTTACGCAACCTGGACCTTCGCACTCGGCTACTTCGGCGCGGCGCGCGCCGCCAATTTCCTCTACCTGACACCGGCGGTCGCGACCGCGCTGTCGATGGCGCTGACGGGCGAGCGGCCCGGCATCGAGACAGTATGCGGCGGCCTGCTGGCGATCGCAGGCGTGATCTTCGTGGCCTTGCGCGGACGGACGTAGGCTCGCGGCTTCGTCGAACGGCAAGACCGATCCGAAGAACGATCCGGCAGCGGTCCGGTGAAGCCGGGCCCCGTCATCTGCAAAGCGGGATGCACACGCAGCGCGGGCGGCCCGCACCCATTCGGCGGCGCGGACGGACTTGACCGTTAGTTGCATAAATCAGATGACGAGCTCGCCCCTGTATCGCGATGAAACTGTGCAGACAAATCGACCGAACAGTTCCCGATTGATTGCATCGCTCTGTCCATGGTCAACGGGATCGGCGCGGTCGAATAATCGGGGCAATCGGCAACGCAAGACGGCCACCTGCACGACGGAACGCAACACCACCGCGCAATCGCATCACATTTGCGCAAGCCTGCGTAATTCGCCGACGCGAGCGGAAACGGGTTCCGATATATTCATACCAATTGCGTGTCGTCAGACGAAATCGGCCGCTCGCCCGGGCACTGCGTGACGCCTGCGTCGTTCGTCGACACCGACAGCCCGGCGACATGCAAGCCGAACCCGTCACGGGTCATGGAGACTCGTCCGGCACGCCGACCGCCTCACAAGGGCGCTCGGACGACCGGACGGCAACAGAAACATCAATCAACGGAGATGGCAGATGGAACGAAGCATTGTCGGCATGCGCTGCAAACCCCTGATCACCGTCGCACTGGCCGCCGCCGCATTTGCGGCCGCGTCGGGCGCGATGGCCGACCAGGTCGTGAAGATCGGCAGCGTCGAACCGACGACGGGCGGCATTTCGCACCTCGGCAAGGACAACGAGAACGGTGCGCGCCTCGCGGTCGAGGAAATCAATGCGAAGGGCCTGACGATCGGCGGCAAGAAGATCACGCTGCAGCTCGACGCGCAGGATGACGCGGCCGACCCGCGCCAGGCCACGCAGGTCGCGCAGAAGCTCGTCGACGACAAGGTCGTCGCCGTCATCGGCCACCTGAACTCGGGCACCTCGATCCCGGCGTCGAAGATCTACAGCGACGCGGGCATCGTGCAGATCTCGCCGTCGGCCACGAACCCGACCTACACGCAGCAGGGCTTCAAGACGACCTATCGCGTGGTCGCGACCGACGCGCAGCAGGGTCCGGCACTCGCGAGCTACGCGCAGTCGAAGGGCGTGAAGAGCGTCGCGGTGATCGACGATTCGACCGCGTACGGCCAGGGCCTCGCGAACGAATTCGAGAAGAAGGCGAAGGCGCTCGGCCTGAAGGTGCTGTCGCACGACGCGACCAACGACAAGGCCGTCGACTTCCGCGCGATTCTCACGAAGGTCAAGGGCGAGAACCCGGACGCGATCATGTACGGCGGCATGGACGCCACCGGCGGCCCGCTCGCGAAGCAGGCGAAGCAGCTCGGCCTGCGCGCGAAGATCCTGTCCGGCGACGGCGTGTGCACCGACTCGCTGGCCGAGCTGGCCGGCCCGGCGGCCGACAACGTGCTGTGCTCGCAGGCGGGCGCTGCACTCGAGAAGATGCCGGGCGGCGCGGCGTTCCTCGCGAAATACCAGAAGCGCTTCAACCAGGGCATCAAGTTCGATGCGCCGTTCGCGTACGACGCGGTCTACATCGCGGTCGACGCGATGAAGCGCGCGAACTCGACGGACCCGGCGAAGATCCTCGCCGCGATGCCGTCGACGAAGTATGAAGGCGTGATCGGCACGACGACGTTCGACGCGAAGGGCGACCTGACGCACGGGATCATCTCGATCTACGGCTACAAGAGCGGCAAGAAGACCTTCCTCGACCAGGTGAAGATGTAACACCCCGCGACGTCGGCACGACGGGAACGCCACCCGTCGGCGCCGGCGCCTTGCGGGCCGATTCAGGTTTTGCGGAGATGAAGCGACATGTGTGCAATGGCGTATGCGGAATTTCAACAGGAGTTGAAGAAAGCGCAGTTGACGGCGCGCGAGTTCGCCCGCCTGATCCGGATGAACGAAAGTTCCATCACGAACTATTCGAGCAAGGGCACCGTCCCTTCCCACCTCGCGGTCATCGCGACACTGATCGGCGCGCTCGCCGCGCACGAGATCGATTTCCGGCACGTCATCGGCAAAACGGGCATCGAGCCGAAACGGCCGCGCGGCGTCGGCGCGTTTCCGGCGGCGGGCAAGCCGCGCACCGCAAAGCGCCGAAACGGCGATTCATGAACGGCCGCGGTCGATCGGCCGCCGCGCCCCGCCCTCTCGCACCGCGCGTCGCGCCCATCCGCCCGCATTGCCGGTGACGGCGAGCACGGTCTGACAAAAAGCCGCGCCCGCCGCCGATGAACGTCACGCGACGGCGGCCGATCGCATCGTCATCCGGTACGTCTGCAGCAACCGCTCCCGCTTCTGCTCCGCTGCCGCCATGTTGCGCGCCTTCACGTGACCGAAGCCGCGAATGTCGTCGGGAAGGTTCGCGAGTTGCAGCGCGACCGGCAGACGCTGGGCGTCGAGCGTCGCGCAAAACTCGTCGACGAGCGCGATGTAGTCGGCAATCAGCCGGCGCTCGTCGCGCCGTTCCGCCGTGTGCCCGAATACGTCGAACGGCGTGCCGCGCAGCCCCTTCAATTTCGCCAGCACACGGAAGGCCGGCAGCACCCATGCGCCGAAGCGCTTCTTCTGCAGGTGCCCGTGTTCATCGCGCTTGGCCAGCAACGGCGGCGCAAGATAGAAGCTCAGCGTGTAGTCCCGCCCCGGGACGCCGTCGAACTGCTGACGCAGCTTCTCCAGATACGCGGGATCGGCATACAGGCGCGCGACTTCGTATTCGTCCTTGTACGCCATGAGCTTCGCCAGATTCGCGGCGACGGCGCGCGTCAGCGGCAGCCCCGACGCGCCGCCAATCCCAGCCTCCCGGGCACGGATGCGGTCGACCACGTCGCGATAGCGCCGCGCATACGCGTCGTTCTGGTACGCGGTCAGCAACGCTTGCCGCGCGCCGATCAGCGTGTCGAGCGATTCGGGCATCTGCACCACGGTTCGCCGCGGCGCGGCAGCAGGCTCGACGATCGACTGGACCGCGGCAGCGCCATGGTGCGCGATATAGCGCCCCAGCGTGAATGCGTGCTGATTCTTCTGGACCGACACGCCGTTGAGTTCGATCGCACGCAGCAGGCTCGTCAGTTCCAGCGGCAGCCAGCCTTTCTGCCACGCGAAGCCGAGCAGCAGCGGATTGCTGTAGATCGAGTCGCCGAGCAGCGCGAGCGCGAGCTGGTTGGCGTCGATGAACGCACATCCGTCGCCGATGCTCTCGCGCAGCTCGGCCTCGGTCTGCGTGCCCGGAAAGACCCATTTCGGATTCTTGACGAACTCCGCGGTCGGCGTCGCGCCGCTGTTGATCGCGGCGACCGTCACGCCATGCCGCGTGCGCGATAGCACGTCGTTCGATGCCGACACGATCGCATCGCACCCGATGACGAGCCGCGCTTCGCCCGTGGCAATGCGCGTCGCGTGCAGCGCGTCGGGTGACGCCGCGATCTGCACATGGCTGAGGACCGCGCCGCCCTTCTGCGCGAGACCGGCCATGTCGAGCACCGTGACGCCCTTGCGTTCGAGATGCGCGGCCATGCCGATCAGCCCGCCGATCGTCACGACGCCCGTGCCGCCGACGCCCGTCACGAGAATCCCGTACGCGCCCGCGAGCGCGGGCAACGACGGCATCGGCAACGCGTCGAAATCGAAAGCGTCCGCGCCGCCGCCGCGTGCCGCCGCGGGCTTGCGCAATTGCGCGCCCTCGGCCATCACGAAGCTGGGGCAAAAGCCCTTCACGCACGAGAAGTCCTTGTTGCACGACGACTGATTGATCTTGCGTTTCGTGCCGAGCGGTGTATCGAGCGGTTCGACGGACAGGCAGTTCGACTGCACCGAACAGTCGCCGCAGCCTTCGCACACGGCGTCGTTGATGAACGCGCGGCGGGCAGGATCAGGATAGGCGCCGCGCTTGCGGCGGCGCCGCTTTTCGGTCGCGCAGGTCTGGTCGTAGATCAGCACCGTCGTCCCCGCGATGTCGCGCAGCATGCGCTGGATCGAATCCAGCCGGTCACGGTGATGAACGTCGACGCCCGCGGGCAGCGCGACACCGGCGTCGTACTTCTCCGGCTCGTCCGTCACGATCACGATGCGCTTCGCGCCTTCCGCGCTCACCTGGTGCGCGATCTGCGGCACGGTCAGCACGCCGTCGACCGGCTGGCCACCCGTCATCGCGACCGCGTCGTTGTAGAGAATCTTGTACGTGATGTTCGCGTTCGACGCGATCGCCGCGCGAATCGCGAGCAGGCCCGAATGGAAATAAGTGCCGTCGCCGAGATTCACGAACACATGCTTGTCGCCGGAAAAATGCATCTGGCCGAGCCATGCGACGCCTTCTCCACCCATCTGGCTGAACGTTTCCGTCTTGCGGTCCATCCACATCGACATGTAGTGGCAGCCGATCCCCGCCAGCGCGCGCGAGCCTTCCGGCACGTTCGTCGACGTATTGTGCGGACAGCCCGAGCAGAACCACGGCTTGCGCTCGACCGACACGCGCGGCTTCGCCGCGTCGCGTTCCTTCGCATCGATGATCGCGACGCGCGCGAGCATGCGCGCCCGCACGTCGTCGGGCAGGTCCGCACGCGACAGGCGCCGCGCAATCGCCTTCGCGATGAGGGCCGGCGACAGCTCGTAGTGCGCGGGCAGCAGCCAGTCGCCCCGCGGCACCGACCATTCGCCGCCTTCGTTGTCGCGTTCGTCGAATTTTCCGTAGATCTTCGGACGCACGTCCTCGCGCCAGTTGTACAGCTCTTCCTTCAGCGCGTATTCGAGAATCTGGCGCTTTTCCTCGACGACGAGGATCTCCTCCAGGCCCGTGGCGAACGCACGCGCGTCCTGCGCATCGAGCGGCCACACGCAACCGACCTTGAGCACGCGCAGGCCGATCTTCGCGCAGGTCTCGTCGTCGAGGCCGAGGTCGCTCAGCGCCTGGCGCACGTCGAGATACGCCTTGCCCGCCGTGATGATGCCGATGCGCGGCGTCGGCGAGTCGATCACGATGCGGTTCAGCCGGTTCGCGCGGACATAGGCGAGCGCCGCGTACCATTTCTCGTCGAGCAGCCGCGCCTCCTGCGCGAGCGGCGCATCGGGCCAGCGAATATTGAGGCCGCCGTCCGGCACCGTGTAGTCGGTCGGCGTGACGATTTCCACGCGGTCCGGATCGAGGTCGATCGACGCCGTGGATTCGATCACGTCGGTCACGCACTTCATCGCCACCCACAACCCCGAGTAGCGGCTCATCGCCCAGCCGTGCAGCCCGTAGTCCAGGTATTCCTGCACGTTGGCCGGATAGAGCACCGGAATACCCGCCGCGATGAACGCGTGCTCCGACTGGTGCGCGACCGACGACGACTTCGCCGCGTGGTCGTCGCCCGCGAGCACGAGCACGCCGCCGCGCGCATCGCTGCCGGCGGAGTTCGCGTGCTTGAACACGTCGCCGGTCCGGTCCACGCCGGGGCCCTTGCCGTACCACATGCCGAACACGCCGTCGCGCGTCGCGCCCGGCCACAGGTTGATCTGCTGCGTGCCCCAGACGGCCGTCGCGGCAAGATCCTCGTTTACCCCGAGCTGGAACACGATGTCGTTCGCCTGCAGGTGCCGTTTCGCTTTCCATAGCGACTGATCGAGCGCGCCGAGCGGCGAGCCGCGATAGCCGGACACGAAGCCGGCCGTGTTCAACCCGGCCTTCAGGTCGCGCGCCTTCTGGAGCATCGGCAGACGCACCAGTGCCTGCGTGCCGCTGATGTAGACGCGGCCCTTTTCGAGCGTGTACTTGTCGTCGAGCGACACGGAAGTGTCGGGCGTGGCGGCCGTTTCGGCCGGCTGGAGCGACGCAACGGCGGGGTCGGGCGCGTTCATGGCAGGGCTGTCTCCGGGGGAATCGTGATTTTTCAGCGCAGTATAGGAAGCCGAATTGGTATCGTAAAATCACAAATAGGCAATCCTGGTATCCGAAAATCAGATGGCATTCGATCTCACGCTCCGGCAGTTGCGCTACTTCGCGGCGGCCGCCCGGACCGGCCAGTTTTCGATGGCGGCGGCGAACGAACATGTGTCCCAATCGGCGATCACCAATGCGGTGCTGGCGCTCGAACACGGTCTCGGCACACGGCTCTTCGAGCGGTTGCCGCAGGGCGTCGCGCTCACACCCGACGGCCAGGACTTCTACAACCATGCGCGCCGCGTGCTCGACGCCGCGCGCGATGCCGTGCACAAGCCGCCGTTCCGCTCGCACGACATGCGCGGCACCGTGCGCATCGCCGCGTCCTACACGGTGCTCGGCTATTTCCTGCCGGAACTGCTCGCCCGCTTCCGCGCGACCTATCCGTTCATCGAGTTCGACCTGCGCGACATGGAGCGGGCCGATAGCGAACGGGCGGTCCTCGACGGCGACGTCGACATCGGCGTGGTGCTGCTGTCGAACGTCGACAAGCTGAGCCGGTTCGGCAGCCAGGTGTTGATCCGCTCGCGGCGGCAGCTGTGGGTCGCGCCGACGCATCCGCTCGCGCAGCTAGACGCGCCGTCGCTGAAGGACATCGCCGCGCATCCGTACATCCTGATCACGGTGGACGAGGGCGAGCAGTCGACGCTGCGCTACTGGAAAAAGAAAGGGATCACGCCGAACATCGCGTTTCGCACCAGCTCGATGGAGGCGCTGCGCGGACTGGTGGCGCACGGCTTCGGCGTCACCGTGCTGTCCGACATGGTGTTCCGGCCGTGGTCGCTCGAAGGCAAGCGGATCGAAGCGCGGCCGATTCTGGACACCGTGCCGCAAATGGACGCCGGCATGATCTGGGCGAAAGGCGCGCAGCTGAGCGGGCCGGCCGCCGCGCTGCAGCAGTTCCTGATTCACGCGTGCGGGACGTGAAGCGCATCGCGCGCGGCGGCCATTGCGCACGATGCGTGCCGTTCAGTGAGAAATGGGCAAATGGGCTCGAGCGGCTGGCCGAGCGTTTTCGGCCCCATCGGCCCGATCGCGCGCACGACGGGTGTGATCGCGCTGGCGCTCCCATCGCAACAGGCCGGACGCTGCCATCTCACGCCGCGTCGGGCCAATCGCGCGTCACCCCGCCACACGCACATGCTCGAGCAGCGCCTGCAGCGGATGACGCACCCGCCGCGCGGACATGCGCTTCACCTGGCTGCGGCACGAATACCCGGTCGCCAGCGCTTCGCCCTGCTCTTGCGGAGCATCGACATGCGCGGCCCATGATTGCGCATAGATCGTCTTCGACGTTTGCAGGTTGCGCGCCTCGTGCCCGTAGGTTCCCGACATCCCGCAGCACCCGGTCGCCTGAACCGCCAGGCGCAGCCCGCGACGCGCGAACACCTGCGCCCACTGCTTGCCGCTGTCCGGCGCGTTGGTCTTCTCGGTGCAATGCGGCAACAGCCGGTACGCTGCCGATACGTCGCCCACGCCCGCCCCGGCCTCCGGCATCGCATCCAGCAGCCACTCCTGCGGCAGCGCGACCTTCGGCACGTCGGCGAGCCCCGTCACCTTCAGGTATTCCTGCCGATACGTGAGCGTCATCGCCGGATCGAGGCCGACGAGCGCGACACCCGAGCGCGCGAGCGCGGCCAGTTGTGTCGCGTTGCGAATCGCGGCCTTCTCGAACGCACGAAGAAAGCCCTGCACGTGCAATGCCTTGCCGTTCGGCGCGAGCGGCGCGAGCCACACCTGGAAGCCGATGCGCGCGGCCAGCTCGATCAGCGTCGCCAGTTGCTCGGTGTCGAAATAGCGTGTGAACGTGTCCTGCACGATGACGACGCTGCGTGCGCGCTGCGCGTCGATCAATGCGGCGAGCGCCTGGGGATCGGCCGGTCGCACGTTCCATTGCCGGATCACGGCCGCGAGATCGAAGCGGCTCAAGAGCGGACTATCCACCATGCCGACGTGCCGCTCGAGCAGCGTGCGCACCCAGCCGGCACGCATCAGCCCGTTGTACAGCGCAGGCACGCGCGCCATCCACGGCATCGTGAATTCGAGCGAACCGATCAGGTAGTCGCGCGCCGGCCGCAGGTAGCGCTGGTGATACAGCTCGAGAAAACGCGAGCGGAACTCGGGCACGTTGACCTTGACCGGGCACTGCCCCGCGCACGACTTGCACGCGAGGCAGCCGGCCATCGCGTCGTACACCTCGTGCGAAAAGTCGGCTTCGCCGGTGCGCGCGGCGCGGCTGTTGCGCCAGCGGGTAACGAAGCCGCTCATGAACGGCTGCCGCGCGCGCGCCGCCGCGACGACGTCGATGCCCGCCTGTCCTTGCAGGCGCAACCATTCGCGCATCAACGACGCGCGCCCCTTCGGCGACTGCACGCGTTCGCGCGTCGCCTTCCACGACGGGCACATCGCGTCGTCCGGATCGAAGTTGTAGCACGCGCCGTTGCCGTTGCAGTGCATCGCGGTGCCGTAGCTCTGCCACACGCGCTCGTCGATCTGCCGGTCGTGGTCGCCGCGCGTGGGCACCTCGTCGATCTTCAGCAGCCGCAGCGTATTGTCCGGCGGCGTCGCGATCTTGCCCGGGTTGAACTGGTTGTGCGGATCGAACGCGGCTTTCAGCTGCTGCAGCGACGGATACAGCTCGCCGAAGAACGCCGGCGCATATTCGGAGCGCACGCCCTTGCCGTGCTCTCCCCATAAAAGGCCACCATGCCGCCGCGTGAGTTCGGCCACCGCGTCCGACACCGGCCGCACCAGCGCGGCCTGCTTCGGATCCTTCATGTCGAGCGCCGGACGCACGTGCAGCACGCCCGCGTCGACATGGCCGAACATCCCGTACTGCAGCCCGTGGCCGTCGAGCAGCGCGCGGAATTCGGCGATGTACGCGGCCAGGTTCTCGGGCGGCACCGCGGTGTCCTCGACGAACGGCTGCGGGCGCGCCTCGCCCTGCACGTTGCCGAGCAGGCCGACCGCGCGCTTGCGCATCGCGTACACGCGCTTCACCGCATCGTCGCCGGTCGCGAGCGTGTGGCCCAATCGCTCGACGCTCGTGTCGGTCCGCAGGTGCTCGACGAACGCGCGCACGCGCGCATCGACGTCCTGCGCATCGTCGCCGCTGAATTCGATCAGGTTGATGCCGAGCGTCGGACGCGCTTCGTCCTGCGGAAAATACTCGGCCACGCTGCTCCACACGAAATCCTTCATCGCGAGCATCAGCACCTTCGAGTCGACCGTCTCGATCGACAGCGGCTTGAGTTCGAGCAGCGCGCGCGCATCGCGCAGCGCGTCCATGAAGCCGGCGTAGCGCACGTTGACCAGCACCGAATACTTCGGGATCGGCAGCACGTTCAGCTTCGCCTCGACGACGAAGCCGAGCGAGCCCTCCGCGCCGCACAACACGCTGTTCAGGTTGAAGCGGCCGTCCGGTTCGCGCAGGTGCGCGAGATCGTAGCCGGTCAGGCAGCGATTGAGCTTCGGAAACTTCGCGTCGATCAGCGCGGCCTTTTCGTCGCTGATCCCGCGCGCGGTGCGATAGACCTTGCCGACCCGGTCCTGCCGCGCGCAGCGGCGTTCCAGTTCGTCGTCCGCGAGCGCGTCGCTGTGCAGCGGCTCGCCGCCCATCAGCACGAAGTCGAGCGCGAGCACGTGGTCGCGCGTCTTGCCGTACGTGCAGCTGCCCTGGCCGCTCGCGTCGGTGTTGATCATCCCGCCGACCGTCGCGCGGTTCGACGTCGACAGTTCCGGCGCGAAAAACAGGCCATGCGGCTTCAGCGCGGCGTTGAGCTGGTCCTTGACGACGCCCGCCTGCACGCGCACCCAGCGCTCGTCGGCGTTGATTTCCAGGATCCGGTTCAGGTTGCGCGACAGGTCCACGACCACGCCGTCGGTCAGCGACTGCCCGTTGGTGCCGGTGCCGCCGCCGCGCGCCGCCACCGCGACGTCGCGGTGCGCGGGTTCGGCCAGCAGCCGTGCAAGCAGCCGCACGTCATCCGCATGCGCGGGACAGATCACCGCCTGCGGCAGCCGCTGGTAGATCGAGTTGTCGGTCGCCTGCACGGTCCGGTTCGCATGGTCCGCGCGGATTTCGCCGGCGAATCCGGCCGCCTGGAGGGCGGCGAGAAAGTCGCGGTAACGGCCCTCGGGCGGGCGGGCGGGACGGGGCAACGGAGCGATCGACATGGGATGAAAGCGCAATGTGGGTGGAGCCGGTGCGCTGCCTCGGTCATAACCATGAGTTTTGAGCAAGATTCCACGCAACCCGGAAATCCAGTATCTTGCGAATCACCGGGAGAAACAAACGAATTCTCCCCCGGCAAAACTTGCATAAAACTCATGAATTACCGTCGCCTGACCCCGTCCATGTCGCTGCTGCTGGTGTTCGAGGCCGCGGCGCGCCACGAAAGCTACACGCGCGCGGCCGACGAGCTGTCGTTGAGCCAGAGCGCGATCAGCCGCCAAGTCCAGACACTCGAGGATCAGCTCGGCGTGCCGCTGTTCCGGCGCGAGGGCCGCTCCGTGAAGCTGACGGAAGTCGGGCGGCGCTATTTCGCCGAGCTGAGCGGCGCGCTCGGGCGCATCCGCGGCGCGACGCTGCAGGCGATGTCGCATCAGGCCGGCGCCGGCACGCTGCGGCTCGCGACCTTGCCGACCTTCGGTTCGAAATGGCTGCTGCCACATCTGCACGACTTCTATGCCGCGCATCCAGGCGTGACCGTGCACCTGCATTCGCGGATCGGCGGCATCGACTTCCATACCGACGATCTCGACGCGGCCATCACCGTCGGCGCGGGCGAGTGGCCCGGCCTGCACGCGCACCGGCTGTACAACGAGTTCCTGATCGCGATCGCGAGCCCCGACGCAACCGGGCGCCGCAAGGCCGGCCAGCGTGCGCCGGCATGGGCGGTCGGGCAGACGCTCCTGGGCGTGACGAGCAATCAGCACGCGTGGGCCGAATGGTTCTCGCATTTCGGGCTCGATCACCGCGAGATGCGCATCGGTCCCAGCTTCGAGCTGACGTCGCACCTGATCCAGGCCGTGCGGGCCGGGATGGGGATCGGCCTCGTGCCGAAGGTGCTGGTTGAAGACGAGCTGAGCCGCAACGAGCTCGTATCGATCGGCGACGCGATCACCAGCCAGCGCAGCTACTACCTCGTGTATCCGCCGGAAAACGACACGCTGCCGTCGCTGGTGGCGTTTCGGGAATGGCTGTTGAAATCGTGCTGACGTTCGGGCGGACGGACAGCGCGATCACGCGCGCCATTCGTTGAGAATCTGTTCGGCGAGGTAATCGCATGGCGGGCGCGCCGACTGCGCGCTGCGCGCCAGCACGACCTCGATCTCGCCCAACGACGGCAACCCTTCGTTCGGCGACAGCTGCACGAGGTGCGCGGGGATGCTGCAGCGCGCGAGCGGCGCCACCGCGAGGCCGGCCTCGACCACGCTGAGCAGCCCGAGGAAGCTCGGGCTTTCATACGACATCCGGAACGGAATCTTCTGCCGCTTCAGCGCCTTGATCGCATGATCGCGCGCCATGCTGCCGTGCGCGAACAACGCGACCGGCAGCGGCCGCTCTTCCCACACGTTCCGTTTCGCCGAGCCCGTCCACACGATCGGCTCGAGCCGCACCCGTTCGCCGGTCACACCCTTGATCCGCGTGAGGCACGCGAGGTCGACGGTGTTGTCCTTCAGCATCGGCACGAGCGCGCTGCTCGGCTGGCCGATCACGCGCACTTCGACGCGCGGATGCATCGCGGCGAACTTGCCGAGCACCTGCGGCAGCAGCGACGAGATGTAGTCGTCGGGCACGCCGATCGTCACGCGGCCGCGGATCTCCGGCCGCACGACCGACGCCCACGCCTCGTCGCGCATCGCCAGCATCCGGCGGCCGTACTCGGCGAGCATGCGGCCGTCGTCGGTGGCCGTGACGTTGCGCGTGTCGCGGATGAACAGCGGCTTGCCGAGCGCATCCTCGAGCGCCTTGATCTGCATGCTCACGGCCGACGGCGACCGATGCACCGCTTGCGCGCCCTGCGCGAACGAGCCGGACTCCGCGACGGCCACCACCATCGCCAGCACATCGAGATCGAGCTTCTTCATGTCATTCAGAAAATCTGATTAATCGATTCAGTTTATCCCGTTTTACTGTCTACCTCCATGGCCGGACAATGAATCCCGTCAGCACTCACTCGTTGCAGGAAGCGGAAACATGCATACGTCCGGATCGCTCTACGGTTTTCTCGTCATCGGCGGCATGCTCGCGGTCACGCCGGGGCCGAACATGGTCTACGTGATGTCGCGCTCGATCGCGCAGGGGCGCACCGCCGGGCTGATTTCACTGGCGGGCGTGATGGTGGGCTATCTGTTCTACATGTTCGGCGCCGCGTTCGGGATCACGACGCTGTTCCTGAGCGTGCCGTACGCGGGCACCGTGCTCGGCGTGGTGGGCGCCGCGTATCTGCTCTATCTCGCTTGGCAGGCGGTGCGGCCCGGCGGCCGTTCGCCGTTCGAGGTGAAGACGCTGCCGAACGAGCAGCCGCTGCGGCTGCTCGCGATGGGCGCGACGACGAGCGTGCTGAATCCGAAGCTCGCGATGCTGTTCGTGTCGCTGCTGCCGCAGTTCATCGATTACCGGCAAGGCAGCGTGTTCGGCCAGTCGCTCTTTCTCGGTTCATTGCTGATCGCGGCGTTCGCATCGGCGAACGGGCTGGTCGCGATCTGCTCGAGCGGCATCGCGAAGTTCCTTCACGGGCGTCCGGCACTGCTTCTCGCGCAGCGCTGGGCGATGGGAGCGGTGCTCGGCGGCCTCGGGGTCCAGATGCTCGTCGAGGCGTCGAAATTGGCCGGCGTCGCGTGATGCGTACTGCAGGTCGCGGAACGGGTGAAGCACCGACCCGTACGCACCGCCGCCCGTCGCGAAGCAGCGCTCGTTGACGGCCGGCGACAAGCATCGCCGGCCATCACATTCACACGATCGCACGGTCGCTGGCGAGCGCAATCAGTTCGGCGCACTCGTCCGCATCACGCCGCAATCGCCTGCCGCTGCGCTTCGAGCTCGCGCACGAGCGGCAGCACGCGCTGGCCGAAGTACTCGACCTCCTCGATGAAATGCAGGAATCCGGCGAGCACGAGATCGACGCCGATCGCCTTCAACGCGACGATCCGTTCGGCAATCTGTTGCGGCGTGCCGATCAGGTTCGTCCGGAAGCCGTCGTTGTACTGCACGAGATCCTCGAACGTGGATTTCGCCCAATTGCCCTCGCCTTCCGGCGACGCGCGGCCGGCCTCCTTCACCGCATCGCCGAACGCATGCACGGCTTCCACATGCGCGTGCCGGATGATGTCGTCGAGCGCGGCCCGCGCCTCTTCCTCGGTGTCGCGCGCGATCACGAACGCGTTGACGCCGATCCGTACGCGATGGTTGTTCGCGGCGGCCTTCGCGCGGATGTCGTCGATCTGCGCCTTCAGGTTCTCCGGCGTATTGCCGTTCGTGAACTACCAGTCGGACACGCTGGCCGCGTTGTCGCGCGCCGCGCGCCGGCTCGAAGCGCATTCGTGGCCCGGCAATATCCGCGAACTGGAGAACGTGATGCATCACGCGCTGCTGGTGAGCCACCACGATGCGCTGCACGACACCGCCCCGAACCTGTCTTCGTCATGCGTGCCGGTCATGGCCGCGGGTGCGCGGGATGCGGCGAGCTGTGCGCCCGGCCAGGAAGCGCTCGAACTGGCGCTGTGCGCGCTGTTCGACGAGGCGCACGAGAACCTGTTCGAGCATATCGAGGACACGGTGATGCGCGTCGCGTTCGATTGCAGCCACCGCAATCAGATCCAGGCCGCTCGACTGCTCGGCATCAGCCGCAATGTGCTGCGGGCGCGGCTGATTCGCGCGAAGGCGATCGCGGCGGTCAGATAGGAGGAAGCGCGCGGCGACACGCAGCGCCGCGCTTTCGCGACGCGGGTAGCGCTCGCGCCGGCCCGCCGCGGCCCGCTTGCGTCATCCGCCGACGCAACCGATGCGGAGCGCCGCGCCGCCACGGCGAGCAGCGGCCAACGGACAGCGAACCACCCCGCCGCTCACCGCTCGGTGCATCACTACTTCCCGACGCCGCCGAGCACGCCGCCAAGCAGCGACGTCACCGATGCCAGCGGATTCGCCGCGGAACCGGCGCTCGATCCAGTGCCGCCCGCCGCGCTGCCGAGCGTCCCGGTGACTGTCGAGACGAGACCCGTCACCGGTGCCAGCGGGCTTCCCGCGCCGGCACCGGTCGTGCCGCCGAGCGCGCCGGTCAGCGAACCGAGCGGTGTCGAGCCGAGTCCCGACAACAAGCCGCCGAGCGGACCCGCGCCGCCCGACCCGCTCGGCGCGCCATTTGTCGGCCCGCTCTGCACGGTCGTGACCGAAGCACCGGCGAGGCTCACGATGAGACCGGGAATCGGCGCGATGCCGTTCGGGCCGTTGTAGTTGACGAGTCCGCCCGCGTTCGTCACGGTGTTACCGACCGCACCGACGAGCCCGCCTGCCGCGCCGACGATCTCACTCGCCGGGCCGACGGCCGGCTGCGCCGGGATCCCCAGCAGCCAGCCCGCCGTCGACACCGCGCCGCCGACCTGCCCGAGCAGGCCCGCCACCGGTTGCCCGAGGCCCGTCGTCGCGCCGATCTGCTGTGTGGTCCGGCCGGCCGTGAGCACGAGCGGCGTGACGACCGAGCTGATCTGTTGCGTGACCTGCTGCACGGGGCCCGACGACAGCGTCGAGCCGACCGTGCTGCCCGCCGCCCCGAGACCGCCGGCCACCGTGTCGAGCACCGCGCCGATCGGTGTAGTGACCGGCGCGAGCGGTGCCAGCGGCCCCGCGCCGAGCGCGCGGACCGTCTGCGCGAGACCCGCGACCGGATTGCCCGTCGTGGCAACGACCTCGCCGAGCCCGGCGACCGTCGTGCCGACCGGGTCGGCCGTCGAGCCGATCCGCCCGAGACCGTCGCTCAACGCATTGCTCGCCGCGCGGGAGATCGTGCTGACGCTCGAAATCGTGTCGCCGGCGCTGCGCGTCACGTTGTTGCCGAGTCCCGGCAGCGACATGCCGTCCACGGTATTGCCGACGGCGATGGCGAGCTGGCCTGCCGTGCTGATCGCGCCGTTCGTGCCGGGCGCACCGCTGGTCCCCCAGCCGCCGTCGGTCACGTTACCGGGTCTGGTGACGGTCGCGCCGCTGGTACTGGCGGCCACGCTCGACGGCGCGGTGACGTCGTTGCCGCCACAGGCGGTCAGTGCGCCGGCGGCGGCCAGCACCGCGGCGGACGTGAACATGCGGGTTCGATACATGATGGTCTCCTCGCGGTCCGGGCGATGGAATGTTCGAATATGGACCGGGGAACAATCAGCATTTTCCATGCCATGGTGCGGGCGAACGGGCGTCGCGGCCGCCAGGCCGGCATCCGCACGGGGTACGCGCCGCCGGCCCGCGATCACGATCGATGCGCTTCGGGCCCATGAGCGGTGCTGTTATCGTTACATTCGTGCTACGAATGCTTCGACGTTACGTAACGCTGACCGTGCGGCGCGCCGTTTTCCGATCGCGCCGCCTACGATCCACAGTACGTCGCCCGGCCGGCACCGCATGCGTGTCGCCGGCCTCCGTCCCACCATCAGGAAACCGTCGCCATGAAAAAACTCGTGAACCGCCCGTCCGATGTCGTGCGCGAAATGCTCGAAGGCGTCGCACGGCAGTCGCCGCATCTCGCGATCCTCGGCGACGAGCACGTGCTCGTCCGCCAGCCGCTGCCCGAGCCGTCGCGGCGCCCCGTCGCGATCCTGTCCGGCGGCGGCAGCGGCCACGAGCCCGCGCACGGTGGCTATGTCGGCGAAGGGATGCTGAGCGCGGCCGTCTGCGGCGAAGTGTTCACGTCGCCGTCGACCGACGCCGTACTCGCCGCGATCCGCGCGAGCGCCGGCCCGAACGGCGCGCTGCTGGTCGTGAAGAACTACACCGGCGACCGCCTCAACTTCGGGCTGGCCGCCGAACTCGCGCGCGCCGAAGGCATACCGGTGGAGACGGTGATCGTCGCCGACGACGTATCGCTGCGCGGCCGCGTCGAGCGCGGGCAGCGGCGCGGCATCGCGGGCACCGTGCTGATCCACAAGCTGGCCGGCGCGGCCGCCGCGCGCGGGCTGCCGCTTGCCCGCGTCGCGGAAATCGCCCGCGATGCGGCGGCCGAACTCGGCACGATGGGCGTCGCGCTCGATGGCTGCACGATCCCCGGCGCCGACAAGTCGGGATTCAGCCTCGCCGACCACGAGATCGAACTGGGCCTCGGCATCCACGGCGAGAAAGGCGTCGAACGCACCGCGCCGATGCCGGCCGATGCGCTCGTCGAGACGCTGCTGGCGAGCATCGTCGCCGACCTCGTGCTCGATCGCGGCGAACGCGTCGCACTGTTCGTCAACGGTCTCGGCGCGACGCCGGACATGGAACTGGCGATCGTGCTGCGCGCCGCGTACGACAACCTGACCCGGCGCGGCATCACGGTCGCGCGCGCATGGGCCGGCACATTCCTGTCCGCGCTGAACATGCCCGGCTGCTCGATCTCGCTGCTGCGGCTGAACGACGAGCGCGCCGCGCTGCTCGACGCGCCGACGCAGGCGCGCGCATGGCCTGGCGGCGGTGCCGTCAACGCGCGGATTCGCGTGGCCGCGGCAGCCGCGCACGAGCAGCCGCTGCCGCCGCTCGATGCGGCCGGCCGCGCATGGGCCGCGCGGCTGCAGCCTGCGCTGCATGCGATCGCGCAAGCGTTGATCGACCACGAAGCGACCCTGACGGAACTCGACACGGCCGCCGGCGACGGCGATCTCGGCGCGAGCATGCGTCGCGCCGCGCAGGCGATCCTCGCGTTGCCGGAAGCCGCGTACGGCACGCCGGCCGGTACGCTCGCGGCGCTGGGTGCCGCTTTGCGCCGCGCGATCGCGGGCAGTTCGGGACCGTTTTATGCGACCGCGCTGCTGCGCGCATCACGGCGTCTCGGCGACGCTGCCGAACCGTCGGCGCGCGACTGGGCCGCGGCCTTCCGCAGCGCGGTGGATGCGATCGGCGAACTGGGCGGCGCACGGGCCGGCGACCGGACGATGCTCGACGCACTGGTGCCGGCTGCCGATGCGTTCGACCGCGCACTCGATCACGATCGCGCCCCCGCGAGCGCATGGGCGGCCGCCGTGGAAGCCGCGGAACACGGCGCGCAGCAAACGGCCGGCATGACGCCGCGCGCGGGACGCGCGAGCTATCTCGGCGAGCGCGCGATCGGCACGCCGGATGGCGGCGCGGTGGCGGTTGCGTACTGGCTGCGTGCGTTGCTGCCGCACATCGGCTGAAGGTCGCGCGCGACCGTGCTCAAAGACCTTCGACCAGCACCGCGCGATAGCGCGCGCCCTTGAACCGGTGCTGGACGACCGTCTGGTATTCGGGGCCGTGATACCACGCGTGCGCGGCCTCCTTCGACGGGAACTCGACGATCACGACGCCTTCCGGACCTTCGCCTTCCAGTATTTCCTGCTGACCGTATGCGGCAAGCACCTTCACCGGATGGCCGGCGAGCGTGGCGCCGACCTTGCTCGCATAGATGTCCAGTTCGCGCTGATCCTGCGTGCTTTCCCGTGTGAAGACAATGTAGGTAGCCAAGATGGGTACTCCCGATGCGATGCGTGAAAGGGATGACCGCGCGCCGCACTGCACGGCGAACATCGCGCGGCTGCACGCAGCTTACAGATGTTCCGCGAATTCGGCCACGAGCCCAAACCGAAGCCCGAACCGGGAAACGAATGCCACGGAGCGGCAGGACCGCCAATACGATTATGGGCATCATCCTGATGCCGGAGGAAATCGTCTCCGATGAACTCGCCAGCGGGAAGCTGCGGCGCATCATGCCGGCATGGCGTGGCACGCCGATGCCTGTCTATGCCATCACCGAAACCCGGTTGCTGCCGGCGAAAACGCAGCGCTTCATCGAGTTCCTGCGGGCGCGGTTCGGGCGGCAGTTCACCCGGCTGGCACGTTATTTTCTCCATGCGATCGCGAGCGTGCCTTGCCTGGTGCCATCACGGCCGGTCAATCGGCCCGGCCCCGCCCAACGGCCGTGAAGGGTGGACTATGGCCGACCGCATCTGGCGGCAACGGGCCAACCGCGGTCGTAGCCAATTGCGCCCGATACCGACCGTTGACCGGTACTTGTCGAGTGGCCCCGGCCTCACGCGAACACGCTTGCTCGCGCGCCAGGTATTCGGGCCGGCGACGATTGCCCCTGTGTTCCCTTGCTTGCATCCTATATTTGTCGTTATGGGTTGCTTTGCGACAGGAGAAGGGCCGTGAACCACATCCACATCGTCCCCACCGTTTCGCGCCTGGTGCTTCTGGGACTCGCGCTTCGATCGGGCGTCGCGTTGAGCCAACAGTCACTGGACCAGCAACTGGCCGGCGCATGGACGTATGTCTCGGTCGATACGGTCCGCCCGGATGGCAGCCGTACCCCGATGTACGGGCCCAATCCCCACGGCCTGGTGATCTTCGACGGCCATGGTCATTACGCGCTGGTGAATTCGCGCGGCGACTTGCCCAAGTACGTATCCAACGATCGAATGAAGGGCAGTGCGGAGGAATATCGCGCCGTGGTGCAAGGTTCGATCGCCCACTTTGGTACGTACGTCGTCAACGAAGCAGACAAGACCATCACCTTTCGCATCGATACGAGCACGTTCCCGAACTGGAATGGTGTCGAGCAGCGCAGGCCGTTTGTCCTCTCGGGAGATGAGCTCAGGTGGACGACGCCTGCCGCCTCCGGAGGCGGCTCGGGAGAGGTCGTGCTAAAGCGGGCCAAATGACTTCGAGCGCACCGCGGCACGCACCAAAACCGCATCCCGCTCACGCCACGGTCGAAACATTCCGCTCCGCGACCTCGTCCACCGCCGCCTTCACGATACCGACGATCTCGTCCGACAGCAGCGGCGCAGACACGCTCGCCAGCCCGCCGCACGGTCACAACCTTACAGCTTGACCCGGCCCGGGCCTGCCGCCTAAATTGCTCGTTGCAGGTCGGCGCCCCGGCATGCGGCATGACACCCCGGTGACAAAAACGATAGTTTGCTATCGAATGTTTTTGCCCCTATCATCTCGCCCATGACCAATCTGCACGACCTTCGCCTCGCCGTCAGCAGCCTGCTGGTGCTCACCGCGCGCAAGTGGCGCCGCACGAGCGACGCCGTGCTGACCGCGTACAACGTGTCCGAAGCCTGCGCGACACCGCTGCTGATCGCCGGCCGCCTCGGCGAAGGCGTGCGCCAGGGCACGCTCGCCGAATACGTCGGCATCGAGGGGCCGTCGCTCGTGCGCCTGCTCGACCAGCTGTGCGCGGCCGGCCTCGCACGCCGCGACGAGGATCCGCACGACCGCCGCGCGAAAACCATCTCGCTGACCGCCGCCGGCCGCGCGGTCACCGCGAAGATGGAAGAAGACCTGCGGATGCTGCGCGCCCAGGTGCTCAAGGGTGTCACGCGCGCCGATCTCGAAGCGACGCTGCGCGTCCTGAACGCGTTCAACGCGGCCGATGCGCAGCATCCGGCGTCGCGTCCGTCCCACCCCGCCGATTCCGCGTCATGACCTATCCGAGCCTTCGCGACTGGCTGTTCTCGGGCAAGACATTCGCCGCGTCGATGCTGGCGCTGTACCTCGGCCTGTATTTCCAGCTGCCGCGCCCTTACTGGGCGATGGCGAGCGTCTACATCGTGTCGAACCCGTTCGTCGGCGCGACGCGCTCGAAGGCGCTGTACCGCGCGCTCGGCACCGCGCTCGGCGCGGCCGCCGCGATCCTGTTCGTGCCGCCATTCGTCGAGACGCCGTTCCTGTTCAGCATCATCGTCGCGACGTGGTGCGGCACGCTGCTCTACCTCGCGATCTCCGACCGCACCGCGCGCAGCTACGTGTTCATGCTCGCCGGCTACACGATGCCGCTGGTCGCGCTGCCGACGGTGACCGATCCGTCGACGATCTTCGACGTCGCGATCGCACGAACCGAGGAAATCGTGCTCGGCATCGTGTGCGCGAGCGTGGTCGGCGGCGCCGTGTTCCCGAACCGGCTCGCGCCGACGCTGATCGAGCGCACCGACGCATGGTTCAAGGACGCCGCGTTCTACGGCCGCGAGACCCTGTCCGGGCACCTCGCGGGCAAGGCGCTGTCCGCGTGCCGGCAACGCCTCGCCGCGACCATCACCGGCCTCGAATTCCTGCTGAGCCAGCTGAGCTACGACCACGCGCATCCGCGCGTGCTCGCGCGCGCACAGGCGCTCGCGGGCCGGATGCAGCTGTTCCTGCCGCTGATGTCGTCGCTCGCCGATCCGCTGATCGCGCTGATGCGCGACCTGCACGTGCGCCCGCCGGCGCTCGACGCGCTGCTCGCCGACGCCGCCAAGTGGTTCGACGCGCCACTGCCGGCCGTGAAGGCCGTCACCGACGGCGAGATGGCCGACGACCCGGTCGCGGACAACCTGCGCGCGCGCATCGCGTCGCTGCAACCGCCCGACAGCGCGCTGACGAGCTGGGACAGCGCGCTGCTGTCGAACGCGCTCTGGCGGCTGCACCAGGTCATCGATATCTGGCAGGACTGCCGCTCGCTGCGCGCGCTGATCGCGAACGAGTCGGGCGTCTGGCAGCCGCATTACCGGCACTGGCGGCTCGGCGGCACCGAACGCTTCTTCGATCGCGGGATGATGCTGTTCTCGACGCTGACCGTGGTCGGCGCGATCGTGCTCGCGTGCTGGCTGTGGATCCAGTCCGGCTGGCACGACGGCGCCGGCGCCGTCACGCTCGTCGCGGTCGCGTGCAGCTTCTTCGCGGCGCTCGACGAGCCCGCGCCGCTGGTGTTCAAGTTCTTCCTGGCCACCACCGCGAGCGTCGTGTTCGCGGGCCTGTACCTGTTCGTCGTGCTGCCGCACGTGCACGACTTCGCGATGCTCGTGCTGATGTTCGCGGGGCCGTTCATCCTGATCGGCACGCTGCTGCCGCGCCCGCAGTTCAACATGGTGACGATGCTCGTCGCGGTGAACACCGCCACCTTCATCAGCATCCAGAGCGCATACGAGGCCGATTTCTTCGTGTTCCTGAACAGCAACCTCGCGGGCGTCGCCGGGCTGCTGTTCGCATACGTGTGGACGCGCGCGACGCGTCCGTTCGGCGCGGAACTCGCGGTGCGGCGCCTGCTGCGCTCGGGCTGGGAGGACGTCGCGCGCTCCGCGTCGACGCAGCCGCTCGACGACCAGCGCAACCATGCATCGCGCATGCTCGATCGCGTCACGCAGCTGCTGCCGCGCCTCGGCGCGTCGGACGACCACCGCCATCCGTCGATCGAGAGCTTCCGCGACCTGCGCATCGCGCTGAACGCGCTCGACCTGCGTCGCTCGCGCCGCAAGCTGACGGGCGACGTGCCCGACGCGATCGACCGCGTGCTGGCCGGCGTCACCGATCACTACACGCGCTGCGCGGCCGCGAACGCGCGCCAGCCCGCGCCGCCGGCGCTGCTCGCGTCGATCGACGACGCGCTGCAGCGCGTGGCCGGCCGCAACCTGCCGGGCGCCTCCGCCGCGCCAGCGGACGACGGCACGACGCCCGCCGCCCCCGCGACACCGACCACGCCCGCGACGCACCGCCGGCTGCGCGATACGCTGCACGCGCTCGTCGGCCTGCGCCTGTCGCTGTACCCGGCCGCGTCCGCGCAGCCGCCGCAAGCCGCACCGGACGGAGCACGCGCATGATCCCGCTTTCCAACCCGTCTTTCCGACCGCGACCATGATCGGCGAAATCGACATCTTCGGCGTATTCGTGCCGGCTCCGCTCGTGCTGATGCTGATCGCCTATCTGATCAACATCGTCGTGCGCGCGCTGCTCGAACGCGTCGGCTTTTACCGCCTCGTCTGGCACCGTTCGATCTTCGACCTCGGCATCTACGTGTTCGTGCTTGCCGCAGTCGTCATCGTGTCTCACCATCTCGTGGCTAGCTAACCGTGAAAAAAACCTGGCTCTCGGCAGGGCAGATCCTGCTCACCCTGATCGTCGTCGTCGTGGCCGCCCTCGTGCTGTGGCGGATCATCAACTACTACATGTTCTCGCCGTGGACCCGCGACGGGCACGTGCGCGCCGACGTGATCCAGGTCGCGCCCGACGTGTCGGGGCTCATCACCGCGGTTGAGGTCGCCGACAACCAGGAGGTGAAGCGCGGCCAGGTGCTGTTCGTGATCGACCAGGCCCGCTACGCGCTCGCGGAACGGCTCGCCGAAGCGACGCTCGCGCAGCGCCGCGCGACGCTCGCTCAGGCGAAGCGCGAATATGCGCGCAACCTGCAGCTCGGCAACCTGGTCGCCAGCGAACAGGTCGAGGAAAGCCGCACGCGCGTCGAGCAGGGCGAAGCCGCCGTCGCCGATGCGCAGGTGTCGCTCGATACCGCGAAGCTGAACCTGCAACGCACGACGATCGTGAGCCCCGTCGACGGCTACCTGAACGACCGCGCGCCGCGCGTCGGCGAATACGTGCCGGCGGGCCGCGCGGTGCTGTCGGTCGTCGACCGCAATTCGTTCCGCGTCGACGGCTACTTCGAGGAAACCAAGCTGCGCGGCATCCATATCGGCCAGCCGGTCGACATTGTCGTGATGGGCGAGCCGCATCCGCTGCGCGGCCACGTGCAGAGCATCGTCGCCGCGATCGAGGATCGCGACCGCACGCAGGGCGCGAACCTGCTGCCGAACGTGAACCCCGCATTCAGCTGGGTGCGGCTCGCGCAACGCGTGCCGGTGCGCGTGGTGCTGGACGAGGTGCCCGACGACTTCCGGATGATCGCCGGCCGCACCGCGACCGTTGCGGTGCGCACCGACACGCGCCGCGACGACAAGGCGACGCCGTCTGCCGGCACTTCCGCGTCGGCGTCGGCGTCGGCGTCGGCGCCCGCGGCTGCCGGCGCGACGGGAGCCTCGCAATGAAGCGGCACGGCCTGCGCCTCGCCGCGGCGCTCGCGCCGCTCGCGCTCGCACTTGGCGCGTGCAAGTCCGTCGGCCCCGACTACACGCTGCCGCAGCAGGCGTACGTGAATGCGCCGCTCGCGAACCATGCGCTCGACGACGCGAACGGCACGCTCGTGTCGCGCGACGCGGTGCCCGGCAACTGGTGGCAGCTGTACGACGATCCCGTGCTCGACGCGCTCGTGCGCGGCGCGCTGAAATCGAACACCGACCTGCGTGTCGCCGCGGCCAACCTCGCGCGTTCGCGCGCGGCGCTGGAGGTCGCGAACGAACAGGGCGGCTTCTCCGGCAGCGCGGAAGCGGCCGTGCAGCGCGCGCAGGAATCGGCCGAGCAGTTTCTGCTCGAAAACAAGCTGCCGGTCGTAAACGAAGGCGCGGTCGGCATCAGCGTGTCGTACGAACTCGATCTGTTCGGCAAGCTGCGGCGCGGTGTCGAGGCCGCGCGCGCGGACAGCGAAGCCGTGCAGGCGGCCGCCGACCTGGCGCGCATCACCGTCGTCGCGGACGTCGTGCGCGCGTACGTCGAATCGTGCTCCGCCGGCGACGAACTCGCGATCGCGAAGCAGTCGCTCGCGCTGCAGCAGCAGCGCGTGAAGCTGTCGCAACGGCTGCGCGATGCAGGGCGCGGCAACCAGACCGACGTGACGCGCGGCGTCACGCAGGTGCGCACGCTCGCCGCCGACATCCCGCGGTTCGAAGGCCGCCGCAAGATCGCGCAATACCAGCTCGCCGCGCTGCTCGCGCGCTCGCCGGCCGACCTGCCGAAGGCGGTCGCCGAATGCGAGCGGCTGCCGAAACTGCGCCAGCCGATTCCGATCAGCGACGGCGCCGCGCTGCTGCGCCGCCGTCCCGACGTTCGCGAAGCCGAGCGTCAGCTCGCCGCCGCGACCGCGCGGATCGGTGTCGCGACCGCCGCACTGTATCCGTCGGTCAGCATCGGCGCGTCGGCCGGCTCCGTCGGCCTCGCCGCCGACCTGTTCTCGTCCACCACGAATCGCTGGTCGTTCGGACCGCTGATCAGCTGGTCATTCCCGGTCAACGGCCAGCGCGCGCGCGTGCGCGAAGCCGAAGCCGCGACCGGCGGCGCGCTCGCGCATTTCGACGGTGTCGTCCTGAATGCGCTGCGCGAAACGCAGTCGAGCCTCGCGACCTATGCGGCCGACGTGCAGCGCACCGATGCGCTGCGCACGGCCTACGAATCGGCACGCAGTTCCGCTGACGAAACGCACCGGCTCTATACGGCCGGCCGCGAGTCGTTCATCTCGGATCTCGATGCGACGCGCACGCTGACGAGCGTGCGCGCACAGGTCGCCGCGGCCGAAGGACAGGTCGCCGCCGACCAGGTGAAGCTGTTCCTCGCGCTCGGCGGCGGTTGGGAAGGCGATGCGGCGCCCGCTGCGGCGCGGCAGACGTCGGCGGCTGACGCACCGGCCGCTGTGTCAGCCACTGTGAAGTAAGAAGCAAGCGCGCGCGACGGCACGGCGGGCACGACACGCCTGCTGTCCCGCACCATCGGGCGCGGTTTCGCATGTCCGGTATGCCGATGCCGACGTCGCGCTTCACCTGCATTGCCGGTAAACTCGTCCGCAGCTTCCGTCCTTCGCTCACCACCCGACGGGCGGCTCATTTCCCCGGAGAGTCATCATGCGAACCAGCGCCCGTAATCAATTCGCCGGCCAGATCGGCGCCGTCAAGCCCGGTGCCGTCAACGACGAAGTCACGCTGCGTACCCTGGACGGCCTCGACATCGTCGCCGTGATCACACATGGCAGCGTCGCGTCGCTGGGCCTCGCGGCCGGCACGAAGGCGTTCGCGCTCGTCAAGGCATCGTCGGTGATCGTGATGGTCGACGTCGACAGCAGCAAGGTGTCGGCCCGCAACTGCGTCGCGGGCACCGTGTCGTCGATCGCGAAGGGCGCGGTCAATTCGGAAGTCGTGATCGAGGCCGCGGGCGGCACGGAAATCGTCGCGATCGTCACCAACGACAGCGTCGATCGTCTCGGCCTCGCGAGCGGCAAGGCCGCGTCCGCGATCTTCAAGGCGTCGAGCGTGATCGTCGGGGTCGAGTGATCGCCTGATCGTCTGATCGATTGCAATGACGACCCGTCGTTCGGCGCACCCGCAAGCGGTGCGCAATGCCCGGCCTGCGTGCAGGCGCACACGATGACGTCCGCGCTCGGGCACACGCATCAACGCATATTGCAATCGCTGCTGTCCGGGGCGGCCGACGCCGATTCTCCGGATGCGCATCTGTTCGGCGCCCTCGTTGCGGCACGTGCATGCCGCAACGAGCTCGCGCTGCTCGGCCTGTCTCCCGCCCGGTTGAGCGGCATGCTTGCCCGCCAGTTTCCACACCTGAGTTGCACCGATGCCGCCGCGCTCGTGGCGGCGGTCGCCATCGCGCCGCTGCCGGCCGCGTACGCGCGGTTCGTCGCGACGCTGCACGCGCTCCTGATGCTGGATGCGCATCCCGCCGTCGCACGCGACGATGCCGACTGCGTCGCGGCCATCATCGCGCATGCGTGCCTGCGCCCCGATCACTTGTGGCGCGATCTCGGCCTCGACGGACGCGACGCGGTATCCGCGATGCTCGACCGCTATTTCCCCGCGCTCGCCGCACGCAATGTCACGCAGCTGCGCTGGAAGAAATTCCTCGCGCAGGAAGTGGCCGCATCGCTCGGCCTGCAATCCGGACCTGCCCCCGGATGCCCGGGCTGCGAGGATTTCGGATTCTGCTTTCCCCCGGGACGATAGTCGCGGCGGCGGCCTGTGCGGCTTGTCGGTGCGCATCGTTTGACCGATCATGCGCGACATCCACCCGCGCGTGTTCCCGCGCCTTCGTTCGATCGCAACCCCCACCGGAGGAACAGCCTTGACCGACTATGCGAGTCCCAATCTGCCGTCGCGCGAATTCGACACCACGTCGCTTTTCTACGCGAAGCTCGGGTTCGTCGAGACCTGGCGCGACGACGGCTGGATGATCCTGAGACGCGGCGACCTGCTGCTGGAATTCTTTCCGCATCCCGGTCTCGATCCGGCCACGAGTTGGTTCAGCTGCTGTTTCCGGCTCGCCGACGTCGGCACGTTTTTCGACGAGGTGCTCGCCGCCGGCATTCCCGAGCAAGCGACCGGCTGGCCGCGTGCGCATCGGCCGAAACGCGAGGCATGGGGCGGCACCGTCGGCGCGCTGATCGACCCGGACGGGTCGTTGATCCGGTTGATTCAGACGGAAGGCTGAGTCGCCGCTGGTCGCCGCTGGTCGCCCGGATCGATCGACGCCGAAGCGGCGCCGCGGGCACGAAACGACTACCCCATAAACGGTTACCTTGCGATACGCATGGCACGCAACGCGCGTCGTTCTCCCGTGCCGCACGATCAGTGTCGATGGCGGTGGTGGATGTCCGGGAAATGCGCGTGACTGTGCGTGATCGGCAGATGCACGTGCGAATGCGTGTGCGGTTCATCGCCGTCGTACGGAAAGTCATGCGCGTGCTGATGATGTTCGTCGTGCCGATGCCGGTGCGTATGCTCGAGCCGCTCATGTGTGTGCTCGTGTTCGTGCCGTTCGCGCACGTGCAGCCAGATGCCGAGCGCCATCAGCGCGGCCGCGATCCAGAACGTGACGGACGGTAGCGCCGGCCAGATCAGCAACGACAGCACGACGCCGAACAGCGGCGCCACCGAAAAATACGCGCCCGTGCGTGCGCTGCCGAGATGGCGCAGCGCGACGACGAACAACACGAGACTGATCCCGTAGCCGCCGAGGCCGGTCAGCATCGCGGCGGCCGCGGCCGGAACGGCCGGCAGCGCCGCGCCGGTCGCAAGCGCGATGCCGATGTTCACGGGCCCGGCGACCAGGCCTTTCACGCACGCGATGACCATCGCATCGTTCGCGGCGACCTTGCGGGTCAGGTTGTTGTCGATCGCCCAGCACAGGCATGCGCCGGCAATCAGCAGCGCGCCGACCGGCACGCCCGCGCGCCCCGGCACCCACGACAGCAGCGTGCCGCCGGCGACGATCGCGACCATGCCGAGAAACACCTGGAGATCCACGTTCTCACGAAACACGACCCAGGCGATGACCGCCGTCAGCACGCCTTCGAGATTGAGCAGCAGCGCACTCGTCGCGGCCGGCGTGCTCGACAGCCCGAGCATCAGCAGCGCCGGACCCGCGACACCGCCGGCCGCGATCGCGCCGGCGAGCCACGGCAGGTCCGCGCGTTGCAGCGGCGCGGCGTCCTGGGCCGGCGCGCGGCGGCGCAGCCCGCGCAGCAGGATCCCGACGCCCAGGCCGATCCCGCTGCCGAGATAGAACAGGCCGGCGACCAGGAACGGCGACATCGCGCCGATCAGTGCCTTGGCGAGCGGCGTCGCGGCGCCGAACAACGCGGCGGCGGTGAGCGCGACGAGAATCGCGGAATGTCTCGGGTTCATGATGCGGTCTTTGCGTAGGGCGTCGGGCGTATGGAATCGGCAGGTTTCGTGTGATGCGGTGGCGCGTACGGCTTGCCGGTGCCTTTCAATTTCGGGGAATGTCGGACGAATTGCGCAGGCTTTCAGGTGCCTGTCGCGTCATGCGCTGTCGGCAATGCAGTCGGCCCGGCGATTCGTGCCGGGGAGATTATCGCGTTTGTGTGACGGGTCGCCAACCGACAAGCGGGCGGCTGCGGCGGCGCATCCGGACATCACACGTCGGTCCCTCGAGTACGGCCGCACTTCGCGCCTGACAACAACTCACGTGCGACAAATTCGCGTGGGTGGGAATCCGGGTTTTATCTACAATTCCATTACATTAGGAAAACGAATTATTATGATTGGGCGCAAGTGAATGTGCGTCGGCCACTCACTCGGTGGCGCACGCGTCGACCATCTGCCCGCAAACATGGGTGCGCAGTCGCGCGCGACGCTCGCCTGCACAGCGTTCTCCAGGTGGGACGGCACCGTGAATTCATGATGCACGCCGCCCCTCCTCGATACCCGGTCACCCTGCTCGCTTGACATGAGCGATACGTTACGCAAGCCGCGTCCGCCGACGCGCTTTCGTCGTCGGTTCGAGGCAGTTCGATGCTGATTGGGTGAGACTGACTGGCTGTGCCGCCAGCGGAGGCAGTCCCGACCTGCCCCGGGCGGGGACAGGTCGGTCTGTCGTGTATGCGCTGCCTGCGCGGTGCAGACAGGCCGTCACCGCGCGGTCGCGCGGCGACGCATCGCGTGTTACTCGCTCGCGGCCGTTTGCTGCTCGGCCTGCGGTGCTGCATCGGCCGATGCTTCCGCGGTCGCCGGCTGCGGCGCGGCGGCGTCGGCCTGCGCTTCCACCTTCGGCTGCGGGGCGCCCTTCGCTGCTTGCGCGCCGCCCTTGTTGCCCGGACGGCGCGACTTCAGCCGGCGCGCACGCGCCGCGTCGTCGTGCGTCACGCGCCCGGCTTCGTTACCTTGCAGATCGACCCGCACCGCGTCCTCGACGAGACACGACCAGTAACGATTGCCGCGGCACCACGTGGACATCGCCTCGCGCAGCTCGGCTTCGCTCAGGCCAACGGCTTGCGCCTCGCGGGCGAGGTCATCCCAGATACCGACCTTCAGCGGCACCTTCGGGGCCGGATTCTTCGGGAACGCGCGCGGGAACCGGCGCTGCAGTTTGCCGATTGCGACGATGACCGGATCGACCGGCGTCGACGGCTTCGCCGAAGCGGGCTTCGCGCCGGACGACGCTTTGGCCCCGGCACCCGATTTGGCCCCACGAGCGGGCCGGTCGCCGGACTTCGATTTCGGCTTCGCGCCTGCGTCCGGTTGCGTAGCCGGTCGCTTCGCGTTGCGCTCCTGCTTCGCCTTTGCTGCGAGCTGCGCCCGCAATTCGGCAAGTTGTTCAAAACCCATAAATTCAATCCACCAGGAATATAAGGTGTGGTTCGTGCAGCCATTCTGCACATCGGCGTTCGCCGCATCGCCTGCGGCTCGTCTGCCACCGATGCGGATCATTGCGGGGCCGCATCGCCACCACCACTGTTTCAGGCACCCGGCCACGATGCCGGACAAAGGCAGGAGTGGAAGTATACCGGTACGCGCGGCAGTCGGTTGACTCACCGGTTCGGATTTGACGGATCCGGGCGCAGGCAAGGCGTCCGCGCAGTCGTGTTGCGCATTATGGCGGCGTTTTCGACAGGTATCGACACACGCGTTACGTAGTGTCGTTTTCTGCACGCTCATACGTCAGTGCCCCGGTCACGCAACGCATCGGCTATTCCACAGTGCGAAATGGCGAGCGATGGTACGGACAGCAAAGACGTAGACGCCAGACGACTCACGCTGTCCGAGAGGCCGGGCTTGCGCATCCGATCCGCGCGACGTGGCGGAATGTGCATCGATCGCTACCGGCATTCTATTAGTTGCGTCCGCATCGATCGTCGATCGGACGGCGGCATCGAAAAATGCGTAGTATGGCCGGATCAACAGCGTCGGCAGCCTGCCGTGACCGGTTTCACTACGGCTGCTCAGCCGACGACATCGCTGTCGAATGCAAAGAGACCCCGGTTATACGACACGGAGCGGAAACTTGAATCCCCGACACGACCTCCCGCACGACGGCATTACGCGCGAAGAGATTCACCACCGGCAGATCGACATGCGCGGTTATCGGCGCAGCGACGGGCTGTTCGAAGTCACGGCCTGTCTCGCGGACCGCAAGACGAGCGATTTCACGCCACCTGGCGGCACGCGCACGGTCGCAGCGCTGCCCCGATTCACGACCTCGGCGTGACGCTGGTCTTCGACGCCGACATGATCGTGCGTGCGGTATCCACGTTCATCCGGTCGCATCCTTATGCGCAGTGTCCGGGCGGCGGCGACACGCTGCAAGCGCTCGTCGGGCTGCGCATCGGCGCTGGGTGGAACAGCGAGGTCCGCAAGCGCCTGCCGGCCTGCGACACGTGCACCCATCTGAAGGAAATGCTCGGTCCGGTCGCGACCGCGGCCTATCAGACGATGGTCGGCGTGCGCCCGCCGTCGCTGAATCAGCGAGACGGCGACGGAAAACCGCTCAAGATCGACAGTTGCCATGCGTATGGCGCTTCGCGCGATCTCGTGAAAAGCCTGTGGCCCGAATACCACCAGCCGCCAGCGCCGGAAGGCTGACCAGGGCTCGACATTCCATTCTATTGGTGCCGCTGCCGCGAACCACGATGCGGTTCGCAGGAGCGGAGTCCCTCGAATCGTGCGCACGCCAGAACGCGCGGCCAACGAACGCGGCACAGCAGGCGTCGCACTCCGGTCGTCGCGCGCGGCTGCGGCTCCGCGTCGGCCGGCTTCATCGCCGCTAATCAGAACACGCCGAGCGCTAGCCCCGCGGCGAGACCCGCGCCGATCTCCGCGCAGCGCGCGAGATCCTCGCTGTCGATCGTCTTCGGCGCGAGGATGCGCTCCGGTGTCTGCGCATGGGTGCAG
The DNA here is from genome assembly GCF_003853645.1 of Burkholderia sp. Bp9143. Lineage (GTDB taxonomy): Bacteria > Pseudomonadota > Gammaproteobacteria > Burkholderiales > Burkholderiaceae > Burkholderia. The sequence continues at coordinate 40,685 of NZ_QTPO01000039.1, read as the reverse complement.
ACGATCAGGCCCGGCGCCACATTCTTGAGCCGCCATCCGGTCGCGATCCGGTCGATCTGGCGCAGCGCGTTCTGTCCGTCGCTGCCGGCGCAGATCATCGCCGCATACGGGCGGCCGTTCACGCGATCGAGCGCCGCGTAGTAGCAACGATCGAAGAAATCCTTCATCAGCCCGGACATCGCGGCGAGATTTTCCGGCGTCGCGAACAGGTAGGCGTCGGCGGCGAGCACATCGTCCGCGTTCGTCGCATCCGCACGCTGCAACCTGACGTCGACGCCGGGTTGCTCGCGTGCGGCACCCGCGGCCGCTTCGGCCATCTGCTGCGTGCCTCCGGTCATCGTGTGATAGACGATTAACAGCGTCTTCATCGGTGTTCGCTCGCGTTCGGTTTCAAATACGCCCGCCGCACGTGTCGGTGCGGCTCAAACGGGGCACGTCGACGCGTGCGCCCGGGCCTGCGTTCGCCAGTTGTCGAATGGCGCGGTCTTCGAGGTGGCGGATGAGGCTCACATTGAGCATATCGATGCGCATGGTCTGCTTCACGCGGCGCGCGGTCAGTCCCGTCCGGTACCTGACGCACCGGCGTGTTCCGCACACGCGTAGTACGCAAGAAACATGTCGGCAGCCGCTTCTGCGACCTTCTGCTGTTCCGGCACGCCGAGCGGCGGCTGGCCCATCGTCACCTGCGGCCAGAACGCGAACGCTTTCACGATCCCGTGCAGCTGATGCGCGGCGAATACGGGATCGGTCGCCGTCAGCCGGCCAGCCGCCGTGGCCGCGCGAATCCAGCCTGTTACGTCTTCTTCGCGCTCGCCCATGCGTTCGACCATGTCGCGCGCGCGTTCCGGCGAGTGGATGGCCGCACCGATCGCGACGCGTGCGAGTGCGAGAAACGCTTCGTCGTTCAGCAACCGCAATTTGCGGCCCAGCAGCGCGAGCAGTTGATCGCGTAGCGGCACGTCGGCGCAGTAGGCAGGCGCACCGGCGGTGAGCGTCGCGTCCCACAACTGATGCAGGATCGCCGCGAACAGTGCTTCCTTGCCCGGGAAGTGGTTATAGACGGTGCGCTTCGACACGTCCGCGCGCGCGGCGATGCGATCCATGCTGGTCGCGTCATAGCCGGCCGCGAGAAATTCCTCGATCGCCGCGGCGAGTATTGCCGCACGCTTTCGGTCGGTCAGGCGCTGAGGAGAAGTACTCGTATCCATAGAAAAATTTTACACCGCCGAGTTTACTTTTCCCAGGGATAAACTACACTGCCCGGTGTACTTTCATTTCCGGACGAATCGACATGGCTTCGCCTCTCGTTTTTCTTCATCGCGTACTGGGTTTCGCCGCCGCCAGACGTGGCCGCACGCTGTCCGGCGAGTCGCCGCAGCACAACGGCGAACGCTTCAGCAACGTCGCACCGCGGCCGGTCGAAGGTTTCGGCAAGATGCTCGGCATCGCATGGAACATGCTGGTCAACAAGCCGCGCAACACGGTCCCGACAGGCGCATTGCCCATCGATTCACTGCCCCGCGAACAACTCGACGCGGCTCCCGACCGCAGCCTGTATCGGCTAGGGCATTCGACGCTGCTGATGAAACTGCGCGGTGAGTTCTGGCTGACCGACCCCGTATTTGCCGAACGTGCATCGCCGTTCCGTCGCGTCGGCCCCAAGCGCTTCCATGCGCCGCCGATTGCGCTCGAGGACCTCCCGCCGTTGCGCGGCGTGATCCTGTCGCACGATCACTACGATCACCTCGATCGTGACACTGTGCTAGCGCTTGCGGCCACCACCAGCGTGTTCGTCACGACGTTGGGCGTCGGCGATCGCCTGATCGAGTGGGGTATCGACTCGCAGAAGGTACGCCAGCTCGACTGGTGGCAGAGCATCGACGTCGACGGCCTGACGCTCACCGCGACACCGGCGCAGCACTTCTCCGGCCGCAGCCTGTTTGACGGCAACAGCACGCTGTGGGCGTCGTGGGTCATCGTCGACGACGATCTGCGAGTATTTTTCAGCGGCGACACCGGCTACTTTGACGGTTTCCGGACAATCGGCGAACGTCTTGGACCGTTCGACGTAACGCTGATCGAGACCGGGGCATACGACCCGCAATGGCCGTACGTGCACATGCAGCCGGAAGAAACCGTGCAGGCGCACATCGACCTGCGCGGTCGCACGCTGATGCCGATTCACAATGGCACGTTCGATCTTGCGATGCACCGTTGGCAAGAACCGTTCGAGCGCGTCACCGCGCTGGCAATGGTGCGTGGCGTCGAGCTGTCAACGCCCAGGATGGGTGAGCGACTCGATCTGAATGAGCCGCATCGCGGCGACCGATGGTGGCGATCGGTCGATGAGCCGGCAAAGGCTCCCGCAATGAAAACGCGCCGGTGGCAGCCGTGCGCATCGCAGGCGACGAAGTAGGTTCGCTGGTCGCGGCGGTTTCTGGGCGGAAGCGTCGCGGCGGTGAATTTTCGTCGTGATCCGGGGCGTGGTAGAGAGTTCGTCGGTAGATGGTCGGCGACAACGATCGACCAGCCCCGCGAGCAGACCTCCGGCGTTGGCCCAGATATACGCGCCGGTCCAATGATGGCGATACGCTCACCTTCTTGATGCAAATTCCCGATTCATCCACGTAGCGATAGACACTGGCCGAGCCCATTGCAGACGGTCATTCGAGGCCGCCTCCGGAATCAGCTTTCGCTCAACGCCGCCTTGGGGCACCCGCGTAAATTCAGTATCGAGCAGGCGCCTGCCTCGACTTCTCCCGACACCTGCGGGTTCGCAATCCGGCACGGCCGGCGCAGCGCGTTGTCACGTGACAACTGGCGATGAAGAGGAAGCCACATCTATTGAATCCCGGTCGGTCTGTTCGGCGCGATGTCTCAGGTCGTCGGCTCGTCGATTGGAATGCACGTTCGCCCAGAATCAAATCGTATCAATAACTACATAACACGTTTTTATCGATACGATTTTGTATCAATCTCGGTTGCTCGGGCCTAATAGCGTATGCGAGATTCATGCGCCCCCATTTTGCCCGCCGATTGCACTCATTTTGCGTGAAACAACATGAAGAAAGCGGCACAACTCATTGCTAGACAAGGGTTTACGAAGACGCCCCTTTTTGGAGAAATGTTTCACGACCCTGCTGATTCAGGTCATCTCGCTTCGCCGACATGTATGAATTCGCCACCAAAAGCCATCGAGTAATAAGGATGCGTGACACGATGCCCCTTCCCGCCACCATCGAATCCCGCGTGGCACAACAAAGCTCCAACTATCTGTCCTCCTCTCCCCTGCCCCATCGTCGGTACAACGGTAGATGGGTGGATGCTGATCCGCTGGTTTATTGGGGACACATCATATTCACCAAGATACCTGAGCGGTATGCCCGCGAAGGTTGAGCACGTGCCTATCAGGAATGCTCAGAGAAAGCGCCGGCCGGGCCGGGCCCACTCGCACATCGACGCCCGCACAACGCGTCCTCTTGTGTCGCCAATGAAGACGCCGCATCGTATCAATCCGGTCACTCCGGCATGAAGCCTCAGCGGTTGTCACGTGACAACCGCGCAACCCAAATGGCTCCCCATCAGTGACCTGCCCCAACCGACCACGAATACTTCGTATATCGCACCGCTTTCTTCACGCTAGTGACTTCTATAGCAGCTGCGTTGAGGCAAGCGATATCCGTCCAAAATCGCCACTGAGGCGGGTTGTCACGTAACAACCCACATCCGTCGTCGCAGTCGCAGTCGCGCACCAGCACCAGCACCGGCACCGGCACCGGCACCGGCACCAGCTGTTATAGCTGAGCGCAAACTGCATTAAAAAGGAAAGAGGGAAAAATCCGCAGAATCACCACCGCACGTCGAATCCGCATACTCCCCATCCACGTGCATTTGCGGTCCCTTGTCAGCCGTATCGACTTGTCACGTGACAACTGCGGATTCCGATGCCGTTCCGGCTCGCAAGTCGATGGCAGAACTGCACCAGCGTTTCCAGAACAATAACGAAATCATCCGTGAATCCGCACTGTGATTTCTTGTTGCTTTCAGCGCTGAAGTCCTCAGCGCTCGATTAGCAAATTCCATTTCGTGTGAAACGTCATCAGTTTCTATTTTTAATTTGATTTCAAATCACGAATCATTTGCCAGCCATTTGGCCTGCTTGTCACGTGACAACTACATCAATCAGAGAATTTCTCTGCTCATCTAACACTTTTCTGGACTTTTCAACAACAACTGCATATATTACGCAAAACTCCTTGGAGGAATTTAATGGCTTTCAAGATCGCCGTCAGTAATCAAAAAGGTGGTACTGGAAAGACGACCATCTCCGTCAATATCGCGGCGGCCTTCGAGGCCGGCGGCAACAAGGTCGCCTTGATCGATGCTGACCCTCAAGGCACGTCGGTCAGATGGGTCACGAGCGGGGAAAATACGCTCCCGATGACCGTTCTATCATTGGCCCCCGCTGGTCGCGGTATCGGCGGCGAGATCAAGAAGCAGGACGCAAATTTCGATGTGATCGTCGTCGACTGCCCGGGTAACCTGGAAGACCCGCGCATCGCGTCCGTGCTCGAAGTCGCCGACTTCTGTCTCGTGCCGCTGTCCCCGTCGCCGGCCGACCTGTACAGCACCGTCGCGATGATTCGCATGATCGAGTCGATGCGTGCGGTTCGGAACCCGAATTTGTCTTCCGCGCTGATGCTGAATAGCGTCAATGGAAAAACTAAAATGCGTGAAGAAATTTTAAAAATTCTAAGGGCTGAAGAAATAGGGGAGCATCTGCTCGACAGCCAGATCGCGCAGCGCGAGGTCTATCGGCAGACGTTCGCCCTCGGCACCACGATCCATCATCACAATCGATACCTGAAGGGGCTGAAGGAAGCCCGCTCGGAAATCGAGAGGCTGGTCACCGAAATGGCCCAATACATCGCGTCGACGCGCGCTACTGGAGCCGCTCATGGCTAAGGACACATCGAAAGAGAAGAAGCCGACCGGCAACCTGCATCTCGCGGCCGGCCTGCTGCGCGGGCTCGCGCAGGAAAACGCGGCGCTGGAAACGCGCCTGCCCGAGCCGACGCCCGCGTCGAATCCCACCGTCGAAGCCGCCCCCTCCGTCGCCCCGACCTCGGCCACACCCGCCGACGCGATCGACCTCGGCGCGCCGCAGAAGGTCGCGGTCAAGGACTGCATCCCGAACCCGTTCAACCCGCGCGTGTTCTATTCGGAGTCGAGCCTGCACGAGCTCGCACTGACGCTGAAGCGGGAAGGGCAGATCGAGCCGATCAAGGTCACGCGTCTCCCGGACTTTCCCGGCAAGCTCGTCGTGATCGACGGGCAACGCCGCCTGCGCGCGACGAGCATCAACGGCGACGAAACGATCGACGCGACGTTCCGCACGGACCACACGCCCGAGCAGCTCTATACGATCGCGTATCGCGCCAACCACGATCACGAGCGCCAGACGATCTTCGACGATGCGGTCGCGTGGAAGCGCCTTCTCGATGAAAAGGTCTTCCCCGACCAGAACACGCTCGCGGAAAAGATCGGCAAGGACAAGGCGTCGATCAGCAAGACGCTGTCGCTGAACGCACTGCCCAATACACTGCTCGAACGGATGGCCAGCGCGAACGATGTGGTCGGCCTGCAGGCGGCGTACTTCCTGAAGCTGATTTTCGAACGCCTGGGCGAACCGGCTGCCGACCGTCTGCTCACGGCGGTGATCGACCGGAAGAAGTCGGTACGCGACCTCGAGAATTTCCTGCGCGCGCAGAGCGACGGCAACAAGAAGACGGGGCGCACGCGCTACAGCGCGCGTCACGATTTCGCGCTCGAATCACGCGCGATCGGTCAGCTGAAGACCTATCCGGACGGGCGTCTGGATCTGCAACTGAAGGGCGTCGATACGTCCCACCAGGAAGCACTCGCCGACCGGCTCAAGACCGTAATCGACGCATACGTCGCTGAACTGGCGGCAGCCGCGCAAAAGTAGGCGCGCAAGACAAAGGCCCCGCACCTGCATGGCACGGCGCAGCCGGATGAAATCCGGCGCACGGCGCATGCCAGGCTGCGAGGCCTTGATCAGTTGGTCGCGAGGCTGCTTTTCAGCAGGAATTCCAGCAAGTCGTCCGAGGTCGGTTCGCCCCAGGTATCGAGCGCCAGCCACCGGAAGAAACTGGTTTGCGCCAGCTTGCTCGCCTTCTTCTTCGGCGACAGCGTGAGATCCTTCGAACCGGCCACCGTCTCGTTGTAGCGCTCGATCAGCTTGGTCTGGTCGTCGATCTCGAGCTCACGGAAATACGCACCGGCTTCGTCGACCTTCGCAGCCAGGTATTTGTCGCGAATCTGTTCCTGCTTGCTCTGCGCGGATTCCTTTGCCGGCGCGGCCGTTTCGGTCCCCTGCCCGTCGGCAAGCGTATAGCCGTGCGTCAGCGCCTTGCGGAAATACGCGGCGACGTTGTCGACCGGCGCTGCGTTCTTCTTCGTAGTCCGATTGAGCGTATAGGCGATTGCCGCCTTGATGCGCTGCACGCCGTACTGCGTGATCAACCGGCGCGCTTCCGAACGCGGGATGCCGAACTTGGCGACCTCGTCGACGAGTGCTTCGTTCTTGACGTCGCCTTCCTCGACCATATCCGCGCTCTGCTTGCGCGTCACCTTGAACTGGACGGCCTCCACGCTGCGACCTGACTTGTGTTCGATCAGTTCGAGCATATGGTCGGAAACTTCGTTCACCTCCTGAATGCACGGCACCAGGACCTTGCTCTTGAAGAGCTTGTACTCCTTGTACGACTGCGATGCCTTGTCCTGACCGAGGATGAGATCACGGAATTTTGGCAGCGGAATCTTCGCCGTGATGCCGATCCCCTCGTAGCGCACCGTGTTTTCCCATAGGGCAAGCGAGTGCGAGCGCCGAAACTCGCGCGCGATCCGCATATCGATGAGCGCGTAGATCTCCGGATTGAGCAGCTCGCTGCGAATCTGATCGGAGAAACTGTACTTCAGCACCGATTGCTCGAGCTCGGCGCCGGCGAGCAGGCCCGACGCCTTCCACACCGTCGAGCGGTCCGCGGCCAGGTAGTCCCAGTTGACGACGGTACTGATCAGCGAGTTGACCGTGTCCTTCACGTACTTCGTGTTGTTGCTGTTCAACCCGCTTTCGTGCGAGAGCGCGGCGATCGAGATCGAGAAACTCGTCCGGCCGGGCTCGAACGCTTCCTGACGAAGGGCGTTCTTGATCAGCGAGCTGAACATCTTGCGCTGCTGCAGACCGATCTTTCCGGACTTCGGAGCGATATGGATTGCCTGGACCGCCTTGCGCAGAAGATCGGGAGGCTCGGGCGTCTGAAATAGCGAAACCTGCTTGTCGGAGCCTTTGATTGCGGGCTTGCGCGGCATCGTGATGTCCGGAGAAGGTGACCGTGTTGATGGCGGACTTTATACCTTTTCAAGCCGCCGAGCAACGTCTCTTTCTCCAGCATTACTTTCACTATCGCTGCTAACTCAGCGTCACAAAAGGAAAAATTCCAGTTTTTTGATTTGTGCGGGGCCCCATATCCATATACCTTTCGGCCAAAAACAGCTCCCAAAGGCTGCTACCTGTGCGGTCTGTCACCAGGATCCGGCACAGGACTTGCCCAACTGAAGGTACCCATTCATGGGAAACAATCGATCGGAACGGGATTTGCGAACCCGATTCGTGGTGCCGTGCAACACGATCGGCATCCTCCCATAACACACTACCTTTGATGCATCCCATGAACGGGTACCTGTCGAAATCCACCGGCCTGGCGTTTTGTCTTCATGCATGCTCGGCAGCCGAAAATGTTTCCCATGGATGACTACCTTCAAATTTCCCCACAGAAGGTAACCTTTCCGCCGGGCTTATCCTGTTTATGGGACCCTGCAACCGAAGGAGCGAGCAAAACGGGATCATGCGCTCAATGCAGGCCCCCATAAAGAACTACCTGAAATCCGCCCCATAACCGGCAACCCAACATAAAATGCTGTGCCCGGCACCGTTGGCAGATCCGCAAGAACGCACCATAAATGGCTACCAATGGATTCCCCCATAGAGGGCTACCTGAAGCGTTTTTGGGCCCAAATCCCATAACAGGCTACGCGTGCCCCATATCCACAACCCCTATTTCCCACAACTCGGTACCCGATTCCCCAAATCCACAGACCTGAAGCCCCATACTCTTCCGCCTGTGCCCCCATAAATGGGTACCGAACCCCTGTCAAACCCTTGTCAGGCAAGGCTGTGAGCCGTCTAAAAGTAGTTAAAGAAGTAAACGTTGTTTACCAAAGATGTAAACACACGTGTGCCTGTGCAGAAAAACAGCCCCCATAAATCGCTACCAAAGCGAACCAAGAAGGTCGACAAGCACAGCAATCTGGGCCTCCGGCCTGTGGAACCGCCCGATATTTGCCCTTATTCTGTAGGCCTTCCAGTCCTGACAAGGCTTCCCACGGAGGTAAGTACCCACTAACAAGTGCTCAAACGTAGAAACTTATGGGAAGGAATCGACGTTTTCAGGGCATAGGTTCCCATCTATGGGATCGGGAAACGCCCACAGCGGTATGTTTCCCATCAGGGATTACCCGCAGGCAACGGCCGTCGCCACCGACACGGGAATATCGCCGGCTTCCCTCACAGCAGTGAGAAATCGTCGGAATCCATCCGCAAGCAGTTTTTTTGGCGTCTGTGCCGGCGCTTGCGTGGATAAGTCTTCGGCTATCGCGCGCCGGCCTATCCGGCACTTTTCAGTCAGCGACCTGTGCTCGGACCCCATCCCCTGGCTCTTGCTTCGCTCATTCAGCCTCGCAGTTTTCTACCTTTGGGCGGTACCGGAATCGGTACTGTGTCGCGATCGGCTGGACAAGAATCGCATCCCTGTGCCGGCGAGACGGCGATCAAGGGTGGCTCGAGCACGGCGATTGCGGCATTGCCCCGAACGTGAGGCGAGCGCCGTCAACAAAGCTCACCCTCACCAGATCGGCATTCGAATCCCGAAAATTCTCACCGCCGGACGTCGGCGGGTCCTGTAAAAGCTCACCGACAAGGTGCTCTCGGATTGATAAACCGTTCGCGTGGCACGTCCACACAAGACCCGGGCACCCGATGGAAAAGCTGTGAGCCATGCACCCAGCGCCGGACGTGCGGGCGTCCTCGTCGCACAGGCTCAAGACTCTTCGTGACGTCGGCACGATGACGCGCGCCGCGCATTCGCACATGCGACCGTTCGCGTGATGCCCTTGCGCAATCGTGAACGAATGCCGATCGAAGCGTTCACCTTGTGCGGCAGATGTCGTCTTTGCCCGCAAACGTCATCTCCCACAAATGGAGACGTATCGTGCCGGACAGGTAACCATGCATGCGGCGATCGGTTACCCGATCGTTCGCACCGTATCGGGTCGACATGCAGCGGAACGGGGCGGACTCGGCACAGAATGAATCGTGGTTGTTTATGGGAGGAACTGTCGTTCGCGCGATAGCGAACGCAGCATGGGTCCTCGATTCCGGCGCATGTCCCGCTCATGAGGCGGCGATCGCGTTGTGCGAGCAGCAGATTCCACGGGTGAAACAGTTGGCCTCGTACGAGCGCGCGAAGCGCCGAAACGGATCTCATCTTCATCGGCAACCCGCATCGTATCGACGGAACAATTCGCTTCGTCACACGGTTGCCCCGGTCGTGCCCGTCGCGTGATTCCCGGGCGCGATGCATTGCCGTGGTCCCGGCGCAACGAGGATCGGACGGGCACGCGGGACACGTGACGATACGACGTATCCCATACGTGTATCCCGGGAATGTGCGCACGATGGCGCCACATTTTTTACAACGCGGTTATGATGCAAAAGCCCTGATCGCGACATGAAGACCGATCAGGGGCAGGGGCGGTATCTCGATGTGCTTTCAATCCTTGACTAATCAGAAAAGAGAGTTCAGCGATGCGAATCCAGATCAAAAAACTGACGCTGGCTGCTACGGCAGCAGCGTTCCTCTTCGGCTCGGCCGCTCCGGTGTTCGCGCAGACCGACGCCAGCGCACCGGCTGCACAGGATGCGAAGGCCGCGAAGGCTGAAGCACGCAAGGCAGCACGAGCAAAACGCAAAGCCGAACACAAGGCAGCGCGCGCGAAGAACAACGCGGAACTGAAGAAACTTGAAGATGCCGGCTACAAGCCGGCGGCCAACGATCCGAATTATCCGCAGAACCTGCAGAACGCCGAAAAGAAGGCGGCCGGCGCCGCTGGCGCAAGCCAATAAGCGTCCACCGCGCGACAAGCCCCGGCTCGAGCCGGGGCTTGTCGTTTCTGCTGCGGAAATGCGATGCGCGTCCGGGCGCACCATGCAGGCATCGCATCCGTATTAATTGATTCGATATCCTTTGTTTTTGGATGAGCAATTCGACATGCGTCGAACCTTCCTGCCCTCCATGAACGAGTCGGGAGTCCACCATATCCAATCTCAGAGGAATCCTACAGAATACGAAAATCGTCGCATGAATCGTGAGACGATAGACATTCATGCACAAGCAATTCGGGCCGGCGCAACGGCGCGCTCGAAACCGCACCAACTGACCGACCGCAGCCGACTCAGTCAGCGCCGCGCGTCCGCTGCCGCCGCGCTCCCCGTCGCTTTCAGCCAATCCTTGAATGCCCGCACGGCTTCGTCCTCCGCGCGAGCGGCCGCCACGTAAGTGAAGTAGCGCCACGGCGGCAGTGCCGGTTCGCTGAACGGCTGCACCAGCCGACCTTCGGCAATGTCGTCCGCGACGAGCGCGATCGGCCCCATCGCGACGCCGAGGCCGTCGAGCGCGCCTTGCAGTGTCAGATAGAAATGCTCGAGCGTGAGCGAATGCCGCGGCACCAGATTCGCGTGCCCGGCCGCCGCGAGCCACTCGGGCCACATGCGGGGATAAGTCGCCGCATGCAGCAGCGTGAAGCCGGCGAGATCGGCCGGCGTACGCAACGGCCTGCCCTCGAGCAGTTTCGGCGCGCATACGGGCAGCCGGACTTCGGACAGGAATTCCTCGGCGACATATCCGTCTATTGCCTGCGGACCGCCGCGGACGATCAGGTCGACCTTGTCGCGCAGCTTCTCGATCGGCTCGTTCGACGTCGACAGCCGTACCTCGATGGCCGGATGCGCAACCTGGAACGACGACAGCTTCGGCACGAGCCAGCGCAGCGAAAACGTCGCGGGCGCGCTGACGCGCAGCACGCGCTGCTGCCCCTGGCCGAAATGCTGCGCGGTGGCGACCGCGATCCGGTCGAACGATGCACCGACCTCGGCGAGGTACGCGCGACCGGCATCGGTCAGTTCGACCCGCCGGTTGTGCCGTTCGAACAGCGGCCGGCCGAGCCATGTCTCCAGTTGCTGGACATGCCGGCTGATCGCGCCATGCGTCACGCACAGCTCGTCGGCGGCGAGCGTGAAACTGCCGAGTCGGGCCGCGGCTTCGAACGCACGCAGCGAATTCAACGGAGGGAGTCGTCGGGCCATTCGTCGTGTCGCGTGAAATTTACTCACGCGAATGCTCAGGTTTAATCGTTTGATCGGGTCGTCCTGCTCCGCCAATATGGCACACAAGAGGCCGATACGGCCGAAATGTGTGTCTGGATTTTTCACATGGAGTATGGAGCATGCCGAACGTGGTGGTGGTGGGCGCCCAATGGGGTGACGAAGGCAAGGGGCGCGTCGTGGACTGGCTGGCGGCGCAGGCCGATCTCGTCGCCCGCTACAACGGCGGCCACAATGCGGGCCATACGCTGGTTGTCGGCGACAAGACGTACAAGCTCGCGCTGCTGCCGAGCGGCATCGTGCGCGGCAAGCGTGGCGTAATCGGCAACGGCGTGGCGCTCGATCCGGAAGCGCTGCTGGCCGAGATCGGGCGGATGGCCGCGCTCGGGCTGTCGGTGACGCCGGACAATCTGTCGATCGCGGAGAACGCCACGCTGGTCCTGCCGATTCACCGTGCGATCGACCAGGCGCAGGAGCGTCTGCGTCGCGAATCCATCGGCACCACGCTGCGCGGGATCGGGCCTGCCTACGAGGACAAGGTCGGGCGCCGCGGGCTGCGGATCGCCGATCTGGCGGAGCCGGGCCGTCTTGCCGACAAGCTCGACGTGCTGGTCGATCACCACAATGCATGGTTCCGCGGCCTGGGGCTCGAGCCGTGTTCGCGCGACGCGATGTTGGCAACGCTGGTCGACATCGCGCCCAAGATCCTGCCGTTCGTGCGTCCCGTGTGGGCCGACCTCAACGAGGCGAACGACCGCGGCGAACGCATCCTGTTCGAGGGCTCGCAGGCCGTGATGCTCGACATCGACTGGGGCACGTATCCGTTCGTGACGTCGTCGGGCACCGTCGCATCGGCCGCGGCGGCCGGCACGGGTCTCGGCGCATCGAAACTCGGCCATGTGCTGGGCGTGACCAAGGCGTACGCGACGCGCGTCGGTGGCGGCCCGTTCCTCACCGAACTGACCGACGCCACCGGCGAAACGCTGCGTGCACGCGGACAGGAATTCGGCGTCAACACGGGCCGGCCGCGCCGCTGCGGATGGCTCGATGCCGCGCAATTGCGGCAGGCCGTCCGGATCTCGGGCATCGACTCGCTCGCGCTCACCAAGCTCGACGTGCTCGATGGCTTCGCGTCGATCGAGCTGTGCGTCGGCTACGAACTCGACGGCGCACGCGTCGACCATCTGCCCGCAAGCCTCGATGCGCAGGCGCGCGCAACGCCCGTCTACGAAACGTTCGCCGGGTGGGACGGCACCGTGAAGGGCGTGCGCGAGCGCGCGGCGCTGCCGCGTGCCGCACAGGATTTCATCGCGCGCGTCGAGGCGGTCGCGGGCGTGCCCGTGTCGATGATCACGACCGGCGCCGAGCGCGAGGACACGATCGTGCTGAGCAACCCCTTCGACCGGGCCTGAGCGCGACGCGGCGCGTGCAATGCGCGCCCGGCAGGCCGCCGCCATGCGGCCTGCACCGATCCGGTGCCGGTCGTCCTTCTGCATGGGTTGCCGCGTAAATGATGGTGCGCCGTTGCGGCGCACGGCAAACTGGACACGCCTGCACCGCTGCGGTACTGTTCCGCACAATTCGCGCCAGACCGGATCGTGCCGGAGCAGGCGCCGCTGCAAGGCGATTTCAATCCCGGGGACATGTCGATGGACACGTTACAGATGATGCGCATTTTCGTCCGGGTGGCGGAGGAGGGCAGCTTCACGAGCGCGGCCCAGCGCCTGGACATCACCACCGCCTACGCATCGCGGTCGGTCGCGCAACTCGAAACGCACCTGCGCACGCGTCTGCTCAACCGGAGCACGCGCCGCATCGCATTGACCGATGCCGGGCAGCGCTATCTCGACCGGTGCCAGCGCATCCTCGGCTATATCGATGAAGCGGAAGCCGAGGCGGCGGACGCGCAGGCGAAGCCGTCGGGGAGGCTGCATGTCCATGCGACGACGAGTTTCGGCCAGGCCTACGTGGTTCCGGCAGTCATGCGTTATCGGCAGCGCTACCCGTCGGTGGCAGTCGAGCTCACGCTGTCGCAGCATGTGCCCGACATCATCGACGAAGGCTACGACGTGTCGCTGCAGCTGAGCGCGACGGAACTGCCCGATTCGGGGCTGGTGTCGCAGCGGCTCGGCGACGTACACAGCGTGCTGTGCGCGTCACCCGCCTATCTGAAGGAGCACGGCACGCCGCGCAACGTGCGCGATCTCGAAGCACATGCCTGCCTGCAGATCGTCACGCCGATCTTTCCGCGCGACCGCTGGCATCTCGACGGCCCCGACGGTCGCGAGACGTTCGAACTGCCGCTGCCGGATTTCCAGGTCAACATCGCCGACGCGCTCGGCGCTGCGTTGCGTGCCGGTCTTGGAATCGGCTCGTTGCCGATGTCGACCGCGGTGCCCGCACTGGCGAGCGGTGCGCTGGTTCGCGTGTTGCCCGAGTACCGGCTGCAGAAGCTGACGGTCTACACGCTGTACGCGTCGCGCCAGTATCTCGACGCGAAGATCCGTACATTCGTCGATTTCCTGCGCGAATGCGTGCCTGAAATGCTTTCCGCCGACGAGGCGGCGCTGCGCGGTTCCTGCGAGTCGTGAGCGAAGACGGACAATGTGTGCCGGGTCGGATGACACGGCGCACATTACGTAGTCCTTGAGTCGACGTTCGGTCGTGCCAGATGATTCGCATACCGAACTTGATGATGCGGGCGCTGCGGCACGACGTCGCCGACCGGTTGCATCGCTCGATGCACGCATTGATGAAAATGCGGTGTCGAACCCGTGACGCGCGAGACGCTCGCGTCACACATTCATCGCCGCAAATGACAACGCCACGGATGCAGATCCGTGGCGTTTCGCTTTACGTGCATCGCTGCACGGCGGCCGCGAGTGTCCGCTACGGTATTACTGCTGCTTGCCCCAGAGCGTGCGACCGAAGAACGTGAGCGTGCGATCCCACGCGATCTGCGACCATACCGGATCGAACTGCGTGCCGCCGATGCGGCCCGGGCCGATGGCCGTTTCGTTCGCGAACGCGTGATGCGCGAGATAGCGGTGGAATTCGACGTCGACCTTTGCGTCGGTCAGCTTCTTCTCCAGCGCATCGACCTGGTCGATCCCGAAGAACGCATCCTGCGTACCCCAGTGCCCCATCAGCGGCACCTTGATCTTCGACGGATCGAGGTAGTCGAGCGGCGGGAAGCCGTACCACGTGACGCCGGCGTCCGCATCGGCGAACTGCAGCGACAGCAGCGTGAGAGCGCCGCCCATGCAGTAGCCGGTGATCGCCACGCGCGACGCGCGCGTCTTCAGGTATTGCACCGCGCCGGGAATGTCCTGCGACGCGGCGTCGCCGAAATCGAGGCCCGTCATCAGGTGGTGCGCTTCTTCCTCCTCGACCGTCGACTTGCCGCGATACAGGTCGGGCACGAGCGCGAAGTAGCCGCAGCGCGCGAGGCGATCGGCGACGCCGCGGATCTGGTCATTCAGGCCCCACCACTCCTGGATGACGACGACCGCGGGCGCACCTTCGGTCTTTTCCGGCGTGGCGAGGTAGCCCTGCAGTTCCTGGCCGTCCGGGCGGCGAAACGTGATCATGGAACCGGATGTTTGAGACATGAAACCGCTCCTTTTCGAAAAATGCGATGAGTGCGGCATCGGGTCGGCCAGCGAGTACGGTATGCCCGGTGACTCGAGGTTTCGCTCGCGTTCGCTTCGGCCGGCGCCGACCACGCGGCCATTCTATGCGCAAACGCCGGTGGTCTGCGTGAACGGTGCCACGCGGCGGCCGATCCGCGCTCGCGCATCGGTCGGGCTTCAGGCAGCGCGTACGTCGCGTGCATCGAAAGCGAAACACCCCGCCCCGATGAACGGGAGCGGGGTGTTTCGTCGGCAGCGGGCGTATCGCGGTACGCGCCGCGTGCGGCGCGTCTTACTGACCGAA
The DNA here is from genome assembly GCF_003853645.1 of Burkholderia sp. Bp9143. GTDB lineage: Bacteria > Pseudomonadota > Gammaproteobacteria > Burkholderiales > Burkholderiaceae > Burkholderia. The sequence continues at coordinate 25,225 of NZ_QTPO01000039.1, read as the reverse complement.
ATAGACCGAGTCGTGAGCGTTCTGCTTGACCGCGATCGTGCGGCCGGCACGCACGCCGGCGGCGGCTTGTGCGCCGTAACCCGTTGCGTCGCTATTCGTCGCGCGTGCCTGCGCGGTCTGCAGTGCATTCGGGTAGTGGACGTCGGACACTTCCGGCTTGTACCCGGCATGTTCGAGCTGGACGAGTTCTGCGCGGACCTGGGCGCGCGTCAGTTGGTCCGACGGGTTCGACTGAGCGAATGCGCCAAACGATGCGGACAGGGCGGTGGCAGTGGCGACTGCGTAGATGAACGACTTCATGATGACCTCCGGTTTTCGTAGATTTCGCGCTTCGCTTGCTGCGTTGAGCGGTTGATTGCATCGTAGCGATCGCGATACCGGTCGGAAATAGGCGTTCCAGCGAATAATTATTGCAACTGGGTAAACGATTCGCGGAAAAATAGGAATTTTGTCTGATGATTGTCGGCATGCCTGATGGCGGTCATGGGTTGCGGTTGGCGCGTGATCGTCGCGGCAGCGGGTGATTCGAGCATGGCATGTCGACGCGGAAACGATGGGCTGGCACGCTCCAGGACAGCGGCGTATGGCGATCGCACGCCGACCTTGACCGGTAGACAGCTCAATTGAATCGGATAACGAAGTATTGGTGGTGGACACGGAAATACGCGCCCCCATCGCGTTGCAAGCGAAGCGGGCCTTTACCTTCACGCATCGACGGGAAGGTCCGTGCCGCCTCGTCGGGCGTATCGCATCACGCGTCGACGACCGCCTGGCGTTTCCGGTATTCGGCAGGCGTGATCCCGACATGCCTCGCGAACGACCGTCTGAGCGTATCGACATTCGCGAAGCCGCATTTCGCGGCGACCTGCTTCGGCGTGTCATGTCCGTTTTCGAGCAACTGGCGTGCCGCCGCGACGCGGGTCGCTTCGACCCACGCGGCCGGCGTCGTGCCGACCTCCGCGCGAAAGAGCCGCGCGAAGTGGCGCGGGCTCATGCCTGCGTGCTTCGCGAGTTCCATCACCGAGTGTTCGAGTTCCGGATGGCTGGCGATCCAGCGCTGGACTTCCTGCAGCACCGAACGCCCGGCCGGGCGTGCCTCGCCGCCGCGGCTGAACTGGAGCTGCCCGCCCGGGCGCTTGAAGAACATGACGAGTTGCGCCGCGACGCGCCGCGCGATTTCCCGGCCGAGATCTTCCTCGACCAGCGCGAGCGCGAGATCGAGTCCGGCCGTGACGCCGGCACCGGTGCGCAGCTTGCCGTCGCGTACGTACAGCGCGTCCGCTTCGACCGTGAGCGATGGATAGGCATCGGCGAGCGCATCGGCCGCGGCCCAGTGCGTCGTCAGGCGTCGTCCTTTCAGCAGGCCGGTTGCCGCGAGGATGAATGCGCCGGTGCAGATCGAGCCATACCGTTTGCTTTGCACGGCGGCCGACCGCAGCCATGCGAGAACGTCGGTGCGCAGCGCGATCCGGCCGGCACCCGGTGCACCGGCAACGAGCAGCGTGTCGATGCGATCGGGGATGTCCGGAGCAATCCAGTCGCCCAGCAATTTCGCGCCCGATGACGTGCGGATCGGGCCGGACTCGCTCGCGATGATCCGCAGCGTATAGAACGGCTTGCCGCATTCGGCGTTTGCCTGTGCGAATACGTCGAGCGGCGCGGAGACGTCGAGCAGTTGTACGCCCGGTACCGCGAAAATACCCACGACCTTCGGCATGTTCGGTTGCGTGTTGTGTCGAACGTGACGCGTAGCAGTATAGACGCGCCGTGCGATGCGACGGGCGGGGCGTCGGCGCATTTCGCGGGGGCGATTCGATGGCTCCGGCAGTGATGGCCGTCGATCGAGCAAAATGGCAGGATTTGGCGTAACACGCTGATTGATGCCAAACAGCGGTCTCCGGAGAATGAATGCTGTCTTCCATGGAGGTCGATCATGACTGTGAACGTCGCCGGCATCACCCTTCCCGATAGCCAACTCGCCCGCGAGATCACCGAACTCGTACGGGATACCGAGTCCGAACTGCTGTTTCATCACTCCAGCCGCGTGTACTACTTCGGTGCGCTCGCGGGCCAGCGCCGCGGGCTCGACTACGATCCCGAACTGCTCTATTGCGGCTGCATGTTCCATGACATGGGGCTCACGCATCGGCACAGCAGCGCGTGCGAGCGATTCGAAGTGGACGGCGCCAACGCCGCCCGCGATTTCCTGAAGAGCAAGGGCATTTCGCAGCAGGACATCGACGTCGTGTGGACTGCGATCGCGCTGCATACGACCCCCGGGATTCCGCAGCACATGCATCCGGTCGTCGCGCTCGTGACCGCGGGTGTCGAGATGGACGTGCTGGGCCTCACGTATCCGGAGTACAGCGACGTCGAGCGTGAAGCCGTCGTTCGCGCGCATCCGCGCACGCCGCATTTCAAGGAAGACATCATCCAGGCGTTCTGCGACGGCATCCGGCACAAGCCGGACACGACGTTCGGCAACGTGAAGGCCGATGTGCTGGCCGACAAGAATCCGCATTTCCATGCAGGCAATTTCTGCAGCGTGATCCGATCGTCGGCGTGGGCCGGCTGATTGGTGTCGGTGGCGGGCAGGGCGGAGGGAAGGCGCACCGTGCGTCGCCCGCCGCACTCGATGCCCGGACGGTGGCGGGCACCGATCTGCCGATGGTTATTCATTAGAAGAGTTGTTACGTGACAACGGCATGACGTCAGCGATCCACTTTCGCACCACCCGACAGACGCGTCACGGGGCGGGGTGGCGAGCGGAAAGCCGCTCCGCCGACACCCGCGACTGTGCTCCATCGAATGGCTGACAACCGAATTCGCCCATCTTCGGCAAAACGCCTATAATGGTTGGGCAAATTGCCGGAGAAGAGTCATGAGCACGATCGCGTTTCACCCTTCGGGCGTCGCGCACCCGCGCCAGGCCGAGTTCACGATCCTCGAGCAACTGCTCGCGATTCGCGTGCGCTCGGGCGCCGATCTCGCCGAGCTGGCGAGCGCGCGCGTCGACGTCGCGGTGATCGACCGGCTGTCGGAGCGCGGCCTGAAGTCGGACGAACTCGCCTTCATCATCCCGCGGCGCACGCTGAGCCATCGCCGCCAGGCGCACGAGCGCCTGTCGCCGGAGGAGTCCGACAAGGCGATCCGGCTGGCGCGCATCGTCGCGCAGGCGACGGCCACGTTCGGCGACCAGGACAAGGCGATGGCGTGGCTGCGCAACGGGCTCCAGCGCTTCGGCGGACGCACGTCGCTCGACATGTCGAGTACCGAGCATGGCGCGCGACTCGTCGAGGAAGCCCTCACGCAGATCGATGAGGGGTACTTCGCTTGACGACGCTGTGGCGGATCAGCAATTACGCGGACCTGAAAGGCATCGGCGGATTGCGGGCCGGCGGGCGCTGGCATTTTGCCGGGCAGCCCGTCGTCTACCTCGCCGAGCATCCGGCGCTCGCGTTGCTCGAGACGCTCGTTCACTTCGAAATCACCACCGTTGCGCAATTACCGAGCGGCTACCAGCTGCTTCGGGTCGAGGTGCCTGAATCGGTGGACGTTGCCGAGATCGCGGATGGCGATGCGCCGGCCGACTGGCGAGAGAACGTCGACTGGACCCGCAGCGCCGGTACCGAGTGGCTGCACACGCAGCCGAGCGCCTTGCTGCGCGTACCGAGCGTCGTCGTGCCGCACGCGCACAACTTCCTGTTGAACCCGTTGCACCCTGCCGCATCCGACATCCGCGTCGCGGAAGTCATGCAGTCGCCGTACGACAGCCGGATTCTGCGGCTGATCCGGTCGAACAAGAGCGAATAGGGCTGGTTGTGCTTCGTCGCGAGCCGATCAGTGCTCGCGCGCGGCGCGGTCCGCGGTCGCATCGGACGCCAGCGTCTGCCGGATCCGCGTGACCGTTCGCGAGTTGGCGAGGCCGAGTATCGCGCTGACATCGGCATGCGGCCGGCCGTCGAGATCGCGCGATTCCGGCACGCGGCCGGCGTATCGTCGGGGCGCGGCTGGACATGGCGCTGCAGTGCGGCGTCGGCGTCGGCCGACAGGCAGCACGGTTCGGGCTCGCCTTTCGACCATGCGAGGACGTGCGTCGTCCGGCCTGCGGGGTGGATCGTTCGCACGCCAGCCTCGACCAGATGCCTGCACAGCCGGTAGCCGGTCAATCAGCTTCGCGTAGCGCACGCGTGTCGACGTGACCGGCGCACAGCTGCGTTCGCGCTCAGTCAGGAACGCTGCGACGGGATCGGGGCCGAACGTCGCCAGTGATGCGCGACCAGGTGGAGCAGGAAGCGTTCGAACATCGCCACGTGCTGCGCAACCGGCCGCGGCCGTTTCCTGCCACGCGCGAAATGCGCCGACGGGGTCATGAATCCAGCGATTCGTGTCCACTGCTCACGGACAAGTTTGTCGGAATGAAATCCTCATGATGCATTGATCGATCAGAGACTTGTTGATCGTTCGAGTTGTCGGTTCTCTTCGTGCAGGTATGGGCAGCGAGTTATTGGAGGCAGTTCGATGACTCGCCACGCAAGTGGTCTTGCACGGTATCGGGGATGATTGCATAGGCGAAGGAAGTTTCCTGGCGATTCCTCGGGTGCTGAACGAATGGGATCGTCGGGTGGGCCCGCGTGCGGAATGCCGCGACAGTCAAGGCACTGACCTGTTGATTACATTTTCGTAATCAAGCGGTGCCGCTGGCTCGCGAGGCTTTTCGCCCGCCGGTTTACCGGTAACATCGCCGCATATATCCCAATCGAATGCGATGGAGCCGATCATGCGCATCCTGATAGTCGAAGACGAGCCGAAGACAGCCGCGTATCTAAAGAAAGGGCTCGAGGAATCCGGCTTCAGCGTCGATCTCGCGAAGGACGGCGCGGAAGGGCTGATGCTCGCGCAGGAAGAGACCTACGACGTGATCGTGCTCGACGTGATGCTGCCCGTGCTCGACGGTTGGGGCGTGCTCAAGCGCCTGCGCGATACACACACCACGCCCGTGCTTTTCCTGACCGCGCGCGACGACGTGCAGGACCGCGTGCACGGTCTCGAACTCGGCGCCGACGATTACCTCGTGAAGCCGTTCGCATTCGTCGAACTGCTCGCTCGCATCCGCACGCTTGCTCGCCGCGGGCCACCACGCGAGACAGAGCGCATCGTGGTCGGCGACCTGGAAATCGACGTCGTGCGCCGCCGCGTAAAGCGCGGTACGGTACGGATCGACCTGACGCCGCGCGAATTCTCGTTGCTGCAGTTGCTCGCGCGCCGGCAAGGCGAAGTGCTGAGCCGCACGCAGATCGCGTCGTATGTCTGGGACATGAACTTCGATAGCGACACCAACGTCGTCGAAGTCGCAATCCGGCGGCTGCGCGCGAAGATCGACGATGCGTTTCCGGTCAAGCTGATCCACACGGTGCGCGGTGTGGGTTACGTCCTCGAACCGAAGGATGGTGCGTGATGCTCGGTCGATCGCTTACCGCGACGCTCGCGCTCGCGTTCGGCGCGACCATGCTCGCCGTCTTCGCGCTCGTCGGCACCTACGTGTACACCGGCCTCGAGCGGCAGGTCAGCACGCAGGACGATCTGGACATCGTACTTTCCGCACGACATACGCGCCGGCTGGCGGGCGAACTCGATTCGCTCGACGCCGTGCGCACGCATGCGGACCGGCTGACGAGCCAGGTGCTCGGGAGCGCGGCACTTTCGATGGCCGTGATCGACGGACGCGGCAATGTGCTCGTGCGGCACAACGTCGGTCGAAACGAGCGCGACGATCTGCCGACGACCGCATCGGGCACAGCGTCGCCCGTGAAACCCATAGTGCCCGATGGCGAACTGTTTCCGCCTCGCGCGACGCCTGTGCCGGCGGCCGAACGAATTACAGTCGACCGGATTTCGACATGGAACGCCAATGGGGGCACGCCCGTACGCGGCGTCGTCACCGATGCCATGCTGCGCGATGGTACGCAAATCCGGATTGCAATCGCGCGCAATATGGCTGATCGCGCCGAACTGCTCGACGGCTATCGCGACAAGCTGAAGATTGCCGGCGGGCTCGGCGCGCTGGTTGCGATGCTGCTCAGCTACTGGCTGATCCGCACGGCGCTCGTGCCGTTGCGCGAGATCGTCTCGAACACTGGCCGGATTACCGTCGACAGGCTCGACGCGCGGCTCGACGCCGCGCGCGCGCCGCGCGAACTGCGCGCGCTCGTCGATGCACAGAACGCGATGCTCGGCCGCCTGCAGCAAGCGTTCGGACATCTGTCGCAATTCAGCGCCGATCTCGCGCACGACCTGCGCACGCCGCTGAATAACATGCGTGGCGCGACCGAGGTTGCGCTTGCGCGGCCGCGTACACCCGGCGAATACCAGGCGCTGCTCGAATCGAATCTCGAGGAGTACGACCGTCTCGCGCGGATGATCGAGAACGTGCTGTTTCTCGCGCGTGCCGAACACCCGACCTTCGTGACGCGGCAGCGCGCATTTGATGTACATGACGAGCTGACACGCATCGCCGAATACTTCGAAGGACTCGCCGATGAAGCGGGTTCGACGCTGCGCGTCGATGGGCACGGCCAGCTGACTGCCGATGTCGAACTGTTTCGCCGCGCGGTCGGCAACCTGCTCGCGAATGCGCTTCGCTATACGCGTGCAGGCGGTGTCATCGCGCTGCGCGTCGACGAAACGGCGGACGCGGTACACGTCGTCGTCGAGAACCCGGGCGAGCCGATCGATCCCGCGCTGCTGCCGCGCATTTTCGATCGATTCGTGCGCGGCGACTCCGCGCGCAGCGGAGGCGTGCCGGGCGGCACGGCCGGACTCGGGCTCGCGATCGTCCGCTCGGTAATGGAGCTGCACGGCGGCACCGCGCGCGTCGAAAGTGATACGGCGGGCACGCGGTTCATCCTCACGTTCGTCAGGAACCCTGCGCGTTGATCGCCGTGCCTGACACGGCGGCGGAGGCGGTGATATCCGCGCCCGCGTGCCAGCCGCCGCCCAGCGCCTTGAGCAATCCGACCGAAGCGGCCATCCGGCGCGCAGCGATCTGGTCGGCCTGGCGCTGATTCGTCAGCGCGATCGTCTGCGCGGTCACCACGTCCAGATAGCTGACGGCGCCGGCTTTGAAGCGATTCGTCGTCAGCCGCAGCGACAGGTCGGCCGCGTCGGTCGCGCGCTGCTGACTGGCGGCTTCGGACGCGAGCGCATCGAGCCCGGACAGTTGATCCTCGACCTGCTGGAATGCGACCAACACGGTTTGCCGATAGTCGGCGACCTCGCCGTCGTACTGCGCGTGCGCGCCGCGCAGCGTCGCGCCGCGCCGGCCACCGTCGAACAGCGTGCCGACGAGTTGCGGGCCGAGCGACCAGAACAGGCTTGGCGCGCTCAGCCACGGCGCGAAGAACCCGCTTTCGAGCCCCGCGCTAGCCGATAGCACGAGGTCGGGGAAGAATGCCGCGTGCGCTTCGCCGATCTCTGCATTCGCGGCCGCGACGCGACGCTCGGCAGCCGCGATGTCAGGCCGTCGTTCGAGCAGTTGCGACGGCACGCCGGTCGGAATGGCAGGCACGTCGAACGCTTGAACTCGCGGCGGCAACGCGAACGTCGACGCGCTTTCGCCGACGAGCACCGCGATCGCATGCTGGAGCTGAGCACGCGACGCGTCGATGTCGGTATCCAGCGTGCGAGTTGCTTCCAGCTGTGTCTCGGCTTGTGCGACCGCGGACGCATCGATCGCGCCAGCCGCGAGCTGCTGTTGCAGTAGTTTCAGCGCATCCGCATACGCGCGCACCGTGTCGTCGAGCAGCCGCTTTTGCGTATCGAACGAGCGCAGCGCGAAATAGTCGGTCGCCAGTTCGGCCGTGACCGACAGTTTTACGGCTTGCAGATCGGCCGCGCTCGCGTCTGCGTTCGCCTGCGCACTGGCCACTGCATCGTGCACGCGGCCGAACACGTCGGGTTCCCAGCTTGCCGCCACGCCGACTTGATAGTCGGGTGTCGTCTTGCCGGCGAGCGACGAACCAAGCTTGTTCTGCGATATGCGTGAACGGCTTTGCGCAACCCCCGCCGTGACTGTCGGCAGAAACCCCGCATGCTGGTAATCGACCATCGCGCGCGCTTGCTGGAGATCGGCAACGGCTTTCTTCACGGTCTGATTCGACACGTCGACGCGCGCTTCGAGCGCGTTCAGATCTGCGTCGTTGAAAACGGTCCACCACGCGCCGCGCGACGCGGTATCGGCCGGCACCGCGATATTCCAGCCCGGTTGCGCGGCTGGTGCGCCTGCATAGTGCGTGGGCACGGCCACAGCGGGCGGCGAATAGGGCGGCAGTGTCGAGCAAGCGGCCAATACGGCGGTAACGCCGAGCGCGACGACGCGGCAGGCGAATGGGAGCGGGTGAGGAAGACGCATGGCGGGAATCTCACGGGTGTGCATGGGTGGGTCAGGCGCGGGCGTTCGACGTATGCGCAACGGGCGCGGAGGCGGGCATGGACGCCGCCGCGCGTGGCGCTGACGGCACACCGCTTGCCGTGCCCGGTTGCGCTGTCGGCGAAGCGGCTGGCATCGCGCCGTGCTCGACCGACACGATCTTCACGGTATCGCCGCTTGCGATCGAATCGCCCGGGTTATCGATCACACGATCGGTCGAGCCGAGCCCCGTGACGATCTCGACATGTGTGCCGAAATCGCGCCCGATCTGGACGGTCTTCAGCTCCGCGCGTCCGTTCGCGCCAACCGTTGCAACCGTCACGCCGGCCGACCGGAACAGCAGCGCACTGACCGGTAGCTCGAACGCGGGGGCCGCGCTTGCCACGAGCAGGTGCGCCTGCGCATACGCGCCGGGCAGCAACGCGCCATCGCGATTGTCGACGTCGATCTCGACACGCAGCGTCCGCGTGACCGGGTCGATCGCGCCCGCACTGCGGGCGACGTGTGCGGCGAAGCGCCGCCCTGGATACTGCTGCGTGGTCAGGTAGACGGCCGTACCGGCCGATACGCCGGCCGCACTGTCCTGTGGCACGTCGACGAACACACGCAGCGTGTCGGTCTGCTCCAGATGGAACAGTTCGCCCGACAGCCCGGGGCTGCCCGGCGTGCCGCCAGCCGTCACGAGCGTGCCGACGTCGACGTTGCGTGCGGTAATCTCGCCGTCGAACGGTGCGGTCACCGATTCGTACGACACGAGCTCGTTCAGATGCGCGGCATTGGCCTGCGCGGATGAGAGCATCGCGCGCTTCGCGTTCATGTCGGCAACCTTCGTGTCGGTGTCCTGCTGCGACACCGATTGCGTCTTCAGCATGTCCTGCCAGCGCTGCGCGGTCGATTTCGCATAGTCGTAGTTCGCTTGCGCGGTCGCCGTGTCCGCGCGCGCCTGGCGCAGTTGCGCGTCGAGGTCGGGCGCCGTGATCTGCGCGAGCGTCTGCCCGGCCTTCACATGCGTGCCGATGTCCGCGCTCCAGTGTGCGATGTAGCCGCTCGTGCGCGCGTAGATCGACGCTTCCGCATACGGCATCACTGCGCCCGGCAGCGTGAGTGTCTGCTCGGCCGGGGCGGCGCCGGGCTGGATCACGGTCACCGGCAGTGCCTGCTGCGCAGCCACCTGATGGCGTTGCGCGGCGCGCGCGTCGATGCGTGGCATGATGCCGATCGCGAGCAGCGCGGTGGCGACTGCAATTGCGGCAAGCGGGACGGCCAGCTTGCGACCGCGCCGGGACGGAGGCGTTTCCGGCGCCGCACGTCGCTCGGCCGGTGGCATCGTTTCCGGTTCGGCAGCCGGCGGCGGGGTGAGAGGTTCGGTCGTGTCGTTCATGATGAGTTCGAGGTCGGGCGAGTCGAAGGGAATCGGGATGCATCCGCGATCAGGACACCACCGGCATGTCCTGCGCGCGGCGGGCAGTGGCCGCCTCGCGACGTCGGTCGAGCCATGCGTGGATGAAACCGAACAAGACGGGTACGAACAGCAGTGTCGACAGCGTGCCGAACGCCAGCCCGCCGATCACGGCACGGCCAAGCGGGGCGTTTTGTTCGCCGCCGTCGCCGAGGCCGAGCGCCATCGGCAGCATGCCGATCAGCATCGCGAGTGCGGTCATGACGACCGGACGGAAGCGGCTGAATCCGGCGTCGAGCGCGGCTTCCCACGGTGATGCGCCGCTCGCGATCAGCTCGCGCGCCGCGTTGACGACGAGGATGCTGTTCGCGGTCGCGATGCCGATGCACAGGATCGTGCCGGTCAGCGCGGGTACCGACAGCGTGGTGCGCGTGGCGAACAGCATCCATGCGATGCCGGCGAGCGATGCGGGCAGGCCGCCGACGATCACGAGCGGGTCAAGCCACGACTGGAAGTTGACGACCATCAGCAAGTAGACGAGCGCGATCGCGAGCGCGAGCCCGCCGAGCAGCCCGGCAAACGATTCGTGCATCGCCTGCACCTGGCCGCGCAGCACGATCGACGAACCGGGCGGCAGTTGCGCGCGCGCGTCGTCGACGAGCTTCGTCACGTCGGCCGTGACGCCGCCGAGGTCGCGTCCTTGTACCGACGCGAAGATGTCGAGCACGGGCTGCACGTTGTAATGCGACACCACGGCCTGTTGCGTCGCGCGTGAGAACGTGCCCAATGCGCCGAGCAGGTTCTGTGCGGGTGCGCCCGCAGCCGGACCGCCGACGGGCGTCTGTGGCGTGCGCGCAGCGCCCGTCGGCAGCGGTATGTTCGCAAGCGCCTGCAGTGAGTCGACGGAATACTGCGGTGCTTGCACGATCAACGGGTAGCTGACGCCGTTGCGCGGATCGAGCCAGAAGTTCGGCGTCGTCTGGGAACTGCCCGACAGCGCGATCAGCAGGTTCTGCGCGACATCGCGCTGTTCGAGGCCGGCTTGAATCGCTTTCGTGCGGTCCACGTCGACGTTGATCGCGGGTGCATCGCCGGGCTGCTGGATGCGCGTATCGACGAGGCCGCGCACGCCGCGCAGCTTGGCAAGCAGAGCATTCGCCACCGTGCGGTTCTGGTCCAGCTTGTTGCCGACGATCTGGATGTCGATCGGCGCGGGCAGCCCGAAATTGAGAATCTGGCTGACGATGTCGGCCGGCAGGAACGCGAACGTTACGCCCGGGAACGACTGCGCGAGCAGGTTGCGAAGCTTCGCGACATAGGCTGCCGTCGGCGCGTGGTTCGGCTTCAGCGTGATCAGCACGTCCGCATCCTCGGTGCCGATCGGGTCGGACGAATCGTACGTGAGGTTGATCCCGCTTATCGGCACACCGATGTTGTCGAGCATGCCCGCGAGTTCGTTCGCCGGAATGACGGTACGGATACGCGCTTCCACTTCGTCGGTGAGGCGCGCGGTTTCCTCGATCCGCGTGCCGGTCGGCGCGCGCAGATGCAGGCGGATCTCGCCCGTGTCGACCGACGGAAAGAAGTCCTGGCCGGCGAACGTGAACAGGCCGGTCGACGCGGCGCACGTAATCAGGAACGCGGCCGCAAAGCGGCGGCGGTATGCGATAGCCGCCGAGAGCAGCGCGTGATAGCGCAACCGGACCGCCTCGAAGCGACGTTCGAACGCGGCCTGGAATCGTGCGATGCGCGCGAACGCGCCACGCGGCGGCCGGCCGTGCCCCTTCGCGCGCATCAATACCATTGCGAGTGTCGGCACCAGCGTGCGCGAGAAGAAATACGACGCGACCATCGCGAAGATCACCGCTTCGGCCATCGGTACGAACAGGTAGCGCGCGACACCCGTGAGCATGAACATCGGCACGAACACGATGCAGATCGACAGCGTCGACACGAAGGTCGGCACCGCTATCTCACCCGCGCCGGTCAGGATTGCCTCTTCCAGCGGCACACCTTGTTCCAGATGATGCGTGATGTTCTCGATCGCGACGGTCGCGTCGTCGACAAGTATCCCGACCGCGAGCGCGAGCCCGCCGAGCGTCATGATGTTGATGGTCTGGCCGAGTGCGCTCAGCGCGAGCAGCGACGTGAGCACCGCAAGCGGAATCGATACTGCGATGATCAACGTCGCGCGCCAGCTGCCGAGAAACAACAGGATCATCAGCGCGGTCAGGCCGGCGGCGATCAGCGCTTCGCGCACGACGCCCTGGATCGCCGCCTTCACGAACACCGACTGATCGCCGAGCGCGGAGATGTGCAGTGCTTTCGGCAAGCCGGCTGCAATCTTCGGCAGCATCGCCTTGACCTGGTCGATGATCGTCAACGTTGACGCGCTGCCGGTCTTCTCGACGGTCAGGAGCGCGGCGCGCTTGCCGTCGACGCGCACGATGTTGGTCTGCGGTGCGTAGCCGTCGCGAACATGCGCGACGTCACGCACATAGACCACATTGCCGTCGATCGTCTTGACGGGCAGGTTATTCAGCGCGGCGACCGTTTGCGTGCTGCCGTTCATCTGCACGTTGTACTCGCGCGTGCCGATCTTCGCGGTGCCACCCGGCAGGATCAGGTTCTGCGCGTTGATCGCGTTCACCACGTCGATGGGCGCGAGCCCTTTCGCCTGCAGCGCGCGCGTGTCCAGGTCGACGACGATCTGGCGGATCTTGCCGCCGAACGGCAGCGGCACCGCCGCGCCCTGCACGGTCGCGAGCTGCGTGCGGATGAAGCTGTTGCCGAGGTCGTACAGTTGCTGTTCGGCGAGGGTGTTGCTGGACAGCCCGAGCTGCAGGATCGGCACCGTCGACGCGTTGTACGTGATGATGTTCGGCGGCAGCGTGCCGGGCGGCAGGATCCGCAGGATCGACGCGGAGTTGCTCGCGGCTTCCGCGATTGCGCGATTGATGTCAGCACCCGGGTGGAAGAAGATCTTCACGACCGACACCCCGTTCAGCGACTGCGATTCGATGTGCTCGATGTCGTCGACGTCGGAGGTCAGCGCGCGCTCGTAGTTCGACGTGATCCGCTTGGCCATGTCCTCGGCGGAAAAGCCGTTGTATGACCAGACGATGCTGACGACCGGAATGTCGATGTTCGGAAAGATGTCGATCGGCATGCGCAGGATCGCAAGCGGCGCTGCGATGAAGATCAGCAGCGCGAGTACGACGAACGTATAGGGCCTGCGCAACGCCAGCCGGACGATCCACATGATGTTGTTCCTCGAAGCAGGGGGCATGGATGCCGCATTCGATGCGGCGAGCATGCAGTCTGCTGGCGCGGCGCTGTCCCGACCCTGACCCGAAGATTACGAAACTGTTATCCGTGCGCGGGCCGCGGATTTCAAAATTGTCATCTGACGGTCAGCGTCGGGTGCGGGACGATCGCCAGAATGGACGTGTCAGGCGGCGAATCGCGATAGCGGTCACGCCGGCGGCGCATCGACGATGCGTCTTCATCGAACCGTTCTCGGGAGTTTCATCATGAATCGCAAACTGATCGCAGCCGCACTGCTCGCCGTCGTCGTCGGAACGCCGGTTGCCGCTTTCGCACAAACTTCGTCGTCCGGCGTGACCCGCGCCGAGGTGATCGCCGATCTCGTTCAGGCACAACGCGACGGCACCGTGCCCACGTCGAACTCCGACTATCCGCCGAGCGCGTCGACGGTCGCGCGCAATCGCGAGCTCTATGCGATCGCGCACGGCGATCAGCGCACCGCGACGGCCGCCGCGGCAACGACCGTATCGACCGCGAGCGCGCAATGAAGCAGGGGAGCGCGACGCAGCTCCATTCCCGGCTGGTGGTCGCCGCGCTGCTCGCGGCGGCGGCCGTGCCGGCTTTTGCGCGCGGGCAACCGCAATTGCCGAACGACGACGGCGGTCGCGCCAGTGTGCTCCGAGCGCTCGAGCCGCCGCCGGCGCCGGATGACCCGCGGTCGCGGACGGCATCCGCCTCCTCGAATGGCGGCGGTAACGCAGACAGGAATGCCGCGACCTGTCGAATTCGAGACTAGTCGACCCCACCGATCCGGGATTCAGGGTTCGACTGGTCGATGTACGGCCGAATCAGGGGCTTGGTCGAGTAGCCGCTTGGAATTGCGGTAACTCGAGCAAGCCCCTGCTCGCTGTGCCGCTGAGGCGGCGGTCGCGTGGCCTGAAATCGCTCGTCACACCGGAAATGGCGCGTAGCGACGGTGTGATTGCGAGCCAGTTCGGTGACGTTGCACGCACAACCGCCGGTCACATTGCATCAATTCCTTCTTGCGCCAAAAAATCCGTTCGTGGGACTATCGATCGCGTTGCCCACCCGCCGAGGGAGGCAGGCAGCGTGACGAACATCGCAACGACCTACAAGAATCCCGAGAGAGAATGAACCGAACAGTGATTTTCCCGTACGTGTCCGCATTGGTCGTGGCTGTCCTGATGACGGCGTGCGGCAGTGACGATATCGAAAACAACGCAGGCGCCACGTCGCCGCCCGCATCCAGCTGCCTCGCGATCGACAGCAGCGGCTCGACGGTCGTCGTGGGCTCGAACCAGCCGGGCGATCCGTCGCTGCCGGAAGCCTCGTCGGGCTACCGCACCGGCATGAAACCCGTCTATGCGAAGACGTATCTGGTGGCGACCTCGAACGCTTATGCCAGTGCGGCCGGCTGTGCGGTGCTGAAGCGGGGCGGCACGGCCGCCGACGCGGCGGTCGCCGTGCAGGCCGTGCTCGGCCTGACGGTGCCCGAGGCGACCGGCCTCGGCTCGGGCGGCGTGCTGCTCTACTACGATGCGCGTGGCAAGACGCTGCAGGCATACGACGGACGGGAAACGGCGCCGGCCGCGGCAACGGAGAACTACCTGCGCTACGTCGACGACCAGACCGACCAGTCGGCACCGCGACCGAACGCACGCGCAAGCGGCCGTTCGATCGGCACGATCGGCGTGCCGAGGCTCATCGAGGCGCTGCAGCAGGATCACGGCAAGCTGCCGTGGCAGGGGCTGTTCGGCGATGCGATCACGCTCGCGACCAACGGCTTCCCGATCGGCGGCCGGCTGGCCGATGCGATTGCGTTGAACGCCGCGAACCTGAAGCGCGATCCCGAGGCCGCCGCGTATTTCCTGAACGCGGACGGCACGCCGAAAACGCTCGGCACCGTGCTGAAGAACCCGGCTTACGCGCATACGCTGACGCTGATGGCGCAGTCCGGCGCGAGCGCGCTGTACACGGGGCAGATCGCGCAGGACATCGTCGCGAAGATCGCGACGACGCAGGGCGCCGACGGCTCGACGATCACGCCGGGCAAGACGACCGTCGCCGATCTGGCCGCATACCAGGCGAAGCGTCGCGAACCCGTGTGCACGACCTATCGCAGCTACTGGGTGTGCGGGATGCCGCCGCCGTCGTCGGGCGGTATCGCCGTCGCGTCGGCGCTCGGCATCCTCGAGAACTTCGACCTGAAGTCGCTGAAGCCGACGGCGATCGATCTCGAAGGCGGCAAGCCGACCGTCGCCGGCGTGCACCTGATCACCGAAGCCGAGCGTCTCGCGTATGCCGATCGCGACAAGTACGTGGCCGATACGGATTTCGTGCCGCTACCGGGCGGCACGTGGGACACGCTGCTGAACAAGCCGTACCTGAAGTCGCGTGCCGCACTGATCGACACGAACCGCAGCATGGGCACCGCGCAGCCCGGCAATCTCGGCGCAGTGCCGCTCGGCGTCGACACGACGCTGATCGAGCACGGCACGAACCAGTTCACGATCGTCGACGGCGACGGTAACGTGCTGAGCGCGACGACGACCGTCGAGTCGAGCATGGGTTCGTTCCACATGACCCACGGTTTCCTGCTGAACAACCAGCTGACCGATTTCTCCGCGAACCCGGTCGACAGCGCCGGCAATCCGGTGGCGAACCGCTTGCAGCCGGGCAAGCGGCCGCGCAGTTCGATGGCGCCGACGATCGTGTTCGGCAAGGCCGCGGACGGCTCGCGCGGCGATTTCGTGATGGCTACCGGTTCGCCGGGCGGCGGCACGATTCCGCAATACGTGGTCAAGACGCTCGTCGGCGTGCTCGACTGGGGGCTCGACGCGCAGCAGTCCGCGGGCCTTGTCGACTTCGGCGCGAGCAACAGCCCGACGACGAACATCGGCGGCGAGCATCCGAACGTCGATGCATCGAACAATGGCGCGAACGATCCGCTGATCGCGGGGCTCGTCGCGCTCGGGCACAAGGTGTCGACGTCCGCGCAGGCGAGCGGCGTCAACACCGTGATGCGCGTGACGGTCGGCCAGTCGCCCGCGCTGCAGGGCGGTACCGATCCGCGACGCGAAGGTGTCGTGCTGGGCGACACGTTCAGGCCGTAAGCGGGCGGCGTCGGCGGATGGCGTGCGGCGCCGGTCTGCCGGTCGCGGCGGGCAGGGCGCTGCACGTCACCGCTGCGGAACATGAAGACGGCACATGGCAAACGACGAACAGAACGGCCACGCATCGTGGCAAGGGGTCGCAGTGACGAACGCGCATCTGCTTGAAATGGACGCGATCCTGTCGGGCCCGGGCTTTTTCGATTTCCTCGGCGACGTCGATTGCGATCGCGCGCTGGCCAGCCGCGAGGCGGAGCCGTTCGACGCCAGCTGGATGACGGCATTCGACGAAATCGACGGCGATCCGTGGGCCGCGCTCGACAAGCCGGCCGTGGATGCCCTCCGGGAAAAGGCGTTCAGGCTCGCGTTCCGGGCATCGGGGAATGCCGACCTCGCGGCGTGCGTGTCGGACGACATCGAGCTGATCGCGAGAAGCCGGCTGTCGGGCCGCATCGACGGCTGGCCGACACATGTTCTTTGGGATGCCTACAGAAACGGCCGGTTTCCCTGCTAGCCGATGCGTCGTACCGGATGCGCCAATGCATGCCATCGGACGATGCCAATCACGTGCCGGTCGCGATGATTGTCAAACAGTGTGAGTCAATCGTCAGCATTTGCAACGGAAGTAACAGTCCCCGCAATTCGATGGTTTTGGGCGTTGGCGCGGCTACATTAGCTCCACCTGCCGCACGTCGCGGTGAGGCATGCGACAAGCCGCACGAAGGCGGCCCGCAGCAACAACGTCTTTGGGGAGAATGACCATGAACAAGATTCGCACGATTCTGCTTGGCGCCGCGCTGACGGCAATCGCATCGGCTGCTTTCGCACAAACGGCACAGACGGGCGCAGAAGGTTCCGCCGGCGTCGGCGCCCAAGTCCAGACGCCGCTGCTCGGCGGCGGCGTGGGTGTGCAGGCAGGTGCAGGCGCGAATGCCGCGGGCTCGGGTTCGGGCGCGGGCAACCTCGTCGGCGGTGCGCTGAACGGCGTGGGCAAGACGGTTGGCGGCGTCGGCTCGGCAGCGGGCAACGCGGTTGGCGGCGCGACGCAGGCGGTCGGTTCGGCTGCGGGCTCGGCGAAGGATGCCGCGACATCGGCCGTGCACACGACGAAGTCGCACGTGAAGCACGTTGCATCCTCGGCAAAGAGCCACGCGCAAGGCGCGGTGTCGACGGCGGGTGATGTCGCCGGCGGCGCGAAGGCGAAGGCCGGCGAAGCGCTCGAAGGCGCGGCGAACTCGGTGCAGGGCGGCGCATCGGTCGGCGTGAAGGGTTCGGCGTCGGCACAAGGCGGCGCGCTGTAAGCGATACGCTTCCCGCGAAAGCCCGGCCCGCTTCGATGCGGGCCGGGCTTTTTTTATTGATGCGCCGCGCATCATGTGGAAGCGTGTGCCGCGGACGGAAACGGGTGGTCTGTGCACCCTCTGCCCATTGCCCGCCCGCCATGCTTAAATAGCGGGGTTCCGGATCTTCTGCGCAAGGCGGTCCAGGCAGGCGTGTCCGATCCGGGCCGCACGCTGACGATCGAGGGTTGCCGCAAGAGCCGCGATGAAGTCGCCGCGTTCCGCTTCGCATCGGTGCCCGGCGACGGTGTCGCGAATTCGAAGTACGGCGATACGGCGGACGGCGGTGTGATCGGCGTCGCATCGTTCGCGCAGAAGGAAAGCGACGAGGAGGCGCTGCGTCGCAACGCGAATCCGTTCCCGGGCAACGACAACGGCTTTGCGCCGCCTCCCGTGCCGTGCGGCGAGTGACGCGCGTGAGGCGAGCAGGGCGGACGCCAGGTCCTGCGCATTCGCGGCGCCCGCTTTCAGGTACCATCGCGACCCGCTGGCGACGAGCGGCACCATGGGTCCGGACGAGCGCCGCATCGCGACGGTGCACCCGGCCGCGCTCCGGATTGCGACCGGCCGCATCGCCCCTTCGTCATGAAACAGAGGAATCTTCGTGAAGTTCATCCACGCGGCAGACATTCACCTTGACAGCCCGTTGCACGGCCTGAGCGCGTATCCCGACGCGCCGGCCGCGCAGTTGCGCAACGCGTCGCGCGAGGCGCTGCGGCAGCTCGTGGATCGTGCGATCGAAGAGGAGGTCGCGTTCCTCGTGATCGCCGGCGACCTGTACGACGGCGACTGGAAGGACCACAACACCGGCATTTTCTTCGGCCAGCAAATGGGCCGCCTGCGCAAGGCCGGCATTCGCGCATTCGTGCTCGGCGGCAATCACGATGCCGAAAGCGAGATGACGAAGAAGCTGACCTTGCCCGACAACGTCACAGTGTTCGGTCATCGCAAGCCGGAAACCTTCAAGCTGCCGGAATTCGACGTGGCGCTGCACGGGCAGAGCTTCAAGGACAAGGCCGTCGTCGACAATCTCGCGATCGGCTATCCGGATCCCGTGCCGGGCCATTACAACATCGGCGTGCTGCACACCGCGCTCGAAGGCTATGCGGCGCATGCGAACTATGCGCCGTGCACGCTGGCGGAACTGCACGCGAAAGGCTATGACTACTGGGCGCTCGGCCACGTGCACGAGTTTCAGCAATGGTCGGGGCCGTCGACCGTCGTGTTTCCCGGCAACCTGCAGGGGCGCCATATCCGCGAGACGGGCCGCCGCGGCGCGGTGCTCGTGACGGTCGAGCAGGGGCGCACGCACGTCGAGCGCCTGTACCTCGACGTGCTGCGCTGGGAAGCATTGTCGGTCGACGCGTCCGACTGCCTCACGGTCGCCGATCTGTCGAGAAAGATCGGCCAGTCGCTGGAGGCACTGTTGAGCGCCGATGGCCACGTGCCGCGCGCGGTGCGCGTGACGGTCACCGGGCGCACGCCCGCGCATGGTCTCTTCTTCGGCCGCGCGCCGCAATTGCGCGCGGAGGTGCTGAACCAGATCGGCATCATCGGCAACGAACGGCTGTGGCTGGAGAAGGTCCGGCTCGCGACGTCCGCGCCCGAGCAGGCGCAGGGCGAGAGCGAGCAACTCGAGGCGCTGGAGGATCTGAAGCAGATCCTGGCCGACGCCGCGCACGATCCGGATTTCCTCGCGCTGCTCGAACGTGACCTGAAGCCGTTCGTCGGCAAGGTGCGCAGCGACGTGAAGGAAGAGGTGCCGCTGCTGACGATGGCGCGCGCCGGCGAACTCGCGGCGCTGGTCGAGCAGGTCGGTCCCGCGTTGCTCGCGCGGCTGGCGAGGGGGGAGTAAGCGATGCGCATCAGCCAGCTCGATCTGATCAAGTACGGCAAGTTCACCGACGAGACGCTGCGCTTTCCGTCGGCCGGCCAGGATTTCCACGTGATCGTGGGGCCGAACGAGGCCGGCAAGTCAACGATCCGGACGGCCGTGTCGGAACTGCTGTTCGGGATGAAGCTTCAGACGCCGCTCGACTTCCTGCATGCGACACCCGAACTGCGGATCGGCGGCGTGCTGGAGGGGGGCGCTGGCGCGCTCGCCTTTCATCGCGCCCGCGGGCGCAGCCCATTGCGCACGCCCGCCGACGATAAGCTGCCGGACGACTATCTCGACGCCATCCTCGACGGCGCGACGCGCGAGTTCTTCGAGCAGATGTTCGGGCTCGACCATGGACGGCTCGTCGCCGGCGGACGGAGCATTCTCGACGCGTCCGACAAACTCGGTCAGGTGCTGTTCGAATCGGCGGCAGGCGTCGGCACGCTCGGGCCCGTGCGCGAGGAACTCGACGCGCGTTCGGCCGAACTGTGGGCGCCGCGACGCAGCGGCAGCGCATTCGCGCAGGCAGAGACGTCGTTCAACGAAGCGGTCGGCGAGCTGAAGGCGGTTCAGGTGCGCACGCGCGACTGGGTCGATCGCAAGGACGCGCGCGACGCGGTCGAGCAGGAGATCGAGCAGGCGCGCGCGGAGCAGCGCCGCCTTGAAGCGCTGCGCTCGAAGCTCGAGCGCGTGCGGCGGCTGGCGCCTTACCTGAAGGAATTGACGATCAAGGAAGCGGCGCTGGCCGAACTGGGCGCCGTCGTCGAGCTGCCGCCGACCGCTTACGCGGATTTGCTGAAAGCGCAAGGCGATCTCGCGGCCGAACAGAAGGTGCTCGAGGAGCGCCGTGCGGACCTGCTCGCGAAACGGCAGGCGCGTGATGCGATCGATCCGGATGCCGACGCGCTGGCGCTCGAAGGCGATATCGAAGCGCTCGACCGGCTGCGTGGCGCATGCATGAATCACGCACAGGATCTGCTGTTGCTCGGCGCGGACGTCGAGCGGCATCTGTCCGCCGCGGGTGCTGCCGCCGCTCAGCTCGGCTGGCCGACCGCCGAGGTGTCGCTGCGCGCGGCACTGCCGACCGCGCTGTCGCTGAACACGGTCGCGAACCTGTTGCGCGACCACGGCGCGCTGCATCAGGCACTGGCCGGCGCGTGCGAATCGCTCGACGAGCGCACGCAGGAACTCGCGCAGGCGCAGGAACAACTGGCGCGCCTGTCGACCGTCGATGTGCCTGAAGCGCTTCGTGCGGCGCTCGCCGATGCGCAGGGCTTTCGCAATAGCGCGCAGCGTGAACAGGCACTCGAACGCGACATCGCTGCCGCCGAGCATACGCTGTCCGACGCGCTCGATGCGCTTGGCCAGTGGCGCAAGCCGGTCGACGCGCTGCGTGCGCTCGATGTGCCGTCGGCGGCGCGGCTCGGCGCGCTGCTCAACGAAGCGAGCGCGCGCGCGAGCGCGGCCACCGCCGCACGCGATGCGCGGGACGGCGCGCAGGAGGAACACGAGCGACTCGAACTGCAGGAGAAGCATTTCGCGGAGACCCACAAGGTCGTCACGACCGCCGAGGTGCTGGCGGCGCGCGCACGCCGCGACGGCGCGTGGGGCGACATTCGCAGTGGCGCGGTCGATCTGGCAACCGGCGCACCGGCCGTCGACGATGCGATTCGGCTTGCCGACGAACTCGTCGATGCGCAGCTCGGGGCCACGCAAGCGGCGGCGACGCTGCAATCGCTGCGTCAGCAGGTCGAGTCCGCGCGCGCCGTGTTGATGCGCAGGCAGGCGGCCGTGGACGAGCGCGACCGTGAGTTGGCCGCGCATCGCGACGCGTGGTCCGAACTGGCGACGACGGCCGGCGTGCCCGGCATGCCGCTGGCGGCGATGGGCGACTGGCTCGCGAAGCGCGATACGGTGTTTGCCGCGCAGTTGGAGCTCGACCGCCAGCGCCGCGAATTCGCGACGATCCGCGATGCGCGGGCCGGCTCGGAAGCCGCGCTGCGTTCGGCGCTGCGCCTGGTGTCGCGCGGCAGCGACGCCGACGGGCTGGCGGCACTCATCGCGATCGCCGAGACATTCGTGCAGTCGGCCGAGAAGACGCTTGCGCAGAAGGACAGCCTCGAGGACCGCGCGCGCGAAGCCGAACGCGGGTGCGCGACGGCCCGTTCACGCGCCGGCCAGGCCCAGGCCGCCTACGATGCGTGGCACGCGCAATGGCGCGATGCGCTTGCCGACGCGAAACTGTCCGCGAATGCGGTGACGCTGGCTGCGGCAGAAGGTGCGCTCGCGCTCGCGAATACGGTGAATGCCGAACTGGCCGGCGCCGATGCGCCGCGCAACCGGATTGCTGCGATCCGTGCTGAGCTGGCTGCGCTCGAGGCCGGCACACGGCGGCTGGCCGAAGCGCTCGAGCCCGCATGGCTGGCGAGCGGCGACTGGCTGGACGTTGCGCGCCGGTTGACGATGCGCGTGGCGGCCGCACGGGAAACCGCGCGCGCGATCGGTCGTGCCGACGATGCGGTGCGGCAGGCGGACGGCAAGGTCGCCGATGCGGCTGCCGCGGTGGCGGGCGCCGATGCCCGCATTCAGCCGTTGCTGCAACTGGCCGGTGTCGGGTCGATCGACGCGGCGCTGCCGCTGGCCGAGCAATCGGATCGGCAGCGCCAGCTTCGACAGGACGTCGATGCCGCGAAGGAGGCGCTGGTGCGCGACGGCGACGGGTTGTCCCAGCCGGCCGTCGAGGCCGAGGTCGCGGAACAGGACATCGCCGACGTGCCCGCGCATCTCGAAGCGGTGAAACAGTCGCTAGGCGACGTCGGCAAGCGCCTGAACGCGCTGGCGCAGCAGCAGGTCGTCGTCCAGCAGGCATTCGGCGCGATCGACGGCCAGGCGAACGCGGCCGTGGCCGAGGCAAGGCGACAGGAAGCGCTGGCGGCGATGGGCGATGCAGCGGAACAGTATCTGGAAGCGGCGACCGCGAGCCGCTTGCTGAAGTGGGCGACCGATCGCTATCGCGACCAGAAGCAGGGGCCGATGCTGCGCCGGGCAGGCGAGATTTTCGCGGGGCTCACGCTCGGCGAATTCGCGCGGCTGACCGTCGACACCGAACGGACGCCGCCCGCACTGTACGCGCGGCGCACGAAGGGCACGTCGGTCGAAGTCGCCGGCCTGAGCGAAGGGACGCGCGACCAGCTGTTCCTCGCGCTGCGGATCGCGGCGCTCGAACTGCAGCTCGCCAGCAGGACCGGGTTGCCGTTCGTTGCCGACGACCTGTTCATCAACTTCGACGATGCGCGTGCGAGGGCGGGTCTCGAGGCGCTGCGCGATCTGTCCACGCGAACTCAGGTGCTGTTCCTGACGCACCATGATCACCTGTTGCCGCTCGTGCGGGACGTGTTCGGCGCGCAGGTCAACGTGGTCGCGCTGCAGCGCGAGGCGGCTGGCGCATGACGTCGGGCGGCCCGATGTCCCGATACGTGGGAATGGTCATCGCGTACAGGTAGTATGTGCGGTTCCGAAACGCACGCGACCGGTTCTACCGGTCACGGGTCCGGCCACACGAGGGATCAACATGAACAAGCTGGTAGCTGCCATTGCGTTCGCGGCGGACAAGCATCGCAATCAGCGGCGCAAGGACGATGAGGCATCGCCGTACATCAACCACCCGATCGCGCTGGCCGCCGTGCTGGCCAACGAAGCCGGCATCGAGGACGAACGCGTGATCGTCGCGGCGGTGTTGCACGACACGATCGAGGACACGGAGACCACCGAGCAGGAGCTGCTGCGCCTGTTCGGCAAGGACGTCGCGGACATCGTGATGGAAGTCACCGACGACAAGTCGTTGCCGAAGGACGAGCGCAAGCGCCTGCAGGTCGAGCATGCGGCGACGATCAGCCGCCGCGCCAAGCTCGTGAAGCTCGCCGACAAGATCTGCAACCTGCGCGACATCGCGCGGCACCCGCCCGCGGACTGGCCGCTCGAGCGCAAGCAGGCGTACTTCGACTGGGCGAAGTCGGTTGTCGACCGGATGCGCGGCGTGCATCCGGGCCTGGAAGGGATCTTCGATGCCGCGTACGACGCGCGGCCGGTGGACTGACGCGCAGCCATGCAGGCGTCCCGATCCCGATCCGTCGCGCGGTTATTGCCTGCGGTGGCGGGCGTCGACGTAGGCGGCGACAAGAAGCAATGCGACCTCGTGATCCTGCGCGGTTCGACGGTCGTCTGGCGCGAGGCGCGGCTCGCACCCGAAGCGCTGCCTTCGCTGTGCATCGAGCATGGCGTGGTGGCGGTCGGCGTCGATGCGCCGAGCCTGTGGTGGACAGGAAGCGGACGCCGGGCTGCCGAGCAGGCGCTCGCGCGTGAACGGATCTCGTGTTTCCCGACGCCGTCGCGCGAGCAGGCCGTGGCCAGCACGTCGGGCTTCTTCGATTGGATGTTCATGGGGGAGCGCGTCTACCGCGCGTTGGCCGACACCTATCCGCTGCTGACCGATGCGCGCTATGCCGGCGGGCGCGTGAGCTTCGAGACTTATCCGTACGCGATTACCTGCGCGATGCTCGGCAAGGCGATTGCGTCGGCGAAGCAGAAACGCAACCAGCGCCGGCAATTGCTCGCACAACTCGGGATCGACGTATCGACGCTGCGATCGGTCGACGCGCGCGACGCGACGCTGTGCGCATTGACCGCGCAATACGTGATCGACGGACACGCGCATGCGTATGGCGATGCGGAGGGCGGGTATATCCGCGTGCCGATCGTCGGCGAAACGATCGTTCTCGATGCGCTTTAGTCACGGGTCGCGGCTGGCTGATACCCGTGAACCGGCAGCAAGGTGAGCTTTTTCGGGAGACGTATCGGACTGTCGACGTCAAGGTGTCGAGCCGTGACAGCCGGTCGGCATGTGCGGAGCCGGTGGCATGCGCAACAACCTATGCGGTCGACGCACCGTATGCCTCACGGCCGTGATGCTCAGCCTTCGAGAATGGACTTCGGCACGCTGGAGAGATCGCAAGCATCTGCCTGCTCGAAATAGCCTTGCGCATCGTCGATCATGACGACCGCGACGTCGATCAGTTCGTCGAGCCGCTGCAGCAGCGATTCGCGCCACTCGATGTCCTCGTCGCGCTCGGGCGTCTTGTCGAGCTGCTCGATGATCGAATCGGCCGTCTGCAGGAACGGGATCGCCTGTTGATAGTTTTCGATCGAGACCATCGCTGCGTTGCGCGCGCCGACGAGCCGTTCACGATGCTCGTCCGCCAGTTCGGACTGGCCGCTGATTCGCGGCAGGACATCCGAGATGCGTTGCAGGAGCGGCGGGACCTGTTCTTCGAGCACGACGGCGCGCTCGCGCAGCGCGGCGTATTCATCGCGGAGATCGGCGTCGCCGGTTTGAGTGGTGCTGTCCATCGTCGGTATGAGTGCGTTGTTCGATCGCGGCATGATACTCGACGGCGTGCGCTCCCTTGTTTGTTCCGCTGCGTGGTGACTGGCGCGAGGCAAGTGCGAGGCGGGGTCGAACAGAGGATGTTGCCGACCTCCTATATATATGAGGAAAGATGGGCTCGCCGTGGATCCGTCGAGGGGCCCGTCGCACTGCACTATGTAGAGCCACTATGTAGAGCGTCACGCCCCAAGCTCCCGTGCGGTAGCGCACGGGAGCTTTTCAAAATATTTTCACAAAGGGGGTTGCGCAGACGGGGACGGGTGCTTAGAATCACGCCTCTTTCGCGCTAACGGAAACGCGGCGCGGGAGGAAGAAGGGAAGCGGTGCGGTTGAGGGCA
>NZ_QTPO01000038.1 GCF_003853645.1 Burkholderia sp. Bp9143 | reverse complement strand
ATTCCTCTCGCTCGCGTGCAGCTTGATTTGCTGGAGCCAACTCAAGGCGGCATCCGATTAATTTCGCAACAGCTTCTTAATCTTACTGTGTCAGTAAATTAGCATTGAAAGCTGAACAAAACGGACATCGCTGGAGCCGGCGCGCGATGTATGCAGCGATACGCCAGCGCAGCGTGGTGATGGAATCAGCCACGTGGCGCTGCGCGCGCTGGGGACCCGCGTGGCACGTAATCCGAGGGTAAGGCAAATGGATTGCGGTTCGCGGAGTTTTTTTTACTGCCGCCTTGTATCAGGCGTTGAGCAACAAGAAACCCGTAAGCAGCAATGCACAATGATGCATGGTGGTGGAAGCCACGCCAGCCACGTCCTTCGAAGTGTCCCAGTCCGAATTCCTGCTTGAGATCCTGATAGTCCCGCTCGATACGCCAGCGCATCTTGGCGACATGAACCATGCGTTCGAGCGTCGTGTCTGGGGGCAAAGTCGAAAGCCAATATTTGAGCGGCTCCGCATCACCTTCAGGCCATTCGATCAGCAGCCATTCCTCATCGCGTAGTGTGGAGCGCCAGTAATCGCGGTGTGAAGCACGCACACGCACGGAGGCAAAGCGCGAACTGAGTGCGGCACACGTGCCTTCACGCCATATCACCGTGCGATACCGCGAGGCATCGAGTGTCAAGGCCAGATCTTTGACTCCGATCGGCTCATGCCCCGGCGCGCGCCGTAATAAGCTGCGCGGCCGGCCCGACTTCCCCACGGAAGGTTCCGGCGATAGAGGTGCAGTACCCGGCGCCCATACGCGGGTGTTTGAGCGAATGCCCACCGCATACTGCAATCCGAGCTCGCTGACGGCCTCGCGAAACGAGGTGTCGTCTCCATAGCCAGCATCGGCCAGAACGACACCGTCGGGCGCACCGCTTTGCCGAGCTTCGCGCAATTGCCCGGCCGCAATCTCCGGTTTGGTTGCAAACTCGATTTGCTCAGGCACGCCGGCTTTCTGTCGTCGCGCAGGATCGTCGCTCCATTCACCCGGCAGATACAGTCGATACGACACCGGCAAGCTTGCCTCTTCCGTCGCTACCGACAGACTCACCGCCACCTGGCAGTTGTCCTGCTTGCCCAGTTGACCGCAGTATTGCCGCGCCACACCGACCGAATGTTTGCCCTTCTTGGGAAAGCCCGTGTCGTCAATGATCCAGTACAACCCGCCCGCCGGGTCCATGTGCGGCAGCACCCAGCGGCGCACCTGCTCGAGCAGCGCCGTATCGGACCATTCCGATTTCGCCACGAAATGATGCAGCGACTGGTGCCGCGCGCTCACATGCTCCGGCTCCAGATGTGCGGCCAGCGGCTCGACGCTCTTGCGCCGAATTGGCAGCATTAGCCCTTGGCAATAACCCTTCAATCCTGATTCACGGTCGTTATGCCCAAGCGCCCCGCACAAATGTTCCAGATATGCCTCGAATGACGTCTCCCAGTCCATCATTCCTCACGCCGTGAATGAAGAAGTTCCTATAATGGCATGAATTTATTGACACAGTAAGATTAAGGAATCGGGCGGCGTGGTATGACTTTATGGGGAGTGGATTTTAGGTGAGCGCATGCGGGTGACGCCATTTAAATGAGTCGATAAAATTTTGATTATGAAAGTGTGCTTTTTAGCCGATTTTTCCGTGAATTTATTGATTTCGTGGGCGTACCCGTAAGAAATCAGCCATGCGTCGGACTCCGCCCGGGCATGCGCCGAATTTTTCCTGGGCCGGTGGTAGTGGCGCGCCGGCGATTGCGTTTCAATTCGCCAACCTGTTGTCCGGCCTTCCAAGGACGCTTCTGTCTGTGGTGACGTTCATCGGCAGTGTCGGCTAATAGTCTAATGAATCAAGGTAAATCTCCTGAGTGCCGCGAGCATCATCGAGTGTTGCGGGGTCGCCGTCGCGGATTTTTAGCGAAGCGGGCGCGGCGCGATTTGCCGGCAACTGGTGAAGGTCGCGCGGCAGAGCGGCCGGCTGCTCTGAGAGGTCACTGGTGCTCATGCCACGTGCTTCGCGGGTCCGCCGGATGTCGGCGCCGTGAGTGGTGGTCTTCATCATTAATTGTCACCATATGAGCTAATTAATTACTACAGTAGCTTGGTTGGAAAAATAGCCAAATTGTTCGATTGGTAGTTATGGCGATCATGGGAGGGGGCGCGACCAACGTACTCCTGCAGGAACTTGATGAATCTCGTCGGAAAGATTGCGAAATTGACGACAAAGCATAGAATGACGGCAATGTCGCAACAAGCTGAGGTCGCCATGATCAGTGTTCATGACAAGCCGACCACGGATAAGCAAACCTCGGATTTCGAACTGCGCCTGTCCTTGCCTGCCGGGGTCAATCCGGCCATCGTGCCGTCCTTGCAGCGGGGGATTAAGGATTTGGTGGCGGTCGTCCTGACCCGTCCGTCGTTCGAGCAAAGCATTCTCGACCGGGCGGACGATCTCGCCGCCGCGTTCACCCGCCTGGCGGCACCGGACACCTCCTTGATCGAGGAGCGGATCCGGCGCCGGGAAACCATGCGCATGGTGTTCGAACGAGGGGACTGGCTCGCGGCCGAGCAGATCAATGCACTGCAGGTCGCGCCGCCCGCCAACAAGGCTCAGCCGGCGAGTGACTGGAAACGGCGTGGTCGGATCTTTGGTGTGACCTTCGGCGGAAAGGAATACTTTGCAGGCTATCAGTTCGACGCGATGTGCCAGCCACTGCCAGTCATCAAGGCGATACTGGAGGCACTTGGGCCGGTGAGCGATACCTGGCAGATTGCGGCCTGGTTCCATTTTCCGAATGGATGGATCGCGGGCACCGGCGAGCGTGAGGGACAGCCTGTTGCGCCTTTGGATGCCCTTGATCGGCGTGACGACATTGTCGATGCCGCGCGGCGCCTACATGGCGAGTACGTTGCCTGATGGTTGGTCTGTCCGCCCCGGTGCGTGGCAGAAGCTTTCACGGAGGCGTCAATGACCCGAGAGAACGTTACCGCTGCACGCATCCTTATGGCACAACGACAGCCAATTTCGCGCAGGGCTGGGGGAATGCACGGTTTGTGGCTATTGCCCAGTAGGACGGAGCGCCGCCCACACGTGGAATGGGAATGGCGAGAAACCGTTCGAGTGCGCGATCATCGAATCGCTGTTCCGCGATGTGCCGCTCAACCCACCCGCTGTCGTTTACCTGAACAAGTTCCTGCCCTTCCGGATCACAAACGGCGGTGCCGGCGGCAAGGGCGGCGCGAACTACAACCTGTTCAGCGCGGGTGTCGATTATTTCCTGTCGAAGCGCGCGGACGTTTATACGGTTGCCGTGTTCGAGAAGGCAAGCGGGACGGATTCGCTCGGGCAGCCGGCGGTTGCGCAGATCACCGGGTTGACGCCGTCCGCGACCGACAAACAGGTTTCATTGCGGATCGGGATGCGGCACAGGTTTTGAATGGGCGGGGGAAACTCGCGTGGCGCGCGTAACGCCGGGTTTCGGCAGCGCGCCCGTGACACGGGCCGGGCGGTTGCCCGACCCGTTTCCATTGGGGCGATTACCTGACCGCGACTTCCGTATGCACGACTTGCGGCGGGCTCTTGAAGAACGGACCCGCCAGTTGCCGCCACGCCTGGAAATCGTCCGATTGCCGGAAATGCACCATGTGGTCGTCCACGGTATCCCACTTGACGACGAGCAGGTAGCCGCCGCTGCGCTCGATCACGCGGTGCAGCTCGGCGCCGCCGCAGCCACGCGCGCGGGCGAACAGCGGGAGGGCCTGGCGAACCGCCGCCTCGAATGGCTCGGCCTGCGACGGATCGATTTCGAGCGATGCCATTTCCAGAATCATTGATGCTCCATAGGGTTTGAATGATGCGAACGGATCGTGATGCGACGTGCGCCGTGGACGGCGCATCCGGCAACCATACCGGAAGTCGGCTGCGCGGTGGTCGCATGCAGTTCCCGCGAAGCCGAAAGTGACGTCACGCCTTCCTGATCAGCAGCTTCAGCGACACGGACAACGCGGCGGACACCGCGAGAATCGCTGCCATCGCCCAGATACCGGCCGAGAACGAGCCGGTCGACTGCTTCAGGAAGCCGACGAGGTAGGGGCCGGCAAAGCCGCCGAGCGTACCGATCGAGTTGATGAACGCGAACCCGCCTGCTGCTGCGACGCCGGTCAGGAATCGCGTCGGAATCGTCCAGAAGATCGCGCGGGCGGAGCTAACGGCAACCACCGCGAGGCTCAGCCCGACCATCTCCAGCACCACGCCGTTCGCGACGGCCGACAGCGCGAGACCGAGCCCACCCAACAGGCATGCGCTGCACAGATGGAAGATCTTGCGGCCGCTGCGGTCGACCGCGCGCGCCCAGATCATCATTCCAGCCACCGCGGCGATATATGGCACGGTCGACAGCAACCCGATGGATGCGAGGCTGAGCCCGTGACTCTTCAGGATGATCGGCAGCCAGATGCCGACGCCATACGAGCCGAGCACGAAGCCGAACTGGATCGCCGCGAGGAGCAGCACACGGCCGTCCTTCAGCGCGGCGAACAGCGCCTTCTTCGGCTTCTCGCGCGGTTCCTCGGCGAGCATCGCGACGAGTTCGCTGCGCTCGTCGGACGTGAGCCAGTACGCATCCTTTGGATCGTCGCGCAGCCAGACGAGCACCGCGATGCCGATGAGTACCGCGGGCAGGCCCTGCACGATGAACATCCACTGCCAGCCGTGCATCCCGGCGACGCCGTTCAGGCTGAGCAGCGCTGCCGACATTGGCCCGCCGACGACCGACGACAGCGGCACGCCGAGCATGAACATGGCCAGCACGCGCACGCGGTACTGCGCGGGGAACCAGCATGCGAGAAAGAACGTGACGCCCGGGAAGAAGCCGGCCTCGGCAATGCCGAGCAGCAGGCGCAGCACGTAGAAGCTGGCCGGCCCCTGCGCGAGCGCCGTCGCGGTCGCCGCGATGCCCCACGTGATCATGATCCGTGCGAGCCAGCGGCGTGCGCCGTAGCGGTACAGCGCGAGGTTGCTCGGAATCTCGAACAGGCAGTAGCCGGTGAACAGGATGCCCGCGCCCCAGCCGAATTGCGCGGGTGTCAGGCCGAGGTCGTGGTTCATCGTGAGCGCGGCGAAGCCGACGCTCGTCCGGTCGATGTAGTTGAATACGAACGCGAGCGTCAGCAGCGGCAGCAGTCGCCATGCGTTCTTGCGCAGCGCACGCTGCCGGACGGCTTGCCGGTTCGCGTCGGGAACGGATGCCGTGTCCATCGTCATTGATTCGGAATGCATGATCGATTCTTCGACGATCCCGACGTGCACAGGCGCAGCGCTGCCGGGCGAGATGCGGCATCGCATGCGCATCGGCCCGGTCGCGGCGATCGTCGAATGTGTCTCCGGTGTGTTGTCATCAGGGCCGCGGTCGTACGGCCCGCTTGGCTTCCCGTCGGCTCAGGCGGCGCGCAGTGCGTGGGCGACCTGCTTGCCGAACGCGTTGCAGCCAATCGTGCCGCCGAGATCCGCGGTGCGCGTGTCGGGGTTCGCGAGCACCGCATCGACGGCTGCGTCGATCGCATCGGCCGCGGCGATGAACGCCGGCTTGCTCCGGTGTTCGCCGATCCAGCGCATCAGCATGCCGACCGACAGGATCATCGACGTCGGGTTCGCCTTGTCCTGGTTCTGAATGTCGGGCGCGGAGCCGTGTTGTGCCTGCGCGCAGCACAGGTCATCGCCGGCCATGATCGAGCCGCCGAGACCGAGGCTGCCGGACAGTTCGGCGGCGAGGTCGCTGAGGATGTCGCCGTAGAAGTTCGTCGCGACGAGCACGTCGAAACGCTCGGGCGCGCGGACCAGGTGCGCGGCCGACGCGTCGACCAGCAGGTCGTTGAGTTCGACTTCGGGGAAATCCTTCGCGACGTGCCGCACCGCTTCGAGGAACAGGCCGTCGGTCATGTGGAAGCTGTTCGCCTTGTGGATCGCCGTGACCTTCTTCCTGCGTTTCATCGCGAGCTCAAACGCGCGCCGTGCGATTCGCTCGCTGCAATGGCGCGTGATCTTGCGTACCGACAGCGCCATGTCCGGCGACGGCATCATTTCGCCCCAGCCGAGGCGCATGTTGCGGTCCGGATAGAAACCTTCGGTCGCCTCGCGCATGATGACGAGGTCCATGCGCTTGCCTTCGCGCATGTTCGACGTCAGGAACGGCCGCGTGCGCGACGGGCGCACGTTCGCGTACAGGTCGAGATCGCAGCGGAACGCGGCCGATACGTTGCGGCCGCCTTGCGCGGGCGGCGGATAGTCGGCATGCGAGATCGTGCCGAGGATCAGGCCATCGTAGTGTTTAGCCTGTTCCAGCACTTCGGGGCGCAGCGTCGTGCCGTGCTTGTCGAGGCTGGCGAAGCCGACGTCTTCGTAGTCGTATTGCAGGCCGAGATCGAACAGGCGGTCGGCCTGTTCAAGGACGTCGATCGACGCCGTGATGATTTCGGGGCCGATGCCGTCGCCGGGGAGAACGAGAATGCGCACGATGGTTCGCTCGGGTTATTTCGAAGAGGTCTGGTGTTCGGCCGATACGGCTCGCGTTTCGCCGCTGTCGGCGAGCGTGCGCGTGGCATCGGTGCGGGCGTAGATCCACAGGATCTTCATCGGCGCGGTGCTCGACACGTTGCGGAAGCGATGCGGCACATTCGGCGGGATGAACGTGGTGTCGAGCGGCTTGAGCCGGTACTCGAGCCCGTCGATGTCGAGGATCGCGTCGCCTTCGACGAGCACGACGCTTTCCTGGCAGTTGTGACTGTGAAACGGGATTTCGACGCCCGGCGCGAACGACGTGTAGCCGGTGATGAAGCTGTCCGAGCCGACGGACTTGCCGACCAGCGGCGTGGTGCTCGCGCCGCCGCCGCGGTCGTAGGTCGGCAGGTTGTCGGGTTGCAGCAGCGCTGCGCCGGAAGGGGTCATGATCGTCATGAAGGACTCCTGAGTCGAATCGTGAAATCAGCGGGCCGGACCAAACCAGACCGTCTTGATGTTGGTGAATTCGCGAATGCCGGCTGCGCCGAGCTCGCGGCCGTAGCCCGACTGCTTGATCCCGCCGAACGGCAGCCGCGCATCCGACGCGACCAGGCCGTTGACGAACACCGCGCCCGCTTCGATCCGGCGCACGAGCTGGCGCGCGGCGTCGAGGTCGGTGGTCCACAGCGCGGCGCCGAGCCCGAATTCCGTCGCGTTCGCGAGCGAGATCGCCTGCTCGATGCCGTCGACGCGCAGGATCGCGGCCACCGGGCCGAACGTCTCCTCGCACGCGGCGGCCATGTCAGGCGCGACGTGGTCGAGCACCGTCGGCGCATAGAAGAAGCCGGGGCCGGGCAGCGGCTCGCCGCCTGCCTTCAGCACTGCACCGGCCTCGACGGTCCGCTCGACCTGGCGATGCAGTTCGTCGCGCAGGTTCGCGCGCGCCATCGGTCCGATCGTGGTGTCGCGTTGGGTCGGATCGCCCACTTTCAGTTGCGCGACGCCGGCACAGAACAGCTCGACGAAGCGATCCGCGATCTTCTGGTCGACGATGAAGCGCTTCGACGAGATGCAGCTTTGGCCGGTGTTCGAGAAGCGCGCCTTCACCGCGGCCTTCGCGGCCGCCTCGACATCGGCGTCGGCGAGCACGATGAACGGATCGGAGCCGCCGAGCTCGAGCACCTGCTTCTTCATCGCGCGCCCGGCCTGCGACGCGACTAGTTTGCCGACCGCGGTCGAGCCCGTCAGCGTGACCGCCGCGATGCGCGGATCGTCGATCAGTCGAGCGACGTGGTCCGGCTCGATCAGCAGCGACGCGACGAGGCTGGCCGGCACGTCCGCGTCGGCGAATACCGCGTTGATCGCCAGCGCGCATTGCGGCACGTTGCCCGCGTGCTTCAGGATCGCACCGTTGCCCGCGCACAGCGCGGGCGCCGCGAAACGGGTGAACTGCCACAGCGGGTAGTTCCACGGCATGATCGCGAGCACGACGCCGAGCGGGTCGTACACGACGAAGCTCTCGCTCGCGTTGCTCGGGACGGCTTCGTCGTCGAGATACTGCGCCGCGTGTTCGGCGTAGAAGTGGCACGTCCACGCGGACTTGTCCACTTCGGCTTCCGCCTCGGCGATCGGCTTGCCCATTTCCAGCGTGATCAGCGCGGCCAGCTCGCCCTTGCGGCGCAGCAGCACGTCGCCGATCCGCGCAACGGTCGCCGCGCGCACCGCGAGCGGTTCGCGTGCCCAGCGGCGTTGTGCGGCACTCGCGTCGGCCAGTGCCTGCTCGACCCGTGCGGGCGAGTCGGCGTCGAAGGTGGCCACGATGGTTTCCGTGGCGGGATTCAAGGTGCGAAACATGGTGTTCGTGTCCGGGTTCGTGAAGGGGGAAGGGTTCAGGTGGCCGGTTGTTCGGCGAATCGATAGAGCCGCGCGGGGTTGTCGACGAGGATCCGCTGACGCAGCGCCGCGGCATCCGTCCATCCCAGCAACTGGTTCAGCGCGCCGCCGGCGTCTTCGCGGCGAAACGGTTCGATGCGCGTGAGATCGCCATCGCGGCTGCCGGCGCTGCCGGTGTGCGGCCAGTCCGACGCCCACAGCATGCGATCGGGGCGCGCGTCGATCAGCGCGCGTGCGATGGACGCGAGATCGTCGAACCGCGGCGCCTGGCGCGACGCGCGGTACGGCGCGGACAACTTCACGTAGGCGTTGCCGTGCTTCACAAGATCGGCGACGGTCGCGAACGCGGCCTGCTGGCCGGGCAGCTTGTCGGCGCGCGCGCCCGCGAAGTGGTCGAGCACGACGGGGGCATCGAGTCGGGTGATGTCTGACGCGAGGCCCGCGACGACGTCCAGGTCCGCATAGATCTGGACCGCCCATCCGAGCGGCGCGACCACATCGGACGCACGCCGCAACTGGGCCGACGCCACGGACAGGTCGCGCTCGCCGCGTACCTGCAGGTTCAGCCGGATGCCGCGCACGCCTTGGTCGTGCAGTGCCTGCAGTTCCGCATGCGTCGCGGTGTGAGGATCGATGACCGCGACGCCGCGTGCGCGATGCAGCCCGAGTTCCCGCAGGCCCGCGAGCAGGGCTGCGTTGTCGGTGCCGTACACGCTCGGCTGGACCAGCACGATCCGCTCGATTCCGAGCCGCGCCTCGAACGCGAGCAGATCCGCGACGCGGGCGCGCCCCGGCGTGTACGAGCGGTTCGGCGCGAACGGGAAGCGCGCCGCGTCGAACAGATGCACGTGGCAGTCGCAACTTCCCGACGGCAGCGCCGCGAGCGGGCGAGTCGGGTAGTCCTGCGGATCGACGTTCATTGCTGCTCCCGCGCGGTCGGATGACGAAGCGTCCGAACCTGCGCGTGACAGCGCAAGGCCGCCGATTGCCGCGAGACTTGCGCCGAGTAGATGCCTGCGCTGCACATGGGTCTCCTTGATCGATGTGCCGGTTGGAACGGTTGGTATTTTACGAACTCAAAAGACCATGTAAAGTGTTTTTTGATGTTCCAAAGTACCAGTGAGGGTAAACGCCGATTCCTGTGCCGATTCGATATGGCCCGGAAGTATTTAGAAATATGGCGGGCAAGGGGGGATGTTTCGCTCGTTTTGTCGCTGCCGACATGGTGGGATTTGTGGTCTGGTGTGTGCGCATAAGACCATGTGGAGGCTGTGGTACGATGCGGTCGTCTTTCGTGATCCGATTCGCCATGACCCGCGCTCTCGCCGACGTGCTCGCGTCGAACATTCATCAGCACATTTCCAGCTCCGGCATGGCGCCCGGCACGCGTCTGCCGGAGCGCTCGCTGGCGGAGCAGTTCAACGTGTCGCGCTCGCCGGTGCGAGAGGCGCTGAAGCGGCTGGCCGCGCGCGCGGTCGTCACGCCGCATCCCGATGGCGGCTACGCGGTCGCTGACCATGCGGCACCGCTCGGCCCGGTCGAGTCACCCGAGCTGGCGGACACCGTTGCAGACGAAGACACCTACCTGTCGATCGCGGAGGACCGGCTCGCAGGCAAGCTCCCCGACCGCGTGACCGAGAACGAGCTGATGCGTCGCTACGGCGTGACGCGCGCGCAGCTGAACGCGATCCTGCGACGGATGGTGCAGGAGGGGTGGATTGAAAGAAGGCCGGGGCACGGCTGGATGTTCCAGTCCGTGCTGACGTCCGCGGAGACCTATCGGCAGGGTTACCGGTACCGGCTGTTGATCGAGGCGGCGGGGATCCTCGAGCCGACCTTCAGGCTCGACCGCGACGCGCTGATGCGCTGCCGC
The DNA here is from genome assembly GCF_003853645.1 of Burkholderia sp. Bp9143. Taxonomy (GTDB): domain Bacteria; phylum Pseudomonadota; class Gammaproteobacteria; order Burkholderiales; family Burkholderiaceae; genus Burkholderia. The sequence goes on along the minus strand of NZ_QTPO01000038.1, from coordinate 75,965 downwards.
GCCGAGCAGGAAGCGCTCGCGAACGGCGGCGCGCGCACGGCCTCGCCGGCCGCGCTGTTCGATGCGAACAGCCGGCTGCATGAAACGATCGCCGCGTGTTCGGGTAATGTGTTCATTCTCGACGGCCTGCGTCGTCTCGATCGGCTGCGTCGCCTGATGGAGTATCGCAAGGCGGTCGATCGCGACCAGGCGGAGCGCCGGTGTCACGAACACCTGACGCTGATCGATCTGCTGACCACCGATCAGCGCGAGGCGGCGGCCGATTTCATGAAGCTGCACCTGCATAATGCGGTGCGGGAGAAGACGAGCGATTGAGGTGGGCGGTCAGGCATCGAGATCAACCGCCACTCGTCAGCGCAAAGGCACCCGGTCGCTCAGGCTGACCGGGCGTCGGGCTCCTTCGCCGCACGCATGCGTCCGCGCTCCAGCAGCGACGTTTCAGGCGGCGTGATCGGCGTCAGTTCGCCAAGCACCAGCGTCTGCGCTTCCCCTCCATCGACACCCAGACCTCGCAGGATCGCTGCAACGATCTGTTCGGGCGCTTCGGCCATTTCACCGTGGTCGGCGAAGCGCTGGATCGTCGTCAGCGCGATGCCGGCGATCACGTCGAGCGCCAGTTCAACCGTGACGCCGCGGAACCGGCCGGTGGCGAGTCCTTGCTGGATGTGGACCGGCAGGTACACGTAGATCAGGCTGCTCGGGCCTGCTGCATGCAGGCCGGCCGCTGAAATGAAGCGGCCCAGCAGCGGATAGGCACGTGCGGCATGCAGAAACATCCGGACGCCGCACGCGATTCTTCGGGCCGGATCTTCATAGGCGCCCACTTCCGTTTCGATCAGGCGAAGCAGCTCGTCGTTGAGTTCCTGCGTCACCGCCTCGAGCAGTTCCTCATTCGTTCGGAAGTAGTTGTAGAAGGTGCCCTGCGACACATCGGCTGCCGCAATGACGTCCTGGATGACGCTGGCACCCACCCCTTTCTCGGCAAAAACGAGCATCGCGCTTTCGATCAGCCGCGCGCGCATCCGCTCGCGGCGTTGCGCCGCCACGCGGGTCCGATGGTCAATGGTCGTGGATTCACTCATGTGCCGATTATACGGTGCGGGTGTCCGGCGTTCGGCCGGCGCTAGGTAAAAACGATAGTATTGTCATAATGACAGATATCTCATTACAATGGATCAACCCTAGCAAAATCAGGAGCAGTCGACGCCATGGATATCCCGCCCATCACGCATGCAATGAACCAGCGCACCGTCCGGGTCGGTGCCCGGCGAATTTTTCTGGCGGAAGCGGGCGAAGGGCCCGCCGTCCTGATGCTCCACGGCGGTGGCCCGGGCGCGTCGGGCGTGTCGAACTACGCGCGCAACATCGAAGCGCTTGCGCGCCATTACAGGGTGTTGGTGCCGGACATGCCCGGATACGGCAGGTCCACCAAAGGTGTCGACCGTAACGACCCGTTCGGGGATCTGGCCGGTGGCATGCTCGGGTTGCTCGATGCGCTGGGGATCCGGCACGCGCATGCAATCGGGAATTCGCTCGGCGGTGCGTGCGCGCTGCGCATGGCGCTGGAGCGGCCCGATGCGATAGGTCGGCTGGTTCTGATGGGGCCCGGCGGTGTCAATACGACGCGGCAGATTCCGACGCCTGGCCTCAAGCGACTGCTGAACTATTACAAGGGCACCGGCCCGAGCCTTGAGAAACTCACGACGTTCATCCGCGGTGATCTGGTCTTTGACGGCAGCCTCGTACCGGAAGCCGTGATCCAGGAGCGCTTTCAGGCCAGCATCGACCCGGAGGTCGTCGCGAGCCCGCCGTTGCTCGGCCCGAAGGGCATTCCGAAGTTCAGCAAGATCGACTTCACGCGTGACGCGCGGCTGGCGTCGGTCCGCAACCCGACACTCGTGTTGTGGGGGACCGACGACAAGGTCAACCGCCCCAGCGGCGCGCATGCGCTGCAGCAGCGCATGCCGAACTGCGATGTGTACATGTTCAGCAATACCGGCCACTGGGTGCAGTGGGAGCGGGCGAACGAATTCAATGCCGCCGTGCTGGCGTTCCTCGCGCAGGGCGATGCGAAGGCACGCGCTGCCGCGGCTCGATAAACGGAGTGTGACGCCATGCAGACTATCGTGAGTCCGCGCTCAGCGATCGACAGCCTGTTCGGTCGCGTCCGGATGGGTTACCTGCTGGCCGAATCGGCCCGGCTTCGCGAATGGACGACATTTGCATCGGAGGGGCTCGGCCTGCATGTCGATCGATCCGATCCGCGCGTGGTTGCATGCCGAATCGATGCGCACCTGCGTCGCCTGATCATTCGCGATGGCGCGGCCGAGGACGTCATCGCGATCGGGTGGCAACTGGATGACGAGGCTGCGCTCGAGCTTGCCATCGCCCGAATGGCCGCACGGGGAATCCGCGTCGACGAAGGGACCCGGGAAGAAGCCGTGGTGCGTGGCGTGGAGCGGTTCTGGTACTTCGCAGGTCCGAAGAAACTGCGCACCGAACTGTTCACGATCGCCGTGCTTGGCGAACAACCTCTGCAAATGAAGGCTACGGGTTTCGTGACCGGCGCTTCCGGGATGGGGCACGTCGCCGTGACGACCAGGCAACCCGAAGTGATGCAGAAGTTCTGGAAGGAGGTGTTCGATGCGCGCCTGTCCGACGAAATTGAAGACAAGATCGACGGTCTGAACCTCGATTTCGCTTTCCTGCGATTCAACGAACGACACCATTCGTTCGCGACCGCATCGACGCGCGGCATTCGCCTGAATCCGCTGCGCACGCAGATTCACCACATGAATCTCCAGTGCGCGTCGATCGACGATGTGACGCAGGCCTATCTGCGGTGCCGTGCGATGGGTTATCCAATCGCCAATGCGATCGGCCAGCATCCAAACGATCGCGAACTTTCTTTCTATGTCGAGACGCCATCGGGTTTCGAGATTGAACTCGGATGGAATCCGATCGTCGTCGACGAGCGGACGTGGCGCCCGACGGTTTATCAGGGCATCAGTCTGTGGGGGCATCGTCCCGAAAACCTCAGCCTGGGAGTTAGGCTCGGCCGCGTTCGACGCGCGCTCGCTTCCCTGGTGCGTCCGGAATTTTCTGTACAAGGAGAGCAGTCATGAACGGAGCGCATCCGAATGATGCGTGCGATGTCGCGATCGTAGGATTGGGGCCGACCGGCCTCATCCTCGCGCACATGCTTGGCCAGGCCGGTCACCAAGTCGTCGTGCTCGAACGTGAACCCGTGTTCTACGGCAACGCACGAGCCGTCTATACAGACGACGAGTGCATGCGGATCTTTCAGCATCTCAATGTGGTCGACGAGGTGCAGTCGCGGATGATGATGGAGACACCGGTCCAGCTCGTTCGACGCGACGGAACGCCGCTTACTCAGTACATGCCGCGCAAGCGTCCATTCGGCTGGCCGGTGATCAATTTCTTTTACCAGCCTTACCTGGAGACGACGCTGGCCGAGACACTCGCGCGTTACCCCAACGTCGAGGTACGCCGTGGCCGAGAGGTCGTCGACTTCGTACAGGACACTGACAGTGTGAGCGTTACGCATCAGGCGACACGTGAAGCGCGGTTCAGTGACAGTACTGACGCCCTGGCGCGCGTGGATGGCGAGTCCGATATCAGGACGCTGCGGGCGCGCTATCTAGTCGGTGCCGATGGAGGCCGGAGCATCGTTCGCACGAAGCTTGGCATCGAGATGTCCGGCAAGAGCTTCCCGGAACCGTGGCTCGTGGTGGACCTTGAACGCAAGCCGGGAACCGACGCGTTGCGTCACCTGCCGTATTTCAATTTTGTAGTCGATCCGAAGCTGCCAGTCGTGAGCTGTGTTCAGCCCGGTAAATTCCACCGGTTCGAATTCATGCTGATGCCGGGTGAAACGAAGGAAAACATGGAGCGACCGGAAACGGTCAGGAAGTATCTTTCCATGTTTGTCGATCCCGACCAGTTCGTGGTCAAGCGCAAACTCGTCTACACGTTCAACGCGCTTATCGCGTCGAAGTGGCGGGTCGGACGTGTGTTGCTCGGCGGAGATGCCGCCCACATGACGCCGCAGTTCATGGGGCAGGGTGCAAGTTCGGGCGTTCGCGATGCCTACAACCTCGGCTGGAAGCTAGACCTTGTATTGCGGGGTCTCGCGGCCGAAGCGTTGCTCGACACGTACCAGTCGGAACGACATGCGCATGCGAAGGCAATGATCGATACGTCCGTCCTTCTCAAGGACGTCGTGTCGGCACGAAGTCTGTCCGCAACGCTGCTGCGGGACGCCTCGCTCGGCATCATTCGGGCCATTCCGCCGCTCAGGCGCTGGTTTCAGGAAGGCGGCTTCAAGCCGATGCCCGTTTATCGAAAGAACGCCTACTTGGGTTTGCCGCGTCGTCACCGGCGTGGCCCCGAGGGCGCGTTGGTTCCACAACCCGAAGTGCGCCTTTTTAACGGAGACCGGAGAAAACTGGATGATCTTCTAGGCAATGGCTTTTCGCTGATCGGACTGAACGTCGATCCATCCCGTTGCATGAATGATGTGTCACGGGCGACCCTCAGTGCACTCTCGGCCCGCAGCGTCACGATGTACCCGTACGGCGGTCGCCCGCAAGGGCTCGAGAGCGTCAATCGGGACAACACGATCGGGGGCGCCGAAGTCGAGGATATCGGAGGGGAGATGATCGCGTGGTTCGGGAAGGCAGGTTTCAAAACGGAAGCCGTTGCCGTTTTGAGGCCCGACCGTTTCGCGTTTGCCGTCATTCCCATCGGCGAGCTCGACCAGACCATTCGGCAGCTTCGAGATCAGCTCGGATTCCGATCCGGAGCAGGCGACGAGTTCGCCCGCACTTCAAAGACCTCGCCGGCCGTCGCACGAGCGGCTTGATCCACGGTTTAAGGTTTCCCCTGCCATGTCTCATTCATTCGACCAAGCAGCCATCCAGGCGGCTGCGAACGCACTGCGTAATGCACGCGAAGCAAGTACGCCGATCGACCCGATCGCCGCGCGGTTCGGTATTGCCGGACTCGAAGCGGCGTATGCAGTCGCGGAACTCAATACAGCGGCCCGGGTTGCCGATGGCCGGAGAATCATCGGCAAGAAGGTTGGCCTGACGTCGGTTGCGGTACAGCAGCAATTACGGGTCGATCAGCCCGATTTCGGCGTGCTGTTCGATGACATGGAATATCTGGATGGCGACGAGGTGCCGCTGAGCCGACTGATGCAACCGAAGATCGAGGCGGAAGTGGCGTTCGTTGTCGGGCGGGACATAGCCGATGAAGCGCCGAGTTATGGGCAAGTGCTTTCGGCACTCGCCTATGCACTGCCTGCACTGGAAATCGTCGACAGCGCGATCTCGGATTGGCGCATCGCACTCGAGGATACCGTCGCCGACAACGCATCCTGCGGTCTCTACGTGCTCGGGAATCAGCCAGTCTCACTCGGTGGAATTTCCCTCGGGGAACTTGGCATGTCGATGACCCGCCACGGACAGACCGTTTCGACCGGAACGGGTGCAGCATGCCTTGGCCATCCGGTACGTGCAGTGTACTGGCTGGCCCGAATGATGTCGCGGCGCGGGCAAATCTTGCGCGAGGGCGATGTGATTCTGTCGGGTGCGCTGGGGCCGATGGTCCCAGTAGTTGCAGGAGACGCGATTCATGCGCAGATCGGTGCGCTGGGCAGCGTTAGCTGCCATATCGGACGAGGGCTGGATCGATGAGCAAGAAATTGAAAGTTGCCATTATCGGCAGCGGGAATATCGGCACCGATTTGATGATCAAGATTCTGCGCCATGGCGCCCATCTCGAGATGGGCGCCATGGTGGGGATCGACGCGGCATCGGACGGACTGCAGCGGGCGGCACGCCTGGGCGTTGCGACGACGCATGAGGGTGTCGAAGGGCTGACTCGCATGCCGGTTTTCAGCGAAATCGATATAGTTTTCGACGCGACGTCGGCCACGGCACATACGCATAACGATGCATTCCTGCGCACCGTCAAACCCGGCATTCGCGTCGTGGACTTGACGCCGGCGGCGATCGGGCCGTACTGCATTCCGGTTGTGAACGGAGAGCACCGGCTCGATGAGCTAAACGTCAACATGGTGACTTGCGGTGGTCAAGCCACCATTCCCATGGTCGCTGCGGTATCGCGGGTCGCGAAAGTGCACTACGGCGAGATCGTCGCATCCATCTCGAGCAAGAGCGCTGGACCGGGCACGCGTGCCAACATCGATGAATTCACCGAGACGACGTCACGGGCAATCGAAGTGGTCGGCGGTGCGGCCAAAGGGAAGGCAATCATCGTGCTCAATCCGGCCGAGCCGCCGCTGATGATGCGCGATACGGTATACACGCTCAGCGATTTTGCTGACGAACGGGAGATCGAAGACTCGGTGACGGCGATGGCGGAAGCTGTTCAGTCGTACGTTCCCGGGTATCGCCTGAAGCAACGTGTTCAGTTCGATCGCATTGAGGCAGACCGGCCAATCCGGATACCCGGCGTAGGCGAACGGATGGTCGGCCTCAAGACCTCGATTCTTCTCGAAGTGGAGGGGGCTGCGCACTACCTGCCGTCTTATGCAGGCAACCTCGACATCATGACGAGTGCAGCCAAGGCCACGGCAGAACGGGTCGCGGCCCGTCTAGTGGCCAATCAACAATGAGTTCCGACCTGATGGACAAGAAGCTCTATATCTCGGACGTGACGTTGCGCGACGGCAGTCACGCAATTCGTCATCAGTATAGCCTCGCGCAAGCCAGACAGATCGCCGCGGCGCTCGATACGGCCGGTGTAGATTCGATCGAAGTCGCGCATGGAGACGGACTCCAAGGCGGCAGCTTCAATTACGGGTTCGGCGCGCATACCGACGTTGAATGGATTGACGCCGTGGCAAGTGTCGTCACGCATGCGAAGGTCGCGACACTGCTGTTACCAGGAATCGGCACCGTACACGACCTGAGAGCCGCATACGATGCCGGTGCGCGAATCGTTCGTGTCGCCACCCACTGCACCGAAGCCGATATTTCCCGTCAGCATATCGAGTATGCGCGGGAACTCGGGATGGAGGCCGTGGGCTTCCTCATGATGAGCCACATGCAGGCGCCCCGAGCGCTGGCCGAGCAGGCAAGGCTGATGGAGAGCTATGGCGCGACATGCTGTTACGTGGTGGATTCCGGTGGCGCGATGAACATGAATGACATCCGCGACCGGATGCGGGCATTCAAGGACACGCTGAAGCCGGAAACGCAGACGGGCATCCACGCGCATCACAACTTGAGCCTCGGTGTCGCGAATTCGATTGTCGCGGTGGAAGAGGGCTGCGATCGGATCGATGCAAGCCTCGCTGGCATGGGCGCTGGCGCCGGAAATGCACCGCTTGAGGTATTCGTCGCGGCCGCAACCCGTCTCGGTTGGCGGCATGGCGCCGACATCTACCGTCTGATGGACGCGGCGGATGACATCGTGCGACCGCTCCAGGATCGTCCGGTGCGCGTGGATCGCGAGACGCTCGCACTGGGCTACGCCGGCGTGTATTCGAGCTTCCTGCGCCACGCGGAACGGGCCGCGGCGAAGTACGGCCTCAAAACAGTGGACATACTCGTCGAACTCGGCCGCCGCGGAATGGTCGGCGGCCAAGAGGACATGATCGTTGACGTCGCACTGGATCTTTTGAGGGAATCCGTTTAGCGGCATAGGTTCATGCAGCCCGCTCATATGGGCGGCGCGATCGGACAGGCGCGCGCCAACGATCGATCGTGAACACACGAAGCATCGAAATTGATTCGGAGTGCGTATCTAATGGTAAATAATTGGAGAATCAGATGAACCGTATCGATGTTCATCACCACTTCGTGCCACCGGTCTATCAGGCAGCCATGTCCAGGCATGGCCTGAAAAAGGTTGCGGGCGCCGAGTTGCCGGCATGGAGCGAACATGCGTCTCTGGACGTGATGGATGCGAACGCGATTCGGGTCGCATTGCTGTCGATCTCGGCACCGGGTGTCTATTTCGGAAACCTTGAAGATGCATGTTCGCTTGCTCGTGCGTGCAATGAATACGCGGCTGAATTGCGCGAGCGGCACCCCGATCGTTTTGGTTCATTTGCCGTGCTGCCGATGCCATTCACCGAGCACGCATGCAAAGAGGCCATCCATGCGCTCGACGTGCTGAAAGCAGATGGCGTGGTCCTGCTCGGCAGTACGGAAGGCCGGTTCTTGGGCTCGCCCGAATTCGACGAGTTGATGGCGGAGCTCGACAGCCGGCGTGCGGTCGTGTTCGTGCATCCGAACTTGCACCGGTCGAGCGAGGAGCTCGGACTGATCGCGCCTGGTTTTCTGATCGAGTTCCTGTGCGACACGACACGGGCGGCGCTGAACCTGATCCTGACCGGGACGATCGAACGTTACCCGAATATCTGCTGGATTCTCGCGCACGCGGGCGGCTTTCTTCCGTACGTCGCGTGGAGACTCTCGCTCGCCAATCTGCTTCCAGAGTTCGTATCGGGTATGCCGGCCGGGATGCTGACCTACATCCGTCGATTCCATTTCGATACCGCGCTTTCACCCGCTGAGTTTCCGCAGGCGGCGCTGCGTGAACTGGTCGGCCCGTCGCAAATCCTGTTCGGAAGCGACTTCCCGTTTGCGCCCGCACCGGCGACGGCAATGCAATGCGCAGCCCTTGAGCGCTCTCCCATCTGGCATGCCGACGCGCGTTTGGAGATCGATTCCGGAAATGCGCTTCGGTTGTTTTCCCGCCTGGGTGGAACGGTTGCCGGCGCGCCGACGCGCGAGGTCGGGCCACTGATATCACTGAGGCGGGCCGCCGTTGGCGCGAGCGTCCGACTGATCGACCGGCTCAGGAATCGCTGAGCGCTGTCGGCCCCACAAAAACAGAAGCACCCTTATTACAACATTCGGAGACGTCATGAAGCGTACGAGCGCGGCAATTCTCTTGTCGATCGCGGCTATTCCCGCAGCACATGCGCAATCGGCAGGGCAATGGATGATTAATGCCGGCTGGCTGCACCTTGCCCCCCAGGATTCCAGTCAGCCGATGACGGTCAATGCGCTCGGTCACTCGAGCACGGTCGCGGGAAGCGGCGCCAGCGTGTCGGATGCCGATACGCCCGCCTTCACGGCAACCTATTTCATCACGGATCATATTGCGCTAGAGACGATACTGGGTGTTCCGCCGAAGCTGCATCTCAACGGTACCGGGACGCTCGCGGGACTCGGAGAGCTCGGGACGGCACACGCGTGGAGCCCAACGATCCTTGCACAATACCATTTTGGTGAACCGTCAGCACGTTTCCGGCCCTATGTCGGCGCGGGTGGAGCGTACGTCTGGTTCAAGGGCATCGACTTGAGCAATCAGGTTGCAACCGGCCAATTCCTCTATTCGCCGACGCTCGGCACGCGCCTTGAAGGACCGACTTCTGTCTCGCTCAGTAAGTCGTTTGCGCCGATAGTCAATGCAGGGCTGACGTACAACATCGATTCGCACTGGTCAGTCGGCGTGTCGGCTGCATACGTGTGGCTGTCCACAAAAGCTACGCTCACGACACGTTCCCCGGTCGGTACCGTCACGAGCACGACGAAAGTGAAGATCAATCCGATCATCACTTTCGTGTCGCTTGGCTATCGCTTCTGACAGAAGCCCTGCGTTTGAGGGAACATCCGCGCTCTGGCGAGCTTTTTACTCGGGTGCGGACTCCACTGCCACGTTTGGCAGCGGCAGATTCGCAATTTGAACCGCCTCGTCACGCGAAATACCTAGCGTCTGCAGCACCGCTGCTGCAGCGCGTTCCGCGAATTGATCCCTGCTGTAGCCGATCGCTGCGAGTATGTCCGGGGCCGATTCGTCGCCCGCGCCGAAATTCAGTTCGGCGGCAATTGCCACAAGCACCGTTCCGCCGACCGAAACGAGTGCCATCAATGGATCGTCCACGCCGAAGCGGCCTGCGTGGATTCCCTTTTGCAGATCACGCTCGAGTCGGGGGCCTAAACCTCGTGTCAGTATTCGGGCAGACAAGCCCTCGCGGATCAGGAAACGCCCCCAGACCCGCTCGCGCCGCGCGCGCAGAAGCGTGTGCCGGACGGACACAGCAATCACTTCTGCTGGATCGGTCAGGTTGGCACCGAGACGATCCAGCGTATCGGCGAATTCGTCGAACACCCACTCGGACAATGCAGCGTGAATCGCTTCCTTTGATTCGAAGTGGTTATAGAAGGAGCCGAACCCGACGTCTGCCGCTTCGGTGATTTCATTGATCGCCACGCCCTCCATGCCTTTTTCCGCCATCAGCCGCAGTGCGGCTTCAAGTAGCCGCAACCGAGTTTCGCGTTTGCGCCGCGCGCCGCGAGGTTCGCGTGCCGGGGGGGATTTGTCGGCCGTGACCTCAGCAGGCGAGGTGCCGGTCTTCCGGGATAAAGCATTCGACATAGGGTATTCCGCCAGATTGGATCTGGTTTGGAGTATACGTTCAAGCATCATAATTGACAAAAGTATCAACCATGACTTTAATGTCATGTAAGCGGCGAATCACTGTCGCGGTCTGTGTCGAACGGAGACGGAGCGATGGTGGCAGCGGGTTCAGCAATCGGGATGGGGCGGGACGGTGGCGACGTCGGCACGGCGGGTGCGGGGGCTTGTGCGCTACCGTCGAGCGTCGATGTGTTGGTCGTGGGATGCGGGCCCGTGGGCGCGACGATCGCTAACCTGCTGGGGCGCGATGGAGTCCGCGTGCTGGTGATCGACAAGGCCACGGGGATATTCACGGCGCCGCGCGCGATCGCGCTGGACAACGAGGCGCTGCGCATTCTGCAGCTCGCCGGAGTCGCCGATACCGACTTCGAGACCGTTGCAATCCCGTACGTGCGCATGAGGTCGCCTTGGCTCGGCGAATTCGGGCGAGTCAACACGCTCGGCAGTCTCGACGGCCACCCAAAGCTGGTCACCTTCTACCAGCCCGATCTCGAGCGTTGTCTGCGAGCGCGGCTCGCCGCCTGCGATACGGTGCAGACTGCATTCGGTACGACGCTCGTCGGGCTCGATCAGCAGCGCGAACATGTCGTTGCGACGCTGGAAACCGCGGAGGCGAATCGTCATCACGTGCGCGCACGCTACGTCGTCGGCGTTGATGGCGCGAGCTCGCTCGTACGGCAACTAATCGGCCAGGCGTTCGACGGCAAGACGTTCGCGGAAGACTGGCTGATCGTCGATGCGCGTCACGTGCGCATGCCGATCGATCACGTCGAATTCATCTGCGATCACCGGCGGCCGACGCCGCATATGATGGCGCCCGGCGCGCGCGAGCGCTGGGAGTTCATGCTGCGTCCCGGTGAAACGCGTGCCGAGATGGAGTCCGATACCCGCATTCGCGAATTGCTCGCCCCATGGGGTGGCCTCGACGACATGGAGATCGAGCGCAAGGCCGTCTATCGCTTCCACGCCAGGACGGTAAAGGCATTCAGCCAGGGGCGCGTGTTTCTTGCCGGCGACGCCGCGCACATCACGCCGCCGTTCGTCGGGCAGGGGCTCGTTGCGGGGCTGCGCGACGCCGCGAACCTGTGCTGGAAGCTCGCATCGGTGATTCAGGGACGTGCCGCCCCACACATTCTCGATACGTACGATCAGGAGCGGCGTCCGCACGTGACGGCGATGATCGGCCTCGCGAAATTGATGGGCAAGCTGGTGATGCCGCGCAACGCGGGCGTTGCGTTGGCGACGCATGGCCTGATGCGGCTGATGCGGCTCGTGCCGCCGCTGCGTGCGCATTTCGATGAACTCGGCATCAAGCCGAAGAACGCATTTCGTCGCGGCCTGTTCGTTCCCGGTCGTTCGAAAACGCGACTCGCGCGAGGCACGGTGCTTCCCCAGGGCTGGGTGCGGGGTCGCGATGGCGACCTTAGGCTGAGCGACGATGTGTTCGGCGCGCGTGTCGTGCTGATCGGGTTCGGTGCCGACGTGGGTGCCATGCTTGATCCGGCGGTGCTTACGGCGTTGAAGGCCGCGGGCGGCGCGGTCGTCCAGATCGCGCATCGAGGGCAGCGCTTGCATCGCGCTGAACGGTGTTGTTGGGAGGATCTCGAAGGGGTCTTCATGCCGCGCGCGGTGCCATTTGGCTGGGCGACGGTGGTGCGACCCGACAAGACGATCCTGCACGACGGTCCCGCGTCCGACGCGAACCGCATCGTACGCGAGGCGCTGTCGCTGATCGGCGCACCGACCGGTGTATCGGCCTCGTCCATTCCGTCCACCCTTCCGTCCGCCTGAGGGTTACGCATGAAGCTCACGACCGCACAGCCGGCTCGCCATTCGAATCCGACGACCAAGGCGTCGGCACTGGCCTACCTGTTGTTTGAACGTCCCGATCTCGACCGGGCCGAGAAATTTCTGAACGACTTCGGGCTGCGCACCGTATCGCGGGACAGCGAGTGGATCTTTCTCAGGGGCACCGCGGCGACACCGTTCTGCTATGCGGTGCGATGGGCCGAGAAGCCTCGCTTCGTCGGCTTCGGTCTCGAAGTCGACGGATTGTCGGCGCTCGAAAGGCTGGCATGCGTGCCGGGTGCGTCTGCTATCGAGCGGGCATTGTGGCCGGGTGGTGGCTATCGCGTGCAGCTCGCCGATCCGTCGGGGTTTCGTGTCGACGCGGTCGCCGGACGGGCGCTCGCGGGCGCTTTGTCGCACCGCCCGCCGCTTGCGGTGAATTCCGTGGATGCCGCCGTGCGGATCAATGAGACGCAGCGCCCTCCCGCTGGCCCATCCGAAGTAATTCGCCTTGGGCACGTGGTGCTCGAGCTAGCGGATTTCCAGGCCACATGTGCGTGGTATACGCACCACTTCGGCTTCATTCCGAGCGACGTGCAGGTGCTGCCGGACGGGTCGCCGGCTGTCACCTTCATGCGGCTCGACCTCGGCGCACGACCTGCCGATCACCATACGCTTGCGCTCGCTCAGGGGTTCGCGCCGTTGTACAGCCACAGTGCGTTCGAGTTGGTGGACGCAGACGCGATCGGCGGTGGTCAACGCGTGCTGCGGGAGAGCGGCTGGGAACATGCATGGGGAATCGGCCGGCACATTCTTGGCAGCCAGATATTCGATTACTGGCAGGACCCCTGGGGCGACAAGCACGAACACTATTGTGACGGCGACCTGTTTACGGCCGACATGCCGATGGGTATCCATGCAGTCAGCCGGGAGGCAATGGCGCAGTGGGGGCCTGCGATGCCACGCAGCTTCACGAAGCCGAAGCTGACGCCGTCAAGCATCGCGGCGCTCGTGCGCAATCTGCGCCGAAGCCCCGATTTGACATTCGCGAAATTGCGCACTCTCGCAAAGCTCTTCGCGTGACATTCGATTTCAGACATATTGAGCGAGGCGTTTTCATGGCACTGCATGTTTTACATTACCTGCACGAAGGTCGTGCACGTTGGGGCGTGGTGAGAAGTGGCTGGATCACTCCAATACCAGGCGCGTTCGAGACGACGGCCGCGTTCGTGCGCGCATGCCGCATCGACGATCTGGCTCGCCTGAGTGGTGAAACGATCGCCGAGGCTGACGTCGAGTGGCTGTCGCCCGTCACGCGCAACCAGCAGTTCGTCTGCCAGGGTGCGAACTACCGGCAACACATGATCGAGTCCGGGATGGATCCGGACGTGAAGGCGTTCAATATGATCTTCACGAAAGCGCCCGGCTGTATCGTGCCGGCGAACGCGGACGTGGTGCGGCCGGTGCACGTGCGTTTTCTCGACTACGAGATCGAGCTGGGGCTCGTCCTCAGGCGCGACATCACGTCACGCGAAAAGATTGCCGCCAGCAATCTGCACGAGTACGTCGCCGGCGCCGTTATCGTCAACGACTATTCGGCACGCGACGTCCAGATTCCGCAGATGCAGTTCTACAAAGGCAAAAGTTATCGGACCTTCGGCCCGGTCGGTCCGTATCTGTGCCTGCTCGACGCGCGCGATATGGCGCAATTGCGCAACCTGGAGCTGACTCTGAGCGTCAATGGAGAGGTGCGCCAGAACGATTCGACCGCAAATCTCGTCTATGGTCCGGCCGAGACGCTTGCTGAACTGTCCGGCCTTCACGATTTGCACGCCGGCGATCTGCTCGCGACCGGAACGCCGTCGGGGTGCGCACTCAGCATCCCGTCGCCGGCAAAGCAGCGGGTCGCGGCACTTCTGCCCGAGCCGATGAAATGGCGAATGTTCACGAAGGTGCAGGCCGGCAGGCGCCAGTACCTCAAGCCGGGTGATCTGGTGGAAGCACGGATTGCGAGCCACGACGGTTCGATCGACCTCGGTGTACAACGCAACCGTGTCGTCGACGAGGTCGCATGAACCCGATCGCTACCGAAGCCGACGTCATTGCGATCGAAACGCAGGGGCCACCGGCCGATCTGCCTGCCAGCACCTACGAGATGATCCGTCAGGGGGCGGCGATCGATCCGTCTGCGCCGGCGTTGTCGTTCTTTCTGCGTACGGTCGACCATCGCAAGCCGTTGCGCTGGACCTATGCGGAACTGCTGCGCGACATCACGCGAACCGCGAACCTGTTCGCGCGTCTCGACATCGACCGCCAGTCGGTCGTGGCCTACGTGCTGCCGAATCTGCCGGAAACGCATTTCGTGATCTGGGGCGGCGAGGCCGCAGGCATCGTCTGTGCGATCAACCTATTGCTGGAAGGGGCCGCGATCGCATCGCTGCTGAACGCCGCCGGCGCCCGGGTACTGGTTACGCTGGCGCCGTTCCCGGGCACGGACCTTTGGCCGAAGATCCAGCCAGTGCTGGAGCAGGTGCCGTCGTTGCGGCATCTGTTGCTCGTCGATCTCGCGGGGCAGGTGCGAGGCTGGCGCGGTATTGCCGCACGAGTCATGCAGCGCCGCGAATGTCGGCGACTTCACGGGCGCAACGATGTGCGCGGTGCCGTGCCAGCACACATCGAGATTCACGATTTCGCGACGTCGATTGCTCGAGAATCGGGCGCGTCGCTGGGGAGCCGTCGCGAATTTGATGCGAACGACTTGTCATCGTTCTTCTGCACCGGCGGGACGACGGGTTTGCCGAAGATCGCGATGCGGCGACACGGCAACGAAGTTGCCAATGCATGGAGCATGGGGCAGGTCCTGGGTACCGGTATCGGCCCCGGCAAGACGCTGTTTTGCGGTCTACCGCTGTTTCACGTGAACGCGGCGATGGTCACGGGGCTCGTCCCTTTCTCGCGTGGCGCTCATGTCGTGCTCGGCACGCCGCAAGGTTATCGCGGCGATGGTGTGATCTCCCGCTTCTGGGAAATCGTCGAGCATCACCGGATCAACTTCTTCAGCGCCGTGCCGACGCTGTATTCGACGCTGCTCGACGTGCCGGTCGAGGGCCGCAACATTCGTTCGCTGGAGTACGGGTTATGCGGCGCGGCGCCGATGCCTGTCGAGGTGTTTCGCACGTTCCAGGCGCGTACTGGTGTGCGCGTCCTTGAAGGCTACGGGCTGACCGAGGGCGCGTGCGTCAGCAGCGTCAACCCTCCGGCCGGAGAACGCCGGCTCGGGTCGATCGGCCTGCGGATTCCGGGCCAAGCGATGAAAGCCGTGATCGTGGATGACCGCGGCGCTTACGTACGGGACTGCGCGGAAGGCGAGACCGGGCTGCTGTTGATCTCGGGGCCGAACGTATTTGCCGGTTATACGCAACCCGCACAAAACGAAGGCCTATGGCTCGACCTCGGCGACGGTGCGCGCTGGCTCAATACAGGCGATCTGGCGCGGCGCGATGCAGAAGGCTATTTCTGGATGACTGGACGGCGAAAGGAACTAATCATTCGCGGCGGCCACAACATCGATCCAGCCACGATCGAGGAGCCGCTGCATCGCCACCCCGCCGTGCAGATCGCGGCGGCGGTCGGGAGGCCAGACACTCACGCGGGGGAATTGCCGGTCGCCTACGTGCAATTGAAGGCGGGTATGCGCGCAACCGAGGACGAACTGGTTGCTTTCATGCGGGAATCCATCGGCGAACGGGCAGCGTTGCCCAAACGCATCCATATCGTCGATGCAATACCGCTAACGGCTGTAGGTAAGACTTTCAAGCCGGAGTTGAAGCGACGCGAGACTCTCGACGCCGTCCGGGATGCGCTAGCCGCAAATGGGATCAATCCCGTAGAGCTGAGTATTAGCGAAGATGGCTCGCTATGTCTCTCTCTATTTGAAGAATCGAACGCTGGACAAACGAAATCGATTCTCGGACGCTTCCCGTTTCGTTTTTCGATAACTGCGGCTGGGTCAGGCGTGGATCTGACGAGTAGGACCGAATGATGCCGGCCGCCTTTCGCTGCACCGGCCGTTTCTAGTTGGAGGTCGGTGAGGCGATTAGGCGGGCCTGACGGAAGCCGATAGCACTTCCCGTTTCAGGGCGCCGGCGACCGCTATAACTGTTTTTCCACGCCCGTTGGCAAACCATGTCCTCACAATGGTCAATCTCACTTCGCTCGGTGATGGACCTCAGCGGAGCACACATCCTTATCGTCGACGATCGTCCGAGCGACTTGCGGCTCCTGATCGAACTCTTGCGAGTTACCCGTTGCCGGATCAGTGTCGCCTTTGATGGTTCACAGGCCTATCACCGTGCGCAGGCAGTCTCGCCGGACCTGATACTGATGGATGTCCGCATGCCCCGGATGGACGGCTTCGCCGTCTGCCGATTGTTGGCCTCGACGCCGTCGACGCAGACTATTCCAGTTGTAATTCTGACCGTCGCGGGTGCGCTCGAGGACCGTCTTGCCGGGCTTGAAACGGGAGCAATCGACTACATCGTAAAGCCGTTCGAGCCGGCAGAGGTCATCGTTCGAATTCGAAATCATATTAAGCGCTCCAGTCGCGATCGGCAGCCTCGAAACGTGCCCGAACTACCGGATAATCCGGACTCCAATTTGGTACGCGCTGCAATCGGAATCCTACTGCATGATTTGCGTAAGTCACCAGCTCTTGACGAACTGGCACACCTCGTCGGCACCCACGAAAAGCGCTTGTCCCGGATTTTTCGCGATTGCTTGGGGCAGACGGTATTCGAGTATTTGCGCGAGACGCGATTGCGCACCGCTATGCACCTTCTTTCGACGACATCGATGAGTATCTCGGATGTAGCCGACGAGATTGGCTTCTCGAGCGCGGCCAATTTTGCCACCGCATTTCGGGAACAACTTGGCGTTAGCCCATCGCGTTGGCGGAAGAGACACCTTGGGCAGGATTGTGGCGGAACAAGCGACGAAATGCGGGTGGGCAAGGACTCAAAGTAGTAGCCCCGGAACACCGGCGAGCATGCGTCTTGTCCGACCGCACACGCCTGTTGCTTTACGCGCTGCTTGCCATCGACAAGAGTAGGGGGCGAGCGCGACTGCGATCTGCGCGGACCGCCAGTCGGGTCTGTGAGGCCGGCCGCAAACGTTACCGGTACTGCCGCGATGCGATCACCGCCGTGCTGAGCACATAACGAGAGCGATCCGGCCAGATCTGTCCGATGGTCGCCTCGTAACGAATTCATTGTCTTCGCAAGTCGATCCGGGGCGGACTCGCGTTATTGTTTCGCCGGCGCGGGGTAAACGCTGATGAGAAAGCTGCCGTACATTTATTGACACCCCTCACAAATCTGCTAAATTTTCCCCATAAATTGACGGTGTATCAATTGTGTCGGGCGTAGCGGAGGTGTGCGCTGGGTCCGCATGAATAATGTATCAGTACAACTACCTAATGGAGACGCCCCAATGAAATGGACATGTTCCGCGGCATGCTCGGCCGCTGCGATTCTTGCTGTGCCTGCGTACGCCCAGAGTACCGTTACGCTCTATGGAATCGTCGACGTCGGCGTGACCTACGCGAATAACGCGCAGACCTCAAAGATCGACGGGAAGCCGCACGGTGCCTCACAGTTTGCGTTGAGTGACGCCCATACTACCGGTCTCAGCGGTAGCCGCTGGGGCCTCAAGGGCGTCGAGGACCTGGGTGGTGGCTGGAAGGCGATTTTCAATGTGGAGAACGGGTTCATGGCGAACACCGGTGCATTGGCTCAGGGCGGAGCGGAGTTTGGACGCCAGGCTTGGGTAGGACTGGCCAGCCCTTGGGGCACGGTCACTGCGGGCCGTCAGTACGATCCGTTGGTGGATTATGTGCAACAGTTCGCTGCGTCGGGTGCATTCGCTGGATACATGGGTTCTCATCCGGACGATCTCGACAACCTGACGAATACGAACCGCATCAACAATTCTGTGAAGTTCGCCTCGGCGTCCTACGGCGGCTTCAGGGCCAGCGCCCTCTATAGTTTTGGTGGTGTGCCAGGGAGTCAGGCACAGAACCAGATATGGGGGCTCGGCGCCGGGTACACCGGAGAGCGTTTCGTCATGGGACTCGGGTACCTCAACGCGCGCGATCCGAATGTATCGTTTTACGGCAACACTCCGAATAAAGGCACCGCTGCGGCGAACAACATCGGTTCCGGAGGTAGCTCAACAGCACCCGAGTCCAATCCTGTCTATGCTGGCTATGCATCTGCCAAGACGCTGCAGATCTTCGGGGCGGGAGCCTCTTATACGCTCAAAGACACGACGCTTTCTCTGGTTGGTACGAACGTTCGATTTGGCTCGCTGGGATCGTCGTCGGGGCCCAATCCGTTGGGTTATACCGGGGACGCTGTATTTACGAGTGTCGATCTCAACGTTCGATATCGTGCATCACCGATGCTCCAACTCGGCGCAGGCGTTGACTACACGCATCGGAACGCGGTGAAGGGCGACCAGGGGGCAAAATACTTGCAGCTGGATTTTGGCGTAGATTACAGCCTTTCGAAACGCACGGATTTGTATGCATTGGCGGTACTTCAACGTGCGATGGGTCATGATTCGCTCGGACAACCCGCCGTCGCATCAATTGCTGGCTTCAGTCCGTCGGCGACGGATAAACAGATCGGCGTTCGGCTCGGCATCCGGCACAAGTTTTGATGTCGCCGCCAAGCTGAGGTAACGTGTGGCGCCGCTCTATAGAGATGGCAATCGTACGGCGCCACACTTCCAAATAGCAACAAGCCTCGAATCGGTGCGGAGCAACCGGCTGGAATCGATGGGGCGATCAGTTGTTATTTGCCACGCGCTTTCGCCGTGACGTGCGCGGAAGGGAAGACTCCAGCGCTTCTCCATGTGATCGGGGCCACTGTTCGAATCCATCCAGCAGCAGCCGCAGGCCCTCATCAAATGCGCAGTCGGCGCTGAGCTTCGAGAAAGCCGACCCAACCAGCTTGGCTGCTGGATATCGATCGTCCGAGGCGGCTTCAAACTTGTCGCGTATGTAGTCCGAGTGCTCGGCGGGGCTCTGTCGCCCCGCAGCTGCCACGCTTGAAGACAAGAGGTATTGAGCAAGCAAATGGTACGCGAGCGCGGTCTTTTCCGCAGTGAAACCACCCTGCAGAAATGCCGAGGTCGTGTGATTGAACAGCGCCAGGCCGTAGTCCGTCTCGCCTGGTCCGACAGCCTGGAAAAGCCTGAAACGATTGTGCGATGCGATATAGAGGCTGACACCCGGCATTTCACGCGCGAACGCATACGAGATCCGGGCGATTTTCTCGACGTCCGGGCGCCAGTCTCCGGTTAACGCCGGCAACGCTTCAAGCCGTTGACGATAGTAACCGTTCAGTACCCCGGAGATCAGGTCGTCGCGACTGCCAAGGTAATAGTGGATCAGGCCCGGCGCGACGCCAAATTCCTTTGAGAGCTGCACCATCGAAACCTGGTCAAGAGGCATCGATCGAGCCATCTCGCTGGCGCGCTCGATGATCACTTTCCGGGACAGCAGTGGCTCGGTACCGATCGCTGATGCCGTCTTAGGCGGCCGGCCTCGCCGTCGCGGGACGGTTTCGCCGGCGGATTCGGTTTTGTTTCGGGGTGCATCCGTCATGGTCAGCGCGATGGTTCGTGTGGGGACCGAAAGTTGTTGCGGGAAAGTACCGACAGTCTACCTCCAAAATATAATTGACACTATCTCAATAAATTTCTACTCTTCGATCAAGTGCTTGAACCGATCAGGAGACGAAGTGGCTGAAATGGAAAAGGCGATCGTGACCGCAGGGCTGCGGGGTGCTAACTGGGACCCGGCCCTTATGACGCGCCCATATAAGGTGGTCCCGTATGCGCTGCAGACTGCAGACGGTCAGAAGACGTTGGGGTTCCTTTTTACGCGGACCGGCGAGGAGCGGACGGTTGTCTCGATCATGCATCCGAGAGAAATGTCCGTGACGCACTACCTCGTTCCCTCCGTGCTCGATGCCGGGTGCGCCTGCTGGGTACAGGGCCCCCGATCCATCGGCAACGATCTGCGACTGGAGCACGAAATTGCGCTGTTGGACGTTGCAGCCGGCATGAGCCACTTGCGCTCACTGGAATTCGAAAACATCGTTCTGCTTGGCAATTCTGGTGGCGGTGCCCTCTACGCGTTCTATCATCAGCAGTCGCGTCTGGCTCCCGAACAGCGCATCAAGCGCACTCCAGGGGGGCGCCTCACTGGCCTTGGTGACGTCGCGATGCCGATAGCGGACGCGATGATTCTGGTTTCTCCGCATCCTGGACAAGGGGTGATTCTCCTGAATAGCGTCGATCCAAGTGTGGTCGACGAAAACGATCCTATGTCCGTCGATCCAGCACTTGATCCGTTCAGTGCAGATAACGGCTATGACGCGGCAACCAGAACAGCGCGCTATTCTCGCGAATTTTCGACGCGATACAGGACGGCGCAACTTGCGAGAGTGCAACGCCTGGACGTGCATGCGCGGGCTTTGCTCGCGCGGAAGCAAGATGCGCGCAAGCGTGTCAAGGAAGGGGGCGGGACCGCTATCGATCACCGAGTTGCGGGTTATGCCCCGATATTCCAGGTATGGCGCACCGACGCTGATCTTCGTGCCTGGGATACGTCGATAGACCCATCGGACAGAAAGGCAGGCTCTCTGTGGGGCAACGATCCATTCACATCGAACTGGGGCAGCGTCGCATTCGGACGTGTAGTCACTCCGGAATCGTGGTTGTCCACATGGTCCGGCCTGACGAGTAACGCATCATTCGCGAAGTGTGCGTCCGCGATCGATGTGCCGACGCTTTTGCTGGAGTACTCGGGTGATCAGTGTGCTTTCCCAGAGGATTTCGAATGCATCTACAACGACATAGCGTCGAAAAATAAGACGCGAATCAAGGTTCGTGGAAACCACCATGGCATGGCTTTGAGCAAGGACGAGCCTTCCGGCCGACGGGTCGCGGGTGAGCATATCGCTGAGTGGCTGGGTGCACGCTTCACCGTTTGAGCATTGCACCACCACAGTTACAAGATGGAGACACAGTTGAACGAAAGAGAGTTCAGGCCCAAGCGAGCTTTGCCGGGCGTCCGTTATCCCGACATCGAACGATTGGCCCGCTACGTCGATGCCGGCGTCCTTCAAAAGCAATCGCTGCGTGCCGCGCTTTGTGAGTCCTTTCGCGAGCATGCCGGGCGAAAAATTCTGGTCGGCCCAGAGGGCGAGTTCACCTACGAGGAGTTTGATGAACTTACCGACCGGTTTGGCGCGGCGCTGTTGCGCGAAGGCGCCCGGCCGCTTGATCCTGTCATCTTGCAGTGCGGAAACTGCAACGAACTCCTCATCGCGTTTGTCGGTTGCCTCAAGGCAACGCTAATCCCTCTTTGTGCGCTTCAGGCGTTTCGTAAGCACGAGATTTCCTATCTCGGCAATCTCTGCGAAGCAGTCGTACACGTCGTACAAGGTGACGATGCAAGATTCGACGACGTCGCTTTCGGCGAGGAAATGTGCGATTACGTCCCTTCTCTGAAACTCCTCATTCAGGCCCGTGGGACCCCACGTGGCAGTGCGAACACGTTGTGGTCGCTGATTGACAGCATCGGCACGAACGACGCACGGTCCGTGCTGGCTGATGTCGAGGACGATCCGTTTCAAGTCGCGGTGTATCAGTTGTCGGGAGGCACTACTGGTGTCCCGAAGATAATTCCGCGTTTTCAGAACGAGTACTTGCTGAATATGCGGGCGGTCGCAAGCCGAAACGGCTACCACCGTGACGATGTCCTTTTCATGCCCACGCCGTTCATGCACAACATGAACATGGTCTGTTTCTTTGGGCCAATGATGTTGAACGGTGCGGCCGTGACGGTGTGTCCAGACATCAGGCAGGAAACGCTCTGCGACGTAATCGAGCGCTACAGCCCTACCTGGTTTGGCCTTGCCGGTCCGATCTTTTCTCGGGTCGCGGACCAAATGCGGAGGGCATCTGTAGAGGAGAAGCAGCGTCGCAAGCTAATCGGCCCAAAGAATGCAGCGCGTTTGCGAGATGCGCTCGGCTCCCCTTGCTACCACATCTTTGGGATGACCGAAGGAGTGATCATGTTCGCTCATCCTAGTGACCCGCAGCGCATCCTCGACGAGTCGGTCGGTCGACCGGTGTCGGAATATGACGAGGTCCGGATTGTTGAACCGGGAACAGAAATTGACGTTGATGACGGAGAGGTTGGGGAAGCGTTGTTCCGCGGACCATATACGATCCGCGGATATTTCAAGTCTGAAAGGGAAGACGTTCATCGCTTTACCACTGACGGCTATTACCGATCAGGTGATTTGATGATGGCCGAAGTGATCGACGGCAAGCGCTATTTCTTCTTCCGCGGACGGACGAAAGACGTCATCGACAGAGGCGGCGAGAAAATCAACGCCGAGGAACTCGAGAATCTCATCAATGCGTGCCCGCGTGTGCATGCCTCCGCAGTTGTCGGAATGCCAGATCTGGTTTATGGCGAAAAGGTGTGCGCGTTCATCGTACCTAAGCCCGGAGTTGAGCCCATCACGCTATCCGAGTTGACCGAATACCTCGATGCCGCGGGTCTAGCCAAATTCAAATGGCCGGAGCGCGTGGAAATCATCCACGAATTTCCCGTCACCGCATCCGGGAAGCTGAGCAAGGCTCTGCTCCGAAAGTGCATTACCGAGCGCCTCAACGAAGAGCGTGCATCAACAACTGCTACCCAAGGCTAAATCATGAACCGTTCAGAACGTGAGGTACTCGTCGCGAATCCGGTGTTGCGTGGTGTTCATCACACCGCGCGTCCGACATGGAAGCTTGAAGAGACGGTCCGTTTCTATCGTGACCTTCTCGGTTTGCCGCTGGTCCATGCAATTTCCGCGCGAGGCTGGGGGCCGGCCGACCACGCGGACTTCCTTCATTTTTTCTTCGACAGCGGAAATGGCAGCACAATCGCGTTTTTCTACTACATCGGTACCGAACGTCCGGAGAAACTTATTCCCACCGATCATTACCAGGACCGAGCAACTCATACCGCGTGGCTTGTCCGTGACGAGACGGAACTGGCTCAATGGCGAACTCGCGTCGAGGAAGTTGGGATTCCGTTGCGATACCAGGTTCGCCACGAAGTAATTGAATCAATCTATTTCAATGATCCCAACGGTTATCCCATCGAGATCACGTACCAGACGCGTCCGTTCGACGACAAGGATAAGGGTGATGCGACTCGCACAATCGAAGCGGCCATCGAACTCGAACGTGCAAGCTACGCCGGCAGTCCCTTTGCGGGCATCGAACCGGTCTGGAAACGAAAAGGGGCCGGATTCAGTGATTTCGGGAGTTTGTCGGTTGCGTCCGTGTTCGTCCTCGATGTGCCGGAGTTCCGTGCTCTCGTCGACGCGGCTGAAGAACGGGTCGGTTACGAAGCCGTGCGAGTAAGCGATGGTTACGTGAGAATCGACGGGGCGCCGGGCCTTGCCTTTGAGCGAAAGGAGTTGGGGTTCAAGCCGGCTGTCTGGTACGGCGCGTTAACGGGAGGACTGGTTGGGACCATCGAGCAGTTCGATATGGAAAAGCTGGTAATCGCGCCCGTGAGGCAAGCATGAAGGTCGATATCGTCGGAGGCGGTCCCTCCGGTCTGTTTCTTGCCATCCTCCTCGCGCGCCACGCCCCGCATATCCAGACGGAAGTGATCGAGCAGAATGAAGCTGACGCAACTTTTGGTTTCGGTGTCGTGCTCGCAGACACGGGGCTCACGCGACTGCATCAAGCGGCGCCTGAGCTTTGCACCGATTTGATATCGGCCATGAAGTTCACCACGCGGCAAACCATCATCACCCAAGAAAGTCCAGTAACCGTGAAGCGGCCTGGGCAAGGCGGTGGCGCTATCCCAAGACTGAAGCTCCTGCAGATCCTTCAGGAACACGCGACACGTCTTAACATTCCGGTGACCTATGCGTCGCGAATCAACGACATCGATGGTCTCGACGGCGACATCATTGTCGGTGCCGATGGTGTCAATTCAAAAGTGCGATCGAGCGACGAGATCGGATTCGGCACTACTAAGCAAGAACTGACAAACCATTTTGCGTGGTTCGGCGTCGGAAAGGCGTTCGAAAATCCTTCCCTCGTATTTCGGGAGTTTTGTGGCGGATGCTTCGTTGCTCACTACTATCCGTATTCGGAGAGCATGAGTACGTTTGTGGCGGAGTGTGACCACGAGACGTGGATCAAACTTGGCCTGGAAGAGATGACTCTTGAACAGAGAGAGGCGCTTTTCGAAGAAGTTTTCGCGACCGAGCTCGACGGTTACCGATTGATTTCAAACAATTCCATTTGGCGGCAGTTTCCGGTCATCCGCAACGCAAACTGGTTCAGTGGAAACCGTGTGCTTGTCGGCGATGCTCTCGCGAGTGCCCATTTCTCGATCGGGTCGGGGACACGTATCGCGATGGAGGATTCGATCGCCTTGGCACAGGCGATTGTCGAAAACGACAGTGATGTCGTTGCGGCGCTCGCCGGTTATGTCGCGCGGCGTAGGGAATCCAAGGACCGCTTGATCAAGGCATCGGAAGCTTCCTATATGTGGTACGAAAACATCCGAGAGTGGATGAACGATCTCAGCCCGCATCAGTTCGTGTACCAGTTCATGACGAGAACGGGACGTGTCGATGCAGGGCGATTGCGCGAGCAGTATCCCGCGTTGGTCCGGGAATTGGAAGTGGCCGGGGCGATTCCCAGCATCGAGGGGCTCTCATGATCCATAGTTACGAGTACGTGCTTCATGAGGAGCCCTTTACCGTCCGGCGTACGGTTCGCTGGGCAGACTGCGATCCTGCTGGTGTCGTATATACCGGTCGGCTCAGCGAGTACGTATTTAGTGCGGTGGCGCTATTCAAGGATTTTGTCTCAGAGTCGAGTGGCGGTGGACATCGGCCGCTTGGCGAAATCTTCGATGTCGGGCTGCCGTGTCGCGGCATGACATTCGACTTTTGCGGAACGCTTTGGCCCAACGATAGCGTCGATATCGAATGCAGCATAGGCGATATTCGAAGCCGATCGTTCGACATCCTGCTCGAAGGAAAGTCGCTCGATCGGCAACCCATCTTTCTTTCGAAATTCTCACCCATATGCGTGCGCACCGACGCGCGCATCGGGACTGAAATTCCCGATGCGTTGAGAAGGATCCTTGAAGGCTTTGCGCGTAAGACGCTACAACAAACGGAGTCGACATGAATTATCGCATTGGGCAAATCGTGCCCAGCTCGAATATCACGATGGAGAAGGAGATCCCTGCATTGTTCGGGGCATATATGCAGGCGTACCCGGAGCATCAGTTCACTTTTCACTCGAGCCGGGTTCGTATGCATCGCGTTGTTCCCGAGGAACTTGAGCGCATGAACCGCGATATGGGGCGCTGCGCTATCGAACTCGCGGATGCGCGGGTAGACGTGCTGAGTACCGCGTGCCTTGTCGCAATCATGTGTATGGGGGAGGGGTATCACCGCGCGGCTACGCAATCGCTGTTGGACGCGCTCGAGAGTCATCAGACATCCCCAGGGGTGATGACGTCCGCAGGCGCACTTGTGGATGAGTTGAAGAGCTTTGGCGCTCGTCGCATCTCGCTTATGGCTCCGTATTCCGATGCCTTGACGAAGCGGGTCGTCAGCTATATCGAGGCAGAAGGCATCGAAGTCAACGATGCTATCAATTTTTCTATCGAAGACAACCTTGAGGTTGGCGCACGTGATCCGATGCGTCTGATCGAAGACGTTAAACGATTGGATGTCCGTGGCGCCGATACCGTAGTGCTTTCGGCCTGTGTTCAGATGCCGTCGCTGCCGGCAATTCAGATAGCACAAGAGATGTTGGGCATTCCGGTCACCTCTACAGCAGTGTGCACGGCCCGGCAGATGCTGCGGTTGCTAGAGCTTCCGGTTACGGTCAGGGGTGCCGGTGCTTACCTCGGTGATCTTGGCGGGTTGGGGCACTGACGGAAAACATCGATAACAAGTCACAAGGAGACATGGCATGGAAATCGCAACTGATGACGGAACGTCGAAGGGCATTTACATTCGAAACGTACTTGGTGCGGCATTGGGAATGGCGTTCGGATTTGCGGCCATTTTCATCGCAACCAGCGGCGTTTTCAGCCCGGCGATTGTCAAGGAGTTTCATTGGGGGCGGGCGCAGGCGGCCCAGTCGTATTCAGCCTCGATGCTTGGTTTGGCGTTTGTCAGTCCCCTCATCGGCGTCCTGATGGACCGCTTCGGAGTTAAAAGAGTCGTTTTTGTCTCTGCGATTGTATTTGCGATTGCGATGGCCTGCATGGCATCCCAGAAAGGCAATACGGTGAGCTGGGTGGCACTGTCTCTGATTGTCGGTATGTCGGGTGCGGCTACTTCCGTGCTCGGCTACCTCGCTATCCTTCCACAATGGTTCGACCGTCGCCTGGGTTTGGCAATTGGCATCGCGATGGTCGGCTTCGGAATCGGAACGGTCGCGATGCCGGCACTATCGGCACGGTTGATCGCACACGTCGGGTGGCGCGAGGCCTATCAGGTACTAGCAATTGTCTCTTGTGCAGGGGCATTCGTTGCATTCCTTCTGATGCGCGAGAAGCGTGGTTCTCGGCGCGTGGTTCATGTTCGCGGGACATCCGGCGCCGTCGATGCCGGGGTCGGATCCACGCGAGGGCGACGCGTGAAGGTACTCATGATCTTTGCGGGTGCTCTATGTGCTTCTACCGCCGTACTGTCACTGGTTCCACACCTTCCTGCACTGCTGATGGATCGAGGGATATCCGCTATCGATGCGGCGCGCTGCGCATCGTTTGTCGGGTTCGGTATTCTGATTGGTCGTCTCACATCCGGTCTACTGGTCGATCGAATTCATGCCCCGTTTGTTGCGTGCGTATACTTTGCGTCGGGAGCCATCGGCTTCGTTTTGCTTCGCCAGATCGATAGCTACTATGGTGCGATGGCCGCTTCGATCCTCGTTGGACTCGCGATTGGTGCAGAGGGTGATTTGCTCTCGTATCTCACACGTGCTTACATCGGAATGGAAAAATTCGGTTTGTTTTACGGAATCGTCTTTTCGGGTTACTCACTAGGGGCAGTGATCGGGCCGATGGCAACGGGCTATTATTTCGACGTCAACAAGTCATACGATCTGCCAATGCAGATGGCTCCGTTCCTTCTTTTAGCGTCTTGCGTTTTCCTTCTTGGCCTGGGGCGCTATACGAAGCCGGGGGAGCATTCGAATGACTCTCTTTCTAGATTTGCCGTCACCGGCAAGTAATCTTTGAATCATTGGTGGCGACGCGATGGATGCGGTTCGTCGCCCGACTAATCTTCACTTCATATCCGATACATCATGCGAGAAGCTGTAATTGTCTCGACCGCCCGTACCCCGATAACGAAGGCTCATCGGGGCGAGTACAACGCGACACCGGGACCCACATTGGCGTCTTATGCCGTACGCGCGGCCGTCGAGCGCGCTAACATTGATCCGGGCTTGATCGAGGATGTGATCTTGGGCTGCGGCTATCCCGAAGGCGCGACCGGACGGAACATTGCTCGCCAGACTGTGGTTCGCTCCGAGCTCCCGATCTCAATCGCGGGGACCACCGTCAACCGGTTTTGCGCCTCCGGTCTGCAGGCAATAGCATTCGCTGCCGGGCGAATCGTCGTTGATGGCGCGCCGGCAATGATCGCTGGCGGCGTCGAAAGTATCTCGTCGATTCGTACGCGGGAAGATAGTGCGTCTGGTGTCGATCCGTGGATCATGGAGCGAAAGCCCGATCTCTATATGTCGATGATCGAGACAGCTGACATTGTCGCCAAGCGCTATGAAATTAGCCGCGTGGACCAGGACGAATTTTCTGCCCGGAGCCAGAGCCGTACTGAGCTTGCGCAGGCAACGGGTCGGTTCGACGAAGAAATTGTGCCCGTCTCGACCATCATGTCTGTTGCTGACAAGAACTCCGGAACATTCGAAAGGCGTGCCGTAACGGTTAGAAGGGATACATGCAACCGGCCGGGCACCACGGCGGAGGCACTAATGAAGCTGGCGCCGGTTAACGGGCCTGATCGTTTCGTGACAGCAGGAAACGCTTCACAGCTCTCTGACGGTGCTGCTGCCTGTGTATTGATGGAGGCACGCGAAGCGGAACGTTATGGACTGTCGCCACTTGGCGCCTTCCGTGGGCTCGCACTCGCTGGATGCGAGCCAGACGAAATGGGTATTGGTCCGGTGTTAGCCGTACCGCGACTCTTGGCCCGGCATGGATTGACCGTGGACGACATTGGGCTGTGGGAAATCAATGAGGCTTTTGCGTCACAAGCAATTTATTGCCAGCGTCGGCTCGGAGTACATTCTGAGAGACTAAATGTCAACGGCGGTGCGATTTCGATTGGACATCCGTTTGGCATGACCGGCACCCGAATGGTGGGACACGTGTTGATCGAGGGAAGACGGCGAGGAATCCGCTATGCCGTTGTGACGATGTGTGTCGCTGGTGGTATGGGAGCTGCTGCTCTTTTCGAGGTTTACTGAGGGATGGCGATGCCTTCAAGAAACGGAGCATCAAGCGGACTCGAGGGGGATTCCTCCGTGGTTGTGAGCGAGGCCCCGTGTTTCGATAGTCCCTTCGTTGACGCACTCGGAATTGAACGCGTCACGTGTTCGGCCGGGACATGCGAAGTGGTGTTGCCGCTGAGATCGGCGCATATGAACGCATGGGGTATTGCCCATGGTGGCATCAGTATGACGCTTTCTGACATCTCACTCGCGTTGGCCGCACGCAGTGTGGCAGACTCGGATACAGGTGTTCTGACAATCGAATTGAAGATTAGCTTCATCCAGGCCGGTCGAGGACAGCTCTACGCGCGCGGCCGCTTGTTACATAGGTCAGCGAAGATGGCTTACTGTGAAGGCGAGATTGTCGACGGCAGTGGGTTGTTGGTGGCGAAGTCTCTTGGGACCTTCAAGTACGCGACGAAGCGTTGAGTCAGTCAGTTTTTTGATTTCCGACAGGTGCGACGTACATAGGGGCTATGATGAAAGAGCGGGTTCTTGTAACCGGGGGAGCGAGTGGTATTGGTGCCGCCGTGGTCAGCCGGTGCAGGGAAGACGGTTATGACGTGGTTGTAATCGACAAAGTAGGAGATGGAATAATTGCGGACCTTTCGGATCCTGCGGATTGTGCCAATGCCCTTGCGGACGCCTTGGCAGGGGGGCCAATAACGAGGCTAGTGAATAACGTCGGAATGGTAGCGCCGGCCGACGCAAGTACCCAGACGCTGGAGGATCTCGGAAAGGTCTTGGATCTGAATGTCCGGTGCGCGCATCAGTGTATGCAGGCACTTCTTCCGGGAATGAAGGAGGCTGCGTTCGGTCGTATCGTGAATGTCTCGTCTCGAGCTGCGTTAGGAAAGGAATTGCGCACGGCATATGCAGCGAGTAAGGCGGCTCTGTTGGGGATGACGCGCGTATGGGCACTCGAACTCGGTACCTGGGGAATTACGGCTAACGCAGTTGGTCCTGGCCCGATTCGGACGGAGCTATTCGATGCAGCTAATCCTCCGGAATCCCCGCGGACACGGGCCATTATTGCGAGCGTTCCGGTCAAGCGGCTGGGGGTGCCGGAGGACGTTGCACGAGCAATCGCTTTCTTTCTAGAACCGTCCAGTGGCTTTGTTACGGGACAGACCTTGTATGTTTGTGGCGGCATGACCGTCGGTGTTGCTTCGATCTAAAGCAATACCGTTACAACCTCCAGCCGACACCGGAAACAGGAAAGTTGCCGGTCGCCGGTTTCTCCGTTTCGGATTCAAGATCCAAATCGTGTTGGGACCAGCTTGAAAACGCAGCACGTGGACGGACGTACGCTTGTAGCCGCTGGGGGCGCCGCTTGTGTCGGTCCGGTGCTGCGTAGCCGGGTTGACGTGTGCGGAGGAGCTCACGCATGTTGCTCGTCACGACTATTTTCCCGTCTGCTTCGGTCACACGTTAGAACGCATGTGCCAGAAGGAGAAGGGTCACCGTAACTGTGATTGCTCCTCCAATCCGTGTCGCAATCTGCGCGAATGGCATCAGGTTCATACGGTTGCAGGCCGTGAGTATGGCGACGTCTCCGGTACCACCCTGGCCGCTGTGACAGGCATTCACGATTGCGGTGTCGATCGGATACATTTTCAACCACTTGCCGACAAGGTAGCCGGTGCCCATCAGGGCCGCTACAGTACTCGCGATGGTTACGATGTTTGCGACATTAATGGCAGCGACGAGCTTGTCCCACGGTGTCATTGCAGTTCCGATTGCAAACAGCAACGGGTAAGTGACCGCGGTCGAGAAGAATTGGTAGACAACCCGCGCGCCGCCTTCAAGATTCGGAGAAACAAGCCGACAGACCTTGATGAAGACGGCAATGAAGAGCATCGCCACGGGTGCAGGCAATCCGAGCAACCGATGTCCCAGGAGGCCCACCAGGTACAGGGAGATGGCGGTGATCGCAGCTGCAGCGACAGTATTTACGTCGGGAGTGGACGGCGCCGATTCGTCGACCGGCGTCGTCGGAAGTTCGGCAGCCGGCTGCAGCGTACCGCGTCCGGTCAGGTGCGGTCGCTTTTCACCGACCCAATTGAGAACACCCGAGAATAGGATGGCACACAAGCTTCCGATCATGACCGCCGGTAGGACTTCCGCAAATACCGGACCTTGCGGGATCTTCATAATTTCCGAATAGCCGACGGAAAGGGGAATCGCCCCTTCACCTACGCCTCCGGCCATGATCGGGATGACAATGTAGAGAAGGGTGTGCTTGGTGCCGAGGCCGAGCACGGTTCCCACGATGGTTCCGACGATTCCACCAACGATGGACCCGGCAGCGAGTGGAAAGAATATTTTGGCAAATCCTCGGATCAGCACCTCGCGATCCATACTGAAGATGCTGCCAACGATAATCGACGCGATGAACAGATACATGAAGTTGCTCACATGCGTGAAGTTTGTCACCATGCCGATCAACTTGGCAGGAAGCAACTGATGAAACGCGAGAAACGAGGGAAGAAACGTGGCGACGATCGCAGCGGAGCCGATCTTGTTGAAGATAGGCATGCGTTTACCGATCTCCGCACAAGTGAAGCCGCAAAGCACCAGGACCGCGATCGCCATCGATATCTCACCGGGAACCTTGCCCGTCGTAACGAAGCCCGCCACGAGCGCGATCAGGAGAAGGTAGATCGGCAGCGGAACAATGCCTATGCGCAGTTCAACGATTGCCCACCAACCATAAGGCCAGAAACTGCTTCTACGGATGCCTGCATTATCTGAAGAGAGTTCTCTCGTTTGTTGCATGTAATGTCTCCTATGTAATCTCAAGTTTAACGAGAAACCGTCGTGATATTAAATAAGGTGTGCAGAATATATTGGTGAAATTCTCTTAAATTGCCATTCTTTTCGATGCGCGACTCAGATGACTCCCACCGTTTGCGATTGTCAGCAGCCTGAATTCATGAGCGACGCCTCTCGCCAGTCAAGCTTAAACAATGTCCTGGTTCGAACCCCGCGGTGCGGTTCTTCACCGACATCTACGTACCGAAGCGAGCGAAGACAATGCAAACTGGGCTTCCAGTTTCGACGCGGCGGCCCGTTGCAACGGGCCGCCCGCTACCAGATTCGAGCAAGAACTGAACGATCGAATGTGAGTTTTCATTTGCTACATACAGCGTCTTGCCGTCTGGGCCCAGGCAGAGGAACCGCGGAAACGATCCTCCGGTCGGCGTCCACGCAATGTCGGTGGGGAGGCATGTGATTGGATCGAG
This sequence comes from Burkholderia sp. Bp9143, assembly GCF_003853645.1. Classification (GTDB taxonomy): domain Bacteria; phylum Pseudomonadota; class Gammaproteobacteria; order Burkholderiales; family Burkholderiaceae; genus Burkholderia. The sequence goes on along the minus strand of NZ_QTPO01000038.1, from coordinate 43,809 downwards.
ACAAAAGGTTGCGATCGTATCGTGGCCTCGGTTCGTGACATACAGCGACCGGCCGTCGGCCGCGATGGCGATTCCTGCTGCACGACTCCAACCGTGGTAGTCACCCGGTATTACCGAGACGGTGTTTACTGCCGTCAGATCACCCGTTGAATGGTTGAACAACCAGCTCGTCAAAGTCGAATCGAGCTCGTTGACGACATAAACGTATGGCCGCAAGGGGTGGAACGCCGCGTGACGTGGACCAGCGCCTTCTCGTGCCCGGGCGCATTTCACAACAGACGAGCCATCGGACAACCATCTTACGGCGAAGACAGTGTCCAGTCCCTTGTCCGGTACGATGTACCAATCACTATCGACGAAGCGTGTGCTGTAGCGGGGTACGTGATGCGGGTGGGACGATACCTGTTCAACGCGATGGGGGCCTGGACGCCCCTCGAGCACAACGGGAAGCGAAGGAGAATTGAGCGAGCCATCGCTGGCGATCGGCACCGGCGTCAAGGATCCGGTCGCATAGCCTGCGATGACGAGCGACGAACCGTCGCGCGAAAATTCGACATGCACAGGGTTGCGTCCAACGCCAGAACGCACATTCAAGGCGCTGAGTAGCCCTGAGACAGAATCGAACCGATAGGCGCTCACTTCGCTTTCGTCACCATGCACCGCATAAAGCCGGTCTTGTGCCTCGCTTAACGCAAGAAAGCTCGGATTGACCAATGGCTCAAGTGTCTGACAATGCTGCCAGCCACCCGACGGGTCGATCTCGAAAACAGAGATGCCAGTTCCTTCGGCGTTGCGTGCGCGGGTCGTTCGACAGCCTACAAAAGCGAAAGTGCGTTCCATGATTAGCCAGCCTGATCGCTGACGGCCACCTGCGGAAGCAGTATCCCGGGAGTGGCCGGTCGAGCCGGCCGTGGGGGCATCTGGTAACCGAGAAGGCCGAACATCGGGGTTTTCTCCAAGGCAAGCAGGCATTGCTTGCGTTTCGTGTTTGTGCATTCTATGATCATGAAACGCAATAAGCAAATGCATTTGAGGCAGGTGGTTACCCTGAGCGGAGCGCCAGGGAGACTCACGAGGAGAGCGGCAATGGCAAAATCGGTTGTTCACACCAGTTTGGCCTCGGCTCACGCAGCCGTGGTGAACGGCCATTTGTCGCCCGTACAACATATGGACAGCTCTCTCGAAAGCCCGATCCTTACCCCCTTGCAGACGCGTGTCGCCCGCGAAATCATTGCCCTTGCCAGACGCGAAGATCTGGCAATTGGGGATCGATTGGCGGAATCCCTGCTTGCCGAAAAAATCGGCACGTCCCGCACGCCGGTGAATGCAGCACTCCACCATCTGGCGACGCTCGGTGTCGTTTATTACGACGCGAATCGCGGATTTTTCATGGCGCAGCCAGCCCGCGATGTGACGGCGGTCGCCGAGCACTTTTTCAACGAACCCGACGATCCGCTGTACCTGAAGATCGCCGACGATCGTCTTTCGCGCCGGGTTCCTGATGTGGTCACGGAGGCCGACCTGATGCGCCAGTACGAAGTTTCGCGTAGCGAATTGCGGCGTGTGTTGTCGAGGATGCAAGAAGAGGGCTGGCTGGAGCGGCAGGTCGGGCATGGTTGGCAATTCATGCCGATGATTGATTCGGTAGACGCGTATGAAGAGAGCTACTTGTTCCGCGCCTCTATCGAGCCGACCGGTGTTATGTCCCCGATGTTCAAAGCAGATCGCGTGGAACTGGAGGAGTTGCGCCGGCGGCAGGAGTTCATTGCCGGCTCCGGCTACCTCACGATGAACTCGGTCGAGCTTTTCGAGGCCAACAGCGAATTTCACGAAACGATCGCGAAATGGTCTGGCAACCGCTTTATTGTTCAGTCCGTCCGTCGCATGGACCGCTTGCGTCGCCTTGTCGAGTATCGGCAGGCAAGAGCTCGCAAGCCGCGCCAGGGACAAGCGAAGGAACACCTTGCGATCCTGGATGCAATCGCCCAAAACGATCTGCTTAAGGCCGCGACGCTGCTTCGGGAGCATATCGATGGCGCGCGCCGGGCGAAGGTGCGGGCTCAGGAGGTCTTCCCCGAAGAATCGTGAATCTGAACAGGTAAGAGACGCCGCGAGATCTGCGGCGTTTTTTTAAAACCCAAAGTGCATTTTGTGCTCATAAAACACTTAAGGCGGGTTCGACGGCAGGCTCGATACCGCCATAGCAGCTGGAGACAAATCATGTCGTATCGCCGAGGATGGATCGCCGTCTTCCTGTTTTCCCTCTCCATGATCAACTACATGGATCGCATTGCTCTTTCGATCGCGGCAAAGCCGATCGAACACGAGTTCCACCTCTCCGCGGTGGGCATGGGTTACCTGTTCTCTTCGTTTATCTGGAGTTATGCACTATTTCTTCTGCCGATGGGTTTCCTGGTCGACCGATTTGGTACCAAGCGAATGGCTGGGATCGGGATCTTCGTCTGGTCCGCAGCGACAGCTCTGACCGGCGCCGCGACGAGTTTTGCGAGCCTGATTACCGCGCGCCTGGTGATGGGGGCGGGTGAGTCGACCAGCAACCCAGTCGGTGGCAAGGTCATTCGCCAGTGGATCCCGGCAGGCGAACGCGGGATGGTCACGTCGATGTTCAATAGCGGCTCGTATGCCGGTCCGGCCATCTGTTCGGTGCTCCTCGGCGCATTGGTTGCGGCCTTCGGGTGGCGGCTCTCGTTCGTTATCGCTGGGGGCATCGGCTTCGTGTGGCTCGCGGCGTGGCTCGTCTTCTTCAATCCGCCGGAAAAGGTGCGGTGGTTGCAGTCAGACGAGAGAGCGAAGATTCTTCGCGAGCGCAGCTCGACCCCGGTCGTTGTCGACGAAGAGGACGCGAGTACCGCCGGCGGCCTGCGCACGCTGCTCCGGTCGCGCACACTTTGGGGTTTGGCGATCACGCAAGGCTGTAATGTCTATACGCAATATCTTTTCCTGACGTGGCTGCCGAGCTATCTGCAGTCAACGCGACATCTGACGCTGGCCCACACGGGCGCTCTCGCAGCGGTTCCTTATGCCGCGGCAGTGCTGTTGTGCATCGGTGTCGGCCGACTCAGCGATCGACACCTGAAAAAGAGCGGTGTTGGATCCGGTCGGCGCCGCAACGCGGTTGCAATGGCGATGCTCACCGGCTCTGCAATCCTGGCTGTCCCGTTCATCTCGAGTCTCGCCACGCTCCTGCTAATTTTTTCGATCGCGCTGGCAGGGATTGCATCGACGACCTCGCTGAACTTTGCGCTGCTGAACGATCTGCTGCCGAGTGCCAAGCACGTCGCCAAAGCAATGGCGTTTGTGGTGGTTGGGGGAAATATCTTCGGAATGATTGCTCCGATCGCGACGGGCTACGTGATTCAGGCCACGGGCAGCTACGATTGGGCGTTTGGGATTGCCGGGCTTCTCCTCCTCGTTGGTGCGGTAGTTGTGATGACTATGACTCGTTCGCCGGTAGTTGGCCAGAGTTCCCACACGCAGGCTCCAGCTTCCGCACACTCGTGATCTGCAGGGGCGGGCGAGTTGTGACGTCCGCTCATTTCAGCGCCGGAAGATCTGCGCGCTCTCTGGTGACCGGCCCTACAGAGCTGAAGCGACGTGCAATTTCCGTTTGCGGAGTCTCCCGATGCCCCTGATGTCCGTAAGCGTCTAGCCAGCGGATCGACAGCCAACCAGATCTCGTCGATCCGGATCACCGCAGCCACTCGCGCAGCCAGGCTGCACACTGGGCTGCCTCCGATATCGGCCAGCTTACCGCGACCGTCTGATCTCCCCGGCGTACTTCGATCCGAATCTCTGCCGAATGCGTGTTCCGAGCTTCCAGTGGAATCGGCATAAATGCCAGTGCAGCTGTCGGTTGCAAATCTGCCGGACGGCCGGGCAGGCCTTTCGGAAGCCTGCCTTCTGCTTGATTGATCCAGCGTCGCAGCAGATTCGCGTTGAGCCTGTGCTCCAGCGCAACTGCTGCGACCGATACTCCGGTACCGTGGCAGGCAGCTACGACTCTGGCCTTGAATTCCTCGTTGTAGCGTCGCCGCCGGCGGCGTTCAGAGCGCATTCCTTCTTCGACGATAGTGTTCACGTGTCCGCTTATTCGTGAGGTGGACACGATACTCCCAAGAGCTCTACCGAACTTCAAGATGGGTTGCCCGGCCGCTTACTTCGTACGTACGGTCAAGCCCGTCGGACTTCGAAAGTCGAACGTATGAACTTTTCTTTGAGAGGGGCCGTGAAGGCAATCGCAGAGCGACACGGGGATTTGAAGACCGCATACGCGAATGCGCAGCGTCAGGTGATGGAACGGGACGGATCGAGGGTCGTATTGAGGGAAATGGAAGGATCCCTGCCTCGTCGGCAGGGATTCTTTGAGACGACGCGCGGCTTACTTGGGCCGGACCGTCCAGTAGGTTCGGGTATTCGTAAACTCGCGAATACCCGCCGTTGCAAGTTCTCGGCCATACCCAGACTTCTTCGTTCCACCGAACGGTACGCGGGCGTCGGATGCTGTCATCGCATTGATGAACGCTGCGCCGGTCGTAACACCCTTGGCAATAGCGAGCGCCCGATCTGTCGACGCCGACCAGATGCTGATCGACAGACCGAAATTGGTCGCGTCGGCCAAACGGATTGCATCGCCATCGTCCTTAGCGACAGCAATAACGGCGAGCGGGCCGAAGGTTTCTTCATCGAACGCCGCGACGCCTGGTGCAGTGTTACCAATGACCGTGGGCGCGTAAAAATATCCCGGGCCGTCGATTGCCTTGCCGCCGGTAAGCAACTTCGCGCCCGCTTCGAGCGAACGCTTGACTTGGCTATCGAGCGCATCTCGCAGATCTGCTCGAGCGAGGGGCCCCATGTGGGTGCCCGAGTCGGTTGGGTCGCCGACTACGATGGCGTCAACCTTTTTCACGAACTGCTCGGTGAAGGTCTCGGCAATCGCCTCCGAAACAATGAAGCGTTTTGCGCACACGCAGCTCTGGCCGGCGTTGTTGAAACGAGCCTTGACAGCCGCCTCGACCGCCCGCGGGACGTCCGCATCATCGAGTACGACGAATGCGTCAGAGCCACCGAGCTCAAGTACCGACCGCTTGGATTCGCGCCCCGCCGCGGCGCCGACGGCGGCTCCAGCGCGGTTTGAGCCGGTCAGGGTCACAGCAGCGATGCGGTCGTCACGAATAAGGGTGTCAATGACCTGGGGAACGTTTGGTTCGGCGACGACCAAGGTGGTGACGAGATTCTTCGGAAATCCAGCGTCGACGAAAAGCTGCTCGAGGGCCAACGCACAACCCGTTACGTTCGGCGAGTGCTTGAGGACCACACCGTTTCCAGCGGTCAGCGACGGGATCGCGAAGCGCATGACTTGCCATACGGGGAAATTCCACGGCATGACTGCCAGTATGAGGCCGATGGGTTCGTAGCTCACCCACGCGTCGACTCCCTCGATGTTGACTTGCTCGTCGCCGAGAATGCGTTCCGCATTGTCAGCGTAGTAGAGCGCAGTAACGGCGGATTTCTCTACTTCGCCCGCAGCTTCCGCCGCGATTTTGCCCATCTCGATGGTTACGAGTTGGCTAAGTGAAGCGCTTTGGCGTCGGAGTTCCTCGGCGAGCCGCCGGACGGCAGCGACGCGTTGAGCGAGCGGTGCTTTGCCCCAAGACTGGGCCGCGGCATGGCCAGCTGCCACGGCATCGTCAATGCGTTCGGCGCTCCAGCTTTGATAGGTTTCGAGCGCCTCGCCGTTGACTGGATTAACGGTAGTGATTTCGAGTGTCATGACTTGATCCTTCAAATTCTTCTATGACCGCACGCATTGCTTGCACGCGGCAGCATGATTAAGCGTGGTGGAAGCGTTGGGTGCACAGCGTGTTGACCTGGCTACCCTTCACCACGCATCGGTCGGCTGCTTCGCGCCACTTGGCGAAATGCGGTGCGGCTCGGTGCGCGTCAATCGCCGCGTCGTCTTCGTAAAGTTCGTAGAACATGAAATGGAGAGGATCCTTGATGTCCTGCGTCACGTCGAAATACTTGCAGCCGGGCTCGTCGGAGAACGTGCGAGTCGCGTTCTCCTTGATGGCTTCGAGAAAGTCTTCGAGGCGTTCCGGATGGACCTTCAGGGAAACGATAAGCGCGATCATTCAATGCTCCTGGGTGTTAAGCGTGCGCGGAAATGGGCAGTGGGGTGCCAGTTTCTTCGGCGAGTCTGCTCATGCTTTGCCAAGTATTGTCCGCAAGCGTGATTCCGGTCTCACGCAGTTTCTCGGTGTTGCGGTCCTCAAGCTCGCCCGGGAAGAAGATTTCTTCTACGCCATGGACTTTCGGCACGTCCTTGATCTCATCGATCAGGGTCTCCATGCGACGTTCAAATTCTGCGACCGGCATCATCGATTTGATGTCGATCGTGATCAGCAAATGGCCACAGCCGCTTGGCTTCGTGGCGTCGTATGGACCAACGACGTTTGACCCGAAGTGGCTACCGGTAAGAACGCCAGCAAGCACGTCCATCATGAACGAAATGACGTACCCTTTATGCCCGGCCATCGGCAATATGAGGCCGTGAATCGCCTTGCTGGCATCGGTCGTCGGTACACCCTGCTCGTCGGCAGCCCAGTTGTCGGGGATTGGCACTCCACGCTCCGCGGCGAGGTAGATTTTGCCTCGAGCGACCGCGGTATTGGCGATATCCATCACCGCGACACCACGGCGGCCTCCCGGTGCAGCGATCGACCACGGATTGGTGCCGACACTTTTTTCGCGGCCCCCCCACGGCGCCATCGCAGGACTGGCATTGGTTGCGAGGAATGCAACACACCCCGCCTTGGCGGATTCTCGCGTGAAATACGCGGCCGTGCCGAAATGGTTTGAATTGCGTATGCCGACCGCACTAATACCGTATTGGCTCGCACGCTCGATACCGAGTTGTATGGCGGACGCCGTCAGCACCTGACCGATGCCGTGACGCCCATCGAGAATCGAGACAGCACCGCCATCAAGCACTTTCTCAGGTGCGGTCACGGCGGTCATTACGCCGGCGCGAAGGCGCTCAACGTACCAGGGAAGGCGCAACATCCCGTGAGAAGAGTGACCCCAAAGCTCCGCCGTGACGAGACTGTCGGCCAGCAGGTGCGCGTCTTGTCGAGGAACGCCCAAGGTTTCCAGAATTGCCGTACCAAATTCGGTGAGCTCTTCTGCTTGAACGGTGAATGGCATTTGAATCTCCTGATGATGCCGACAATCTAGGTGGCAATGCTGGACCCGAGGGGGAAGTCGCTGTCGCGTGCCTGGGAGCGCCAATTGGCGCCCAGCAAGCCGCGACGCGTCGTATAGCTGTGCAGAAATGAACAGGTTCGAGAATTCACGACGCACGACGCAACGGGTGACTATCGAGCCTGGACTCGGTTATCTCGAGGCACTCGATCAGTGCTTACCATGCTCCGCAGAGACCGGATTCGTCTGGCCCGTGGCCGTCAGCGTGCGGGTCGCTTCCGGTGTGGCGTAAATCCAGAGAATCTTCATCGGATTCGTTTTCGAGAGGTTGCGGAAGCGGTGATTGACGTTGGGCGGAATGAACGTGACGTCGTGAGGTTTCAACTGGTACTCCAGACCATCGATGTCGAGAATTGCATCACCCTCCATGAGGACCACGCTTTCCTGGCAGTTGTGGCTATGGAAGGGGATCTCCACGCCCGGATCAAACGAGGTGTATCCCGTGATGAAGCTTGTCGTGCCCAGGTCGCGCGACACGAGGGGCGTTGTGCGGGCGCCGCCGCCGCGCTCATGCGTCAGCAGGGTTTCCGGCTTGAGAAGGGCCGCGCCCGAGGGGGTCTTCATGGTCATGCTGCCTCTCCGATCAAAAAATGGGGGCGCCGCGTATGCCGACGCCAAGGCTGATATGGGGAGACGGGCATCCAGTGCGCGGCCCACATGACGCCGCTTTCCGATAGGGGTCTAGCACGAAGCCCGTTGTGAGATTTGAGTATAGCGTTTTATGATCATAAAACGCAATCGGATATGCGACTGCTCAGTGTTTACACCGTCTCGAACGCTGTTCCTTACAGGTTTGAAGGACATGGTTGCATTTGCTATCGGATGCCTTCGCGTTCAATGTGGTGCGATCTGCTGCAGGACGGTGCGGCAGGTGCGATCATATGATTCGCCCATTTTTGTAGGCTGGCGCTAGAACTCACGCTCCTCCTGTCGCGGCGTCCGGCGAGTGCGGTGCGTCGGTAGAGCATGTATCGTCGAGTGCGCCACTCGCTGGCGTTTCCGCGCCAGCGAGGTGGATTAATCATCGAGCCGATCAGAACCTGGGGCGAATGCCGATGCGAGCGAGCAGTTGGTTGCTGTTGCCCGAGGCCGATTGGGTGTTGATCTCGGACACAACTGCATTGCCGGTCGAGCCGACTCCGGATGCGTGGTTGATATATGGCGACGGCATATACGTCGGTACGCTTCGAACGGAAGTAGCCCGGGCCGAGCGAATACTGGAAGTACTTTGCATCCTCCTGGGCTGAATCAATTGCTACCTTACTGGCCTAGAGAAGTGGGGAATCAGCGAGGTGCTTGCGCCCGATTGACGAAGTCGTTGGTGAACGTTCTGGAGAGATCGATGTGTCGCCCCTTGATGTTCGGATTGAACTCGCTCAATACCTTCAGGACGGTTTCGGGTCCGCCGGCAGGCATTTTTCCGTCCGGCGAATACATCGGCATCGATGCTTGAAGGGCCTTCACGTAAAGGCTCTTGCTGCCGCCGTAGTAGTCAGCGGGCATCTTGTTCGCAATCTCTTCCGCCGAGTGGGTCTGGATGAAGCGAAGCGTCCGGACAAACGCCCGCGCAAGCTTCTGTGCGTCATCCCGATGGCTATCGGCCCATGTACGTTGGACGTAGAGGCTCGATGCCGGGTACAAGCCACCAAGAGCCGCCTTCGTGCCGTCGACGCTGCTCAAATCGACAAGCACCTGTGCGTCCCCGGTCGCGCGCAGCAATGAAGTCGTGGGTTCCGTGCTCCATACAACCTCGACTCGACGTTGCTTTACCGCCGCAAGCAAGGCATTGCCCGCACCTACCGGCAGCGTTGAATAATCCGACATCTTCAAACCATACCTTGCCGCGAGGAAGTGCCCGATGAAGGCCGACGATGAACCGAGTCCGGTAACGCCGAGTGTCTTGCCCCTGAGGTCCCCCATGTTCCGAATCTGTGTCGCCATGTCGCTGCGAACCATTTCCATGCTGCCTGGTACGAGGCCGAAGAGCACAATGCTCTCGATCTCTTTCCCCTTGGCTTGGAGATCAATCGAGTGATCGTAGAAGCCGACGACCGCCTGCGCTGCGCCGGCGACGAGCTCGTTTTCTGCGTCTACGCCAGCTTGCTGCGATTGCAGGTCGACATCCAGGCCTTCATCGCGAAAGTAGCCCAGAGACTCAGTCAGTTTCGCAGGTAGATAGATAAGCTTATTGATACCGCCGACGATGATAGTGATCTTTTCTGCGGCGGTGGCATCCACTGCGCACAGTGAAAGCAAGATCGATGCAGCTCCTGCAATTTTCCGAACGGTTCCTTGCACGCTTGTCTCCTTGTTGGCTTGCTCGTTGAGCCAGCGCTTTTTTTGGACCTGTATCTGATCGAGTCCGAATCAAATGGACGACCATTTTCGTGGCCTTGAACGGTCTGGCGTCAAACTATGAACTTACATTAGGTACTACTATTAGTCCGGTTGAATCATTGGAATGTACCTTCGTACATCCCCAATCAATCTCACTCCTTCGCCGAAGTACACGCACACGCTGAAGCGCCCGTTGTCGTTTGCTGGCTTTGTCTATTTGATGGACAGCAGTAGCGTTACCGGAGGCGAAGGACCGAACTTAACGTGGCGCTTCGATGCATTTTATGGTCACAAAACGCAATAAGTAAACCGATCGATGCCCGGGGAATACCCTGAGCGGGGTCGACTTGAGTTCGTATCACTTCGCCACAGCCATGCCGCAGCGTGCAAGACGAGTATGCGAACGATCGATCCAAATGGAACTCAATAAGGTGTGGGCGCCACCGCCCGCCGATGTCTGCTGGCTGCTATAGCCGACAACGGCAACAAGAGGACGGCAATCCCAATCGTTAGCCTGCGTCGGCGCCCTCAAGCGCAGTGACGACTTCTCGAGCAGCCACCTGAAGTTCGGGTACGAAACGCCGGATTGCTTCGGTTGGTGTTATCGCCTTCGATAGATCGATCACATTCAGGCTGCCGAGCACGTGCCCGCGCGCAGAGATGGCCACCGCGACGGCGCCGATCTTTTTTGGGCACCCCAGTCGCTCGCATTGAGGCCAAATCCGTCCGAGCGAGTCTGGCGGACCAGATTCGCGACATACGCATCATCGAATGCGAGGCGGCGCTGCTCCTCGTCGCCGGCATTGGTGCGCAACAGTGCGAGGATGTCAGCACGCTCGGCATCGGAACAGGCAGCAAAGTACGCGCGGCCTGCCGCGGTCAACAGCATCGGGAGCCGGCGTCCGACCATCGACCGGTGAAATGACAGCGGACTGAATCGGTGCGTGGTTTCGCGAATGATCGTCGCGTCGCCATCGGGTGTCGTCAGGTCAGACGGCCAGACGACACGTTGTGTCAGTTGCGCCATCACTGGCGGGGCTACCGTTGAAATCCATTCGTCATCCGTAAAACCTTCGCTCAGCGAGCGTACGCCGAGCGCTAGCCTGAAGCTGTCGTCGGACGGGCTACGGCGCACGCATCCTTCTTCGACCAAGGTTTCCAAGAGCCGCCGCACCGTAGTTCTGTGCAACCCAGTGGCATCGCTGATTTGCTGGCTACTCGCGCGGCCGTTCTCCATCGCGTTTAGCGCGCGCAGCACCTGCAGACTGCGCGCGAGACCGCGCACGCTGGTGAATTTCGACACGACAAAGTCCTTTTAAATCAATGGCGTGCATCAGGTGATGCATTCCACTCAAATTGTTGGGGCGCGATATCGCGCTCCTTAGACTTTGTTCGAAAGCGGATGCATGGGCGGCAGAGATGGCCCGGTGGATGGCGTCGGCGAAGACATGACGCAACAGGGAATCACATTGACGGACGAGAGCACGAGCAGGTTCGTTCGATTGAAAATCGGCGAGCATGAGTTGACGTTGCATTACAACGACGCGGGGCGCGGTAGCGAGACGGTCGTCATGCTGCACGGATCTGGGCCCTGCGCTAGTGGTTGGGCGAATTTCCATCGCAACGTCGATGCATTCGTCGACGCTGGCTATCGCGTCGTGCTGCTCGATTGTCCGGGTTGGAGCAAGAGTGACTCGATTGTCAGCACGGGGTCGCGCTCCGAGTTGAACGCGCACGCCTTGAAGGCGCTGCTCGATGCTCTGGACATCGAACGCGTGCATATCGTGGGCAACTCGATGGGCGGTCATAGCGCGGTCGCATTCGCACTGCTGTTCCCACATCAGGTCGGCAAGCTTGTACTGATGGGCGGCGGAACAGGAGGACCCAGTCAGTTCGTGCCGATGCCGACCGAAGGTATCAGCTGCTGCAAAAGGTGTACCGCGAGCCGACGCTGGACAACCTGAAGCAGATGCTGAACATCTTCGTGTACGACACGACGAGCCTGACCGACGAGCTGATGCAGGCGCGTCTCGCGAACATTCTTGCGCGTCGCGACCATCTGGAGAACTTCGTGAAGAGTCTCGCTGCGAATCCGAAGCAGTTCACCGACTACGGTCCGCGCCTCGGTGAGATATCGGCGCCGGCCCTGGTAATTGGGGGACGCGATGATCGCTTGGTGCCACTCGATGTCGGCCTGAGGCTCGTGTGTGGAATGCCGAACGCTGAGTTTCACATCTTCAGCCGCTGCGGGCACTGGGCGAAGTGGGAGCACGCAGAAAAATTCAACCGGATGGTCATCGAGTTTCTTGCCCCGTAATTGTCATTATCAGGCATGCCTTTTTTGTGTAAGTTTGCTCCTGCCGCGTCGTGCGTGGCTCACGATGCGGCAGGCGAAACAAAGGGGCAGTGCTGTGCTGTACCTTTTTGCATCTATGGTTGGCGCCGCAGGCGAGATCTCGTCGCTGCAGGCGCGCAGGGCCGTGCAAACCTACAGACGAACCCAAAAGCGATCGGCTGATGCGAAGCGAACGCGAGCGGTGATATCAGCGACGGATCTGGTGACTTTCCATTGGCCGGGTTGCGATGTCTGCGACCATCCAGCCCTCTTCCTGTGCGCACTTACTGGTATCAGCCCGCGTGATATGAATTATAAAAATACAGCATTGGATTTATCTCTTGGCCGATGTCATGATTTCACCACCAAACCGAATCAGGAATGTCAGCGTGAAAATGAACGCCATTACCTGGCCTGAAGACTACGCGCCAGGCCATACCGAGAACTTTGCCTCCAACGAGACCATAGTTGCTGGCCTAAGTGCTGCTGACGTTTGGCCTTTGCTCAGCACGCCTTCTCTGTGGCCCACCTATTATGCGAATTCGGCTAACGTGCGCATCTATGACAGCAAGGGCCCGGAACTAGCCGACGGTGACCGCTTCTACTTCGAAACGTTTGGCTTCCCTGTTGAAGCCCAATGCAACGAATATGTACCGCCAGCCGTTGGGCAGCCCGGCCGGATAGCATGGCATGGTTGGGCCGGCGACGTGGGCTCCGACGGCCGCCTAGACGTGCACCACGCGTGGCTGGTGGAAGACCTTAACGGCGGGCGCGTGCGTATCCTTACTCAGGAGACGCAGAGGGGCAAGCCGGCACTGCAGTTGCGCGACACGAGGCCGAACCCGATGATCAATGGTCATCAGGACTGGCTCGACGGCATCGTTGCAGCGGCGCACAAGGCGAAAGGAAGCAAGCCGTAAGCTGTCCACGCGCGGCAACGTGCAAGGACGCTGCCGCGCGCTGAACCAGCGTGCTAGAGCCCTAGCGTGAGGGTGCTGCTCCGCGCGCGAGAAACACAGATCATTACCGATGACTGGGTGCGGCGTTCCTCTTCTGACAACACGTAGTCTCGGTGATCTGCCTCGCCCCCGCATAGCGGTGTTTCACACGTTCGGCAAAGGCCCTCACGGCAAGCGAACGGCACGCTCATGCCTTGTCGCTCGAGCGTCTCGAGAATGCTTGTTCCAGGCTCCACGTGAAGTCGCTGCCCTGTCGATTGCAGCACGATATCGAAGGCTGCCTCGTCTGAGGCGCGCTCGCTAGTCGAACGGTCCGTGGTTGCGAACCATTCGAAATGAACGGATTCCGGACAGCGATCTGCGCACGCCTGCTCTACGGCATGCATCAGACCACTCGGTCCGCAGCAATAGACATGTTCTCCCGCACCGCCATCGGCCAGCTCACGCACCAAGTCGGAAAGCGAGCCACCGGACTCGTCGTCAAAGTGAAACCGAACCGAATCACCAAATTCTTTCAAGGTCTCGTAGAACGCAGTGCGTGTCCGGCCACGCGTGCAATACAGCAGCGACCAGCTCTTCTGATACGACTGGCACCATCGGATCATGGAAAGAATCGGTGTGATCCCGATTCCTCCTGCGATGAAGCGGTAATGTCTCGCATCCCCGACAAGCGGAAAATTGTTGCGCGGCGAACTCGCTCGCAAGTTGGACCCGACGCGCACGTGCTCATGCATCGCTAGCGATCCGCCTCGACTGTTCGCCGCACGTCCAACCGCAACAACATACCTATGCCTTTCGCTTGGATCATTGCACAACGAATAATGACGAATTAGGGTGCCCGGGGTGCCCTCGTATTGAGGCAATGTGATTTCCAGGTGAGCCCCCGGAGAGAACTGAGGCAGATCCTTGCCGTTCGGATCTCGGAGCTCGAACGATGCGACATCGAGTGCCTCCGCACGATAGCCGGTTACGACGAGCATCATCGATTCATCTTTCTTCATGATCAAAACTCCTCGCGGATCAATTTATCGATGACCCAGCGGAAATGCGAGAGTGCGGCGTCGACTCCAAGCGGTACCATTTTGAACGACGGATCCAGTTCGATATTCCGCTGTTGGGAGGTGATCATCTGGCGATCCTCCTCGAACGCATGGACGATGCCTGCGTGGATTTCCTTCGTGACTTCCGGCCGATCTATCAAGAAATTGTGCGGGTGTGCGAAGAAATAATGTGTTGACGTGTCCGTCTCTGGCGTCAAAGCTTGGCAACCGCGAAACGCGAGCGCGTTTTCCCGGTTGTCATCATTTCCTCCAGTTCCGACTGGCATCATTCCGGAATCCATAAGAAGAACGCCCGGCGCAAGAAAATCGTAGTACATCCAGCGATCCACCAAAGCGCCTTCCGGATAGTTCGAATACTTGGCGGAATAGGCCGGCGGATGTGTACCTTTCACCCATTTCGTCAGACGAACACCGCGCTCACCGCGCTCGACCTTCGGCAATACGGAGGCATAGTCGGGCGATCCGCCCACTGTCGTCGGATGCAGAAACGGCAAATGGGAAAAATCGAGCAGGTTATCGGCGATGAGCAGATAGTTGACGTCGTAGTGGAGATAGCCGTCCTGCGAACGCCAGTCCGGATGATCGAGCCAGCGAGTATCAGGAATCAGTGACTCGTCCGCCCGCTCTGGGTCGCCCATCCAGATCCAGATCCAACGGTGCGCTTCGACAATCGGGAAGCTTCTGACCTTGGCTCGCGGAGGCAATCTATCTTGTGCTGGCGCGCTGATGCATTGACCGGTCCGGTCAAATACCAGGCCGTGATACATGCACCTGACACAATCTCCTTGGTTCTCCTTGCGCCCCATAGACAGCTTCGCGCCGCGATGGCAACAGCGATCTTCCAGCGCGACGACCTTACCAGCGGCGTCGCGCCAGAACACGAGCGGCACATTGATGATCGTTCTACTAAGGAACCCATCGCCAGGCACATCGTTGTCCCATCCCGCAACATACCAGCAATTCCGCACGAACACGTTTCGTCTCCTTTGTTGAGCTTGACAACATTGGACAGCATGCTCGAACATTCAACAAGATCATTTTGTGAATGAACTATATGAACAATGTTCATTTTCCCTCGATGGACATGAACCTGCTGCGCGTGTTCCATTCCGTCTACATCGAGAAGAACGTCAGTAACGCCGCCGAGCAGCTCGGACTTACGCAGTCCGCGGTCAGCCATGGCCTGCGCAAGCTTCGACAACTCTTCGATGACGAACTGTTCGTGCGTTCTGGAACCGGAATGGTGGCCACAATCCGTGCACAGCAATTGTTTGAGCCCGTGCATCGGATCATGGAGACGCTCACTGAACAGGTCCTCTCCAGATCGACGTTTGATGCTGGAGTCGCTCAACGCGAGTTTTCGCTGGCGATGGGGGACATGGCGGAGGTCGTGTTTCTTCCGCCGCTGATACGCCATTTCCGGGCACATGCGCCAAACTGCACGTTACGTGTCCAGAGAATGAGCAATGAAGCAATGCTGGACGCGTTAGAGCGCGGAGAAGCTGAACTTGCACTGGGCAATCTTCCGGAGGCTCATGGTCACTTCTACAGCCAGACCATGTTTCAGCATGGCTACGTCGTGCTGGCGTCGACAGAGCACCCACGTATCAGGTCGCGCTTGACATGGAAGGACTATGCGCGCGAGCAGCACATTGTCGTCAAGTCCGGGTTGGACTTTAATCTGGAGGAAAAGGCGCTGGCGCCACGCGGCATCAAGCGGAACGTCTTTCTGACTGTCAGCGGATTTCTCTCCGTTCCCTGGCTAATCCAGGGCACCGAGTATCTTGCAACAGTTCCCACGCGCCTGAGCGAAGACATCACTGAGGCCGCCAAAGTCAGGCAGATTGAGATGCCCGAGCCAATCAAACCTTATGGACTTCAGTCCGTCTGGCATCCAAGATGGCACAAGGATCCCGGCCATCGCTGGCTGAGGGAGACGTTGTTCGATCTGATGGGTGACTATCCCGAGACGCGATAACAGCGCCTCCGTGCTCGAAAGTAACCGACAGCGAGCCTTCGATACTGGCGGGAACTACGACGTTCGACTCGTTTACTCCAAGGTGCTCCGTTCGCGAACTGCGGCAACAATCACGAAGCAGTGTCCAGGTGCGTGCTCGCCGCACTTGCATCTGCACGCGCGTTGCCTGTCGGCCCGCGCAAGCGATTAGCTAATTTGTGCTTTCGAGCCTTTTCCTCGCTCTGAGGACCCCAGGAGGCCAGCGCCTGTTCAAAACAAGCCGGTGGCTCGTGAGGCATGAAGGACGCTCATGATGTCTATGAGCGGTGCCGCGTTGGCAAACGAATTTTGTGTAGGTCAAATGCACTCGTTGGCAGCGGCGTTGTCTCTTTGGCCAGCACGCGCCAGAGGAGCGCCTCATGAAAATTTCGGAACATAGCGTACCCGCGAGCTTTGCAGGGTGTCGCGATATGCATCTAGCAAAGCTGAGAACATTGAATTGGACGCCAACTAACGATTTTGCACGCTGGTGCGAGAACGATCCATCTAGGATTGTGAAGTTGGCATCTAATGAAAATCCTTTGGGGATGTCACAGAAGGCTCGACTCAATGCCATGACCGCGGCACTGCATCCCAATTCAATTGGATTCGACTTAAAAGGAGCGATCGGTCGAAAATTCGATGTCCCGCGATCGTGGATTACCCTCGGGGCCGGCTCGGCCGAGATAATCGAACTTATAGCGAGTGCATTCTTGGCGGTGGGTCGATCGGCTGTGTGTGCGCAGTACGCGTTCTTTGCCTACGCGCACGCAACGCTCAGAGCCGGTGCGCATGGGATAGTGGTCGATGCACGGGATTTCTCACATGACCTCGATGCAATGTGTCGAGCCATTCGTATCGACACATCGGTCATTTTCGTTGCGAATCCGAATAATCCAACCGGAACGTATCTTCCTCCAGATCGACTCGAAAGGTTCATTGCTCGCGTGCGAAGCGACGTCGTTATTGTTCTCGATGAAGCCTACAACGAGTATCTCGCCCCAGAGATGCAGTATGACAGCAGCGCTTGGGTTAGACGATATCCTAATCTCGTTGTGACTCGTACTTTTTCAAAGGCTTACGGGTTGGCAGGGTTCCGGATTGGGTACTCCATCAGTTCCCCAGAGTTGGCTAATTGCTTGCACAGCAATAGAACGAATCTCAGTGTGAGCAACGTGGCCCAGGCCGCCGCGATTGGAGCACTTGAAGATCAAGCCTTCCAGGAGGAAACGTACCGAATCAACATGAATGGTCTCGAGCAATTCGCAAGAGGTTTTCGGAAGTTGGCTATCCCATGTCTAGAGTCGTGCGGAAATTTCGTTCTCGCCAGATTTGGTTCCTACACCGCCCGGATAAACGCATACCTTCTGCGGCATGGAATTATGGTGGCTGCTGTCCATGATTATGGACTAGGCGATTGGTTGCGCATCTCAGTGGGCATGCCTGATGAAAGCGAGTTGTTTCTTTTTACGCTCAAGCGCGCGGTCACGGAAGCTTGATGACGATCACGGACCCAAGCCTGGACTGCGATGGCGGCCGATGAGAAATCGCACGACGTAGTACAAAACCGATCTCATCTCGCGAACGGAACGTTGATGCCACTCGTTGTCAATGCTCGTGATATTTGCATCTCCATCAACTTGTTTTCAATTCTAATTCTGCATTGAAAATATAGGCGGATTTATAATCAAATTTAATAATTTGTGTTTATAAATACGTTGGATGTTTTTGAATTTGCGGAAATTGATGGTGCTTGCGCGTGGGGGGGCGATTTTGGCTTAATGGGATGCAAGAAGGCTGGACTTTTAAAATTAGAAGCGAACGTTTTGTATAGGAGATGAGATGAGAAGTATTTGCAAGGCGATAGCAAAGATGGTCGCATTCGCGACGTGCGCTCTGCCAATGGGGAGCTTGACCTATGCGGACGAGGTGGTCCGAATTGGTCATGTCGCGCCATTAACCGGAGGCATTGCGCATCTCGGTAAGGACAACGAGAACGGCGCGACCCTGGCAGTTGAGGAAATCAACGCAAAGGGAATAACGATCGGTGGGAAGAAGATCAAGCTAGTCCTTGACTCGCAGGACGACGCAGCAGATCCCAAGACTGCAACTCAGATCGCACAAAAACTGGTTGACGAAAACGTCGTTGCGGTTGTTGGCCACTTGAATTCGGGAACAACGATTCCTGCCTCGAAGCTCTACAGCGATGCTGGAATCGTCCAAATTTCACCGTCGGCGACGAACCCTCAGTACACCAGACAGGGCTTTAAAACGCCATACCGATTGGTTGCAACGGACGAGCAACAGGGACCGGCACTGGCCGAGTTTGCGGCAAAGAAGCTGAAGATTAAGTCAGTTGCTGTAGTCGACGATTCCACCGCGTACGGACAAGGCTTGGCGATGGAGTTCGAAAAACGTGCGGCTGTCCTCGGGATGAGGATCGTGTCTCATGACGCAGTCAACGATCGGGCGGTTGATTTCCGTGCGGTTGCGACGAAGATCAAAGGCGAGAATCCGGACGCCATCATGTACGGTGGCATGGATGCAACGGGGGGGCCATTCGCCAAGCAGGCGCGCCAACTTGGTGTGAGCGCGAAGTTTCTCGCTGGGGATGGTGTTTGTTCGCCGACGTTGTCGAATCTCGCTGGTGAAGCTGCGGACAGTGTCGTTTGCTCAGAGGCCGGGGCACCATTGGAAGCGATGCCTGAGGGGGCGGTATTTACTGCAAAGTACACGAAGCGGTTCGGCCATCCACCACTGGTCTATTCGCCGGAGACGTATGACGCGATCTACATAATCGTCGATGCGATGAAGCGAGCGAACTCTACGGATCCGAAAAAAATTCTGGCAGTGATGCCCAAAACGGATTATCGCGGCGTCACTGGCGAGACCCAATTCGATACGAAGGGAGACCTGAAACACGGCGTCATTTCGCTCTATCGATATGTATCGGGAAAGAAGACGTTGCTCGACTCGGTAAGCATGTAGAGGGGAAGCGCATCAGTCGGTCAAATTCAGTTTTAATGTATTTAGATATCTATAACGTATTTTGAATAAATGAATCGTGCATTTGAGAGACGTTAAATCAAAATCGGTGATTAAGAGGAGAACCAGAATGAAAAATTGCGCAATCGTTGGAGTCCTTTCCGGCGCGATGCTGGCTGGCATCGCACCGTACGCTAGCGCGCAGAGCTCGGTTGCCCTTTATGGGATCGTGGATACGAGTCTGCGCTACTTGACGAATGCCGACTCAAACAACGCCGGTCAACTAGCTATGGGTGTAGGTCCTATTACGGGAAGCCGGTGGGGGATCAAGGGGAGCGAGGACCTCGGGTCGGGTCTGCGAACAATCTTCCGGCTCGAGAATGGGTTCAATCTTTGGAACGGTCAGTTGGGGAGTTCCAATACTCTTTTCAACCGGTTGGCCTATGTCGGTCTTTCGAGCAACCAGTATGGCACGGTGACGCTCGGTCGCCAAAATACGCCGCTTTTCGATCAGCTTGGCAATGTGTATGACCCGCTCACGGTGGGCAATTTTGACCAGGATGGTTGGCTCCCTGGTGCCCTCGGCTACGGTTTGCGTTCGAACAACTCGATCAAATATAACGGACAATTTGGCAATCTGAACGTCGAGGCAATGTACGGCGTCGGTGGCGTGCCGGGGAGCCTCGGTGCCAGCAGTATGTATGGACTGACGGCGTCGTATGTCGTTAATGGCCTCTCGCTCGACGTGGGCTACCAGCAGAACAGCGATAGCACCAACAACAAGTTCCGTGTGGTCAATGTGAGCGCAGTCTATTCGTTCAATTCGGTCAAGGCGTACGCAGGCTGGTTACACGCGCAGGACAATACGGGGATTGTAGACCTTTACATGGGTTCGGCAGGCTCTCCGGCTTCTACTTGGACACCGAAGACGCAGACGAATCGAATTGATGATGGATTCTATGTTGGGGCGACGTGGCAGGTAACGTCTCCGTTGCTCCTCACTGCAGCCGGTTACTACGATCACTCGCGCAATGCGCTCACTCGTGACGGCGCAACGCCCGGACGCGGAACTCGATACTCTGCTGCTCTGCTTGCGGAATACTCGCTTTCGAAGCGGACTGAGGTGTACGGCACGGTTGACTACACGCGCGGGACGGGAGCGGCGACGGCGGACTTCCCGGGTCGTAACAACCAGACCGGCGTTGCGGTGGGACTTCGCAACGTCTTTTGACCGCCGGAATATCTTAGTAGTCTTGACTCGCGGTGAACGTTGTTCTTAGTCGGAGAAGGGCGCAGCTTGGCCGCTGCGCCCCTTCGGATTTCCGGCATTTTTGAGCCAAGGAGTTGAGCGCAGTTCCAACGATCGCCGCTACGCGCGATTGCAGCACTCTGTTGATGTGAGATCAAGATCGCTCATCAAATCGGGCAGGACCCATGCGCAGGCCGGCTCGTGATCAACTGATACGCAGATGCTGGTCCGACTAAGTACTTCAAGTGTTCCTGTTGGTGGCTCGTTTCCGCGGCGACTTTGTCGTGTCGTCATGACACGTCTCGAACATCAGCTCGCGCAGCCACTTTTGTGCGGGGTCGCGGTGGCTACGTTCATGCCAAACAGCGAGTTTGGTAAATCCCGGAATCTCCAACGGCGGCTCTAGCAGCGTCAGCCCAGCTTCGCTAGCGACGAGGCGCTCGGGCGCGACGGCGACTAGATTGCTGGCGCGCAGAATGTTCGGCAGAACCAGGAAATTTTTTACCGATAGGCTGACGCGGCGCTGCCTGCCGCACTTGGCAAGCGCCTCATCTGTGACGCCGCTGAAACTCCCGCCGTAGTAGGACACAATCGCGTGGTCGAGCGCACAGAAGCGGTTAAGTGTCAGCCTGGATCGAGTCGCCGGGTGGTCGGTACGCATCACGCAGACGTATCGTTCATCGAAAAGCCGGCGCGCGTGGAGATCGGGTGGCGTCATTTCCGGTGTGATCAGCGCAAGGTCTACGTCGCCACGTTCGAGTCGCGTCTGTAGGTCGCCACCTTCAACCTGCACTAGCGCAACGCGGATACGTCGAGAACGCTCTTTTAGTGCTGAAAGGAACGGGACCGCGATCGCACTTTGCGCATAATCAGTTGCCGCGATGGTCAGCGTAAATTCCGCGGTCTGCGGGTCGAAGTCCGGATGGCTCAGCAAAGCTCCGACCTCGTTCATGACTTGCTTAAGAGCCTTTGAAAGTCCCAATGCCCTTTGCGTGGGCGTGATGCCGCGCTGGGCCCGGACGAACAGTGGATCTCCAAAGGTGACCCGCAAGCGCGTCAGCATCCCGCTCATCGCCGGCTGCGTGACACCCATTCTGGCAGCAGCACGCGTCACGTTGCGCTCGTCCAACAAGGCGTCCAGCGCCTTGAGCAAATTGAGATCGAGATTCCTGATATCACGCATACTTATCGGGAAAAAGTGGAATACTAACGTGGTTTTCCGGTACGCGTGTCGATCTTTGTCCGCGTGCAAGTTTGAGCCGTGACAGGGGGGCGCACCGGTGACGTGATTGGGCCGGCCATGACTCGTGGTAGCGCATTTATCCGGCTCTGGCGCCCGAACGAACCACGTGACAATCGTCGGCGCCGTCGATATTTCCGACTCTATGTTGAGGGCGACCTCTGGGGGCATTGCGTGTGACGTGTTTCGGTAGTGCCATTGCATGCTAGAAAGCCGAAGGCACGGACGCGGCATATTTTTTACTTTACATAATTAACTCTCTCGTCGGAGCGGCCTTTGGTTGCTGCCTGGGTCATCTGCGGCCGCGCGCTGCCGCGTGCCAGAACGTAACAGAGCCGGTTAGGGCGACTTTGGGGGGGGCTGTAGCGAATTTGCTCTGAGTCCCTTTGCCGGCGTGACATCGCGGCCGATATTGGATTGCCGCCGGGGCAAGTATGGGTAGGATCGTGGGGAGGAAGCCATCTGCGATCGAGGGAGTCTTACCTGGTGGGCCTGTGCAAGCGGTGGTTGGAATCTGCTGCCTGCTCTACGGCATGCATTAGACCACTCGGTCCGCAGCAATAGACATGTTCCCCCGCACCGCACCGCCATCGGCCAGCGCATGCACCAAGTCGGGAAGCAAGCCACCGTGCAGCATGCGCTACGCGGGGCCATTCGATTTATTCTGCGATCACCTCGGCAACGATGGATAGAACGAACGCAGGCGATTACGAGTTGTTCAATTGTTCGTTAATGCGCGCGATCCCAACTTTGTCGGGGCACACGGTCAAGATCGTTGGACGATAAACTTACTCTTGTGAATTATTCGGATTCACCCGTGATCCAGTACTGGATTCGCGGACGACAAGTTGTGGAATCGAAAAATATTGCACCGGCGGCCTTCCGTTCGTGGCTCCTTCATTCAGGCGGGCTAGAAGCGTTTCGCTAGCTATCGTTCCCAACGTGTTGGCGCCGGCCGACAGTGTTGTGAGCGGCGGATTAGTGTGCTCGGCCGCGATGACGTTGTCACATCCGACGACTGCAAGCGCTTTCCCCGCTCGCTTGCCCATTCTATCGAGTTCATGCAGTACTCCGATCGCGACCTGGTCGTTATAGCAAACGACAGCCGTCGGGCGCGGATGCATTGCAAAGATGGCTTGTACTGCTTTACGGCCGCCTTCGGGCGTGAGTTCCACATCGATAATCCATTCGTCCGGAGCCGGGAGGATGTGCTTTGCCATGCTGTCAAGATAGCCTTGACGACGTTGGTTAGCCACGGAGTAACCGCTTCGGTTACCGGCAAACGCGATGCGCGTGTGCCCATTCGCAATCAGGTGTTCAGTCGCAAGGGCAAATCCATAATTGTTGTCGACACCCACGGTATCAACGTCATTGCCCATCGGACGCATGACCAAGACGAGCGGGATTCCCCACGACTTGATTTCGTCGGTCAACGAAGCAGAGGTGCCGAGCGCGGGGGACATGATTAGACCGGCAATGTTCTGTTCGCGCATTGATCGCAACACGCGCGATTGGGTGGCAACACTCTCCGCCGTATGAGCCATCAGCGTCGTGTATCCGGCTTCGGCGAGCACACGTTCGATCGCAACGAGCAACTCGACGAAAAAAGGGTTCGTGAGATCGTTGATGACCATACCCACCGTTGTGCTGCGTCCACCCCGCAAACTTGCTGCGCCGCGGTTGTAAACGTAGCCCAGCCGTTGAGCTGCCTCACGAACCTTTTCCGCGGTTTCAGCCTTGATCTTTGGGCTTTGCTGCAGGACGAGCGAGACCGTTGACTTCGATACGCCGGCAGTTGCAGCGATGTCTTGGATGGTCGGACCGGATTTCATGTTGCTTTGCACAATTGGAACGTTCCAAAAAGTATTTGACAGTGCGAATTCAGTCTACTACAGTTTGGTGGAACGTTCCAATATACATAAATTGGAACGTTCCAATGGAGAGAGACATGAACCCTAAGATTCGCTGGGCGTTGATCGGCGCGAGCACCATCGCTGAGGAGTGGATGGTCGACGCGATCTGGTCTCAACAGGATGGTGTCGTTGAAGCGGTGATGAGCGGCAGCGAGCAGCGTGCTCGCGAATTCGCGTCGAAGCATTCGATCCCTTCCGTCTACACGGACCTGGATGCTCTGCTGGCAAATCCCGGTATCGACGCGGTCTATATCAGCAGCACGAATGAGAAGCATCTTCCGCAAGCACTGGCCGCGGCGGCGGCAGGGAAGCACGTCCTTTGTGAGAAGCCGCTCGCGCTGTCCGAGTCCGACGCGAGCCGCATGATCGAAGCGTGTGCTCAGCACAAAGTCATTCTCGGAACCAATCACCACCTTCGCTGCGCAGCATCGCATCGACGCATGCGCGATCTCATTCGGTCCGGCGCGGTCGGCAAGCCGCTCTATGTCCGGGTGTTCCACGCCGTTTCGTTGCCGCCGCATTTGCGCGGCTGGCGCATCGATCGTCCCGACGCCGGCGGTGGCGTCGTACTCGATATCTCCGTTCACGACGCCGACACGCTTCGCTTCCTGCTCGACGCGGAACCGGTCGAAGTCGTGGCGATGACGTCGTCAGGCGATATGTCCAGTGCCGGTTTGGCCGATGGCGTCATGGGAATCATCCGATTCAGCAATGGCGTGCTGGCGCAGATCCACGACGCGTTCACGGTCCCGTTCGCACCGACCGGCCTCGAGGTGCACGGTACCGAGGGCTCGCTTTTCGCTCGCGATGTCATGACGCAGCATCCCGTCGGCGAGATTCAGCTTCGCTCCGCGAAGGGTCTCGAGGTGATCGATATCGACCACAAGAATCTCTACGCGACCGCGGTTGCGCAATTCCACGATGCCGTTCTCCGCAGTGGCGACGTAGCCGCTACCGGGATCGACGGATATCGCTCGCTCGTCACCGCGCTTGCGCTGGAGCAGGCGGCATCGACGGGAAAGCAGGTCGCCGTGTCGACCAAGTTCGTGGACTAAACATACTGCAAGGGGAAGGACTGTGCGTTCCAGCAAAGTGATATCGATGGCGGCGGCGGCCAGCCTCATCAGGGATGACGATGTCGTTACGGTCAGCTCTTCGAGCGGCCTCGGCTGCCCGGACGCTATGCTCGCGGCCATCGGCGCGCGCTTCGATGCGGAAGCGCATCCGCGCAATCTGACGCTGCTGCATCCGATTGCGGCCGGCGATATGTACGGGATCAAGGGCGTCGATCACATCGCGAAGCGCGGGCTGATCGGGGCGATCGTCGCCGGCTCGTTTCCGAGCGGTCCGTCGAGCCTACCGATGCCGGACATCTGGCGGATGGTTGTCGACAACCAAATTCGTGCATACAACCTGCCGAGCGGCGTGATGTTCGACATGCACCGCGACGCGGCTGCGAAGCGTCCGGGCGTGCTGACAAAGGTCGGCCTCGACACGTTCGTCGACCCCGACCGGCAGGGCGGTGCGATGAATTCGCTGTCGGAAGCCGAGCCGATCGTCGAGAAGGTGAACTTTGTCGGCGAGGAGTGGCTGTACTTCCCGAACATCGTGCCGCGCATCGCGATCGTGCGTGCGACCACGGCGGATGAGCAAGGCAACCTGTCCTACGAGCATGAAGGCGCTTTGCTCGGTGGGCGTGATCAGGCGCTCGCGGTGCGCAACAACGGCGGCATCGTGATTGCGCAGGTCAAGCGCGTCGTGAAGGCCGGTTCGCTGGGTACGCAGCGGGTTCATATCCCGTGCAATCTCGTCGATTACGTGGTCGTCGATCCGGACCAGAAGCAAACGACGCAGGTTCAGTACGACCCGGAGATAAGCGGCGAAATCCGCGTGCCGGAAAGCGCGTTTGAAGTCGCGGAGTGGAATGCGGAAAAGGTGATTGCCCGCCGCGCGGCAATGGAGCTTGCCAACGGCGACGCCGTGAACCTAGGCTTCGGCATTTCCGCCAACGTCCCGCGCATTCTGCTCGAGGAAGGGCTCAACGGCAGCACGACGTGGGTCATCGAGCAGGGTGCGGTCGGTGGAATGCCGCTACTCGGATTCGCGTTCGGCTGTTCCGCTAATGCGGACGCAATCATGCCATCGCCTTCGCAATTCATTTACTTCCAGGGTGGTGGCTTCGACATGTCGCTGCTGTCGTTCCTGCAGATCGATCGCTTCGGCAACGTGAACGTGTCCCGGTTGCTGAGCAAACCGTACCTGACGGCCGGATGCGGTGGCTTTATCGACATCACGACGCACGCGCAGCGCATCGTGTTCTCAGGGTTCTTCACGGCAGGCGCGAAGCTGCACGTCGGCGACGGTCGTCTGCAGATCCTGCAAGAGGGTAAGTCGCGCAAGTTCGTCGGCGATGTCGACCACGTGACGTTCAGTGGGCGCATGGCGTTCGAGCGCGGGCAGGAGGTGCTCTACGTCACCGAGCGCTGCGTGCTGAAACTGACGGACGAGGGGCTCGAAGTCATCGAAATCGCGCCCGGCGTCGATCTGAATCGCGACGTGCTGGAGCAGGCGGATTTCCCGCTGCGGGTCGCGTCCGATCTGAAGACCATGGACGCCGCGATCTTCACAGACGCCCCTATGGGAATGCTGCTCAAGGAGGCCCGCCGTGGCTGATATCGCCGAAATTCAGTTCGAGCGCCGCGGCGCTATCGCCGTCGTGACGCTTCAACGCCCCGACAAGCTCAATGCACTGACGCCCGCGATGCTCGAGCGTCTCGAAACGCTCGCGAGCGAACTCGAAGCGCTGAGCGACGTGCGCGCGGTGGTGCTGACCGGTGCCGGGTCGAAGGCATTCTGCGTCGGCGCCGACATCAACCAATGGTCGGCGCTCGAACCGCTCGACATGTGGCGTCAATGGGTGCCGAGAGGGCATCGGGTGTTCAACCGGCTTGCCGCGCTTCGCGCGCCGCTGATTGCGGCAGTCAACGGGCACGCGCTAGGTGGCGGTCTCGAGCTCGCGATTGCCGCAGATCTTCGCATCGCCGACGAGGCTGCGACCTTCGCGCTCCCGGAGGCCGGGATCGCGACATGCCCCGGATGGTCCGGATCGCAGCGTCTGGTGTCGATGATCAGCGCGAGCCGCGTGAAGCTGCTCGCACTGACCGGCCGGCGCATCGACGCACAACGCGCATTCGAGTTCGGTCTCGTCGATGAAGTCGCGACATCTGGTGAAGCACTGAACCTCGCGCTCGAGATGGCGGAGCAGATCACCCGCCTCGCACCGATATCAGTGCAACTGACCAAGCAACTCATCAATGCCGCAAACGGCGAAGGCTCGGCGGTCACGCTCGAGGCGATGGCCGGTGCACTGGCGGCATCTACTTCCGACGCTCGAGAGGGCATGTTGAGCTTCCGCGAAAAGCGAAGCGCGCAATTTGAGGGGAAATGACATGGCAACTGCAAATACCAACACCGCTTTGCCGCCGTTGCTGACGGCGACCGAAAAACCCCGAATCGATGTGTATCACGGACGTCTCTATGTCGACGGCAAGTGGCGCGAAGCGGCGGACGGTAGTCGCGTCGAACGCCGGAGCCCGGCGCACGGCACGCTCGTCAGTTCGTACGCGGTTGCCGCAACTGAAGACGTTCAGGCTGCGATCGACGCCGCGCATCATGCGTTCCACCAAGGGCCGTGGCCGAAAATGAAAGGCGTGGACCGCGCCGCGATGCTGCTTGGGATCGCGGACGGCATCAACGAGCAACTCGAGCGCTTCGCACTCGTCGAGTCGCTGGAAAACGGCAAGCCGCTCGCGCAGGCGCGCGGTGAAATTGCCGCCAGCGTCGAGCTATGGCGCTACGCGGCGAGCCTCGCACGCACGACGAGCGGCGATGCGTACAACACGCTCGGCGACGACATGCTTGGCCTCGTGCTGCGCCAGCCGATCGGTGTCGTCGGCATTATCACGCCATG
Source organism: Burkholderia sp. Bp9143 (assembly GCF_003853645.1). GTDB lineage: Bacteria > Pseudomonadota > Gammaproteobacteria > Burkholderiales > Burkholderiaceae > Burkholderia. The sequence continues at coordinate 16,483 of NZ_QTPO01000038.1, read as the reverse complement.
GAATTTCCCGTTCCTGATTCTGTGTCAGAAGCTGCCGTTCGCGATGGCGGCCGGTTGTACGAGTGTGATCAAGCCGAGCGAACTGACGTCCGGCACGACGGTGATGCTCGGCGAAATTCTCGATGCCGTTGGCGTCCCGGCCGGTGTCGCGAACATTTTGACCGGCCGCGGATCGCGCGTCGGACAGCCACTCGCGGAAAGCCCACTGGTCGACATGCTGTCGTTCACCGGCTCGACGCAGGTCGGCTCCATGCTGGCCGGTGTGGCATCGAGCAAGCTGAAGAAGGTCTCGCTCGAGCTGGGCGGCAAGAATCCGCAGCTCGTGTTCCCCGACTGTGATTGGGAAGCGGCCGTCGACGCGGTCGTGTACGGCGTCTATTTCAATGCCGGCGAATGCTGCAACAGCGGTAGTCGCGTGCTCGTGCATGAGTCGATCGCGGAAAGGTTCGTCGATGCTGTGATCGAACGCGTGCGCGACGTCGCGGTCGGCGATCCGCTGCATCCGGATGTGAAGGTCGGCTCGATCGTCAGCGAGCAGCAGATGAACGACATCCTCGGTCATATCGAGAATGGCGTCGCGGCGGGTGCGACCGTGCGTATCGGCGGTGGCCGCTACGAGGGCGCCGCAGGCCTCTATCTGCAGCCGACTGTACTGGCCGACGTCACGCCCGAGATGACCGTCGCACGTGAGGAAATCTTCGGGCCGGTGCTGAGCGTGCTGACGTTCCGCGACGTCGACCACGCGATCGAGATTGCAAACGACACGGCTTATGGGCTTTCCGCGTCCGTCTGGAGCCGCGATATCAATACGTGCCTGAGGGTCGCACGCGGCGTGGACGCCGGCACGATCTGGGTCAACACGTTCCTCGACGGCTATCCGGAACTTCCGTTCGGTGGGTTCAAGGCGAGCGGCGTCGGTCGTGAACTCGGCAAGCAAGCGGTCGAGGAATACACGGAGACGAAGACCGTTCAACTGCATATCGGGGATCGTCGCGGCGCATGGCTGCCGGCGAGGAAATAAGTGCATCGGACACGATAGCAATCCGAATAACTCGGCGGAATCCACCGCCGGGACAACCTGAGAAGACCCGGAGTGAGACATGATGAAGCAAGCCATCCTGGCGATTGCGGCGACGATCGCGCTCGGCGGCAGCACCGCCGCCTTGGCCGATAACGGCAAGACGGTCGAAGTGATGCACTGGTGGACGTCCGGCGGCGAAGCGAAGGCGCTCGGCGTGCTGAAGGACGCGCTGAAGCAGCGCGGCTATGCGTGGAAGGACGCGCCGATCGCGGGCGGCGGCGGCGAGGCTGCGAGAACCGTGCTGAAGGCGCGCGTCGCGTCGGGCAATCCGCCGGAAGCGATGCAGATGCTCGGCTTCACGATCCAGGATTACGCGTCTCAGGATTTCCTGACTAATCTTGACCCGATCGCGGCGAAAGAGGGCTGGGACAAGGTCGTGCCCGCTCCGATCCAGCGGTTCTCGAAGGCGAGCGGCCACTGGGTCGCGGTGCCGGTCGACATTCATCGCACCAACTGGATCTGGGCGAACAGAAAGATCTTCGATCAGTTGCACCTGACGCCGCCGCAGACGTTCGATCAGTTGGTCGCGGACGCGGCCGCGATCCGCAAGGCGGGCTACATCCCGCTCGCGCATGGTGGCCAACCGTGGCAAGAAGCGACGATTTTCGACAGCGCGGTGATGTCCGCCGGTGGCCCGAAGTTCTATACACAGGCGCTCGTGAATCTCGATCCGGTGGCGCTGGGCTCGAAGACAATGGAAAAGGCGTTCGACCAAATGCGCGCGCTGCGCGGCATGGTGGACCCGAACTTCCCGGGGCGTGACTGGAACCTGGCGACATCGATGGTCATCAGCGGCAAGGCAGCGATGCAGATCATGGGCGACTGGGCGAAGGGCGAGTTTGTCAATGCGGGCAAGAAGGCGAACGTCGATTACCTGTGCTTCCAGTATCCGGGCACGCAGGGCGATTTCATCTTCAACACGGATCAGTTCGGCACGTTCAAGAAGAGCGATGCGGATCTCCCGGGCGAATACGCGTTTGCGTCGAGTGTGATGGACAAGACGAGCCAAGCCAAATTCAATCAGATCAAGGGATCGATTCCCGCTCGGCTCGACGTGCCTGCAGACGGCTTCGACGAATGCGGCAAGAAGTCGATGGCGGATCTGCGGGGCGCGCTCAAGAGCGGCACGATGGTCGGCAGCTTCGCGCATGGTCATGCGATGCCGGACGGTCCGAAGAACGCTGTCTATGACGTCGTCACGCACTTCTTCAATTCGAATCAGTCGTCCGCCGACGCCGTCAAGCAGCTCGTGCAGGCGGTCAACGGCGCGAAGTAAGCATCGAACTCTCATGCGGTGCCCGGTGGGCACCGCCGACATCCCGACATTCTCGAAGGGAAGACGTTGCCATGAACACGACACCTCGGACACCTCCGGCGCGTGTACCGCGTATCGGTCCACCTGCGGCCGCGGCGAAGAATCCGTCCGCGTGGGCGAACCGGCTCGAGAAAGTACTGCCGAAACTGGTGCTTTCCCCGACCTTGATTACGACGCTGATTTTCGTTTACGGCTTCATCGGCTGGACGACCGTTCTTTCGTTCACGCGCTCACGCGCGTTCGCTAACCTAAACTGGGGCGGTTTCACGCAATACGCTCGCGTCTGGGAGCATCCGCGCTGGCATGTCGCGATCGTGAACCTCGCGACCTACGCGACGCTCTACGTGATCCTGTGCATGGCCATCGGGCTGATGCTCGCGATCCTGCTCGACCAGCGGATTCGCACCGAAGGCACGTTGCGCGCGATTTTTTTGTACCCGATGGCGATCTCGTTCATCGTGACGGGCACTGCGTGGAAGTGGATCCTGAATCCCGGGCTCGGCCTCACGAAGCTCTTTCACGATTGGGGTTGGACGGGCTTCCAGTTCGACTGGATCATCGACGACCACATGGCGATCTATACGGTCGTGATCGCCGCCGTCTGGCAGGCGTCGGGCTTCGTGATGGCGATGTTTCTCGCCGGGCTGCGCGGCATCGATCAGGAAATGCTGAAGGCCGCGTCGATCGACGGCGCGCGGATGCCGGCCATCTACCGCCGCATCATCATCCCGCAACTGCAGCCCGCGTTCATTTCCGCATTCGTGATCCTCGTTCACCTCGCCGTCAAGAGCTATGAGCTCGTGGTCGCGCTGACGGGTGCCGGCCCCGGCTATTCGACGGAGCTGCCGTCGACATTCATGTACGCGTTCACATTTACACGAAACGAGCTCGGCATGGGCGCCGCGAGCGCGGTGATGATGCTCTGCACCGTCGCGGCGATCATGGTCCCGTATTTGTATTCCGAACTGCGCCCCCGGTGCGGCGGCAAGAGCCATTGACGCGAGGAGGCAATCATGGCGCTCAAAGGATGGGATTCCCCGCAAATGGTGATGGGGAAGCACAACTACGTATCGCGAATCGCGATCTACACGATTCTGATCGTCTGCGCATTCGTTTATCTGGTGCCGCTGCTGGTCATGATGCTGACGTCGTTCAAGCCGCTGACCGAGGTGTACAGCGGAAACATTCTCGCGCTGCCGCACGACTGGACGATCCAGCCGTGGCTGAAGGCGTGGGGCGGCGCGTGCGTCGGTCTCGACTGTTCGGGCGTGAAGGGCTTCTTCTGGAATTCGACAGTGCTGGTCGTGTCGGCCGTGTCGATCTCGACGTTCATCGGCGCGCTGAACGGCTACGTGCTGACGAAATGGCGCTTCAAGGGCGACAACGTTCTGTTCGGTCTGGTTCTGTTCGGATGTTTCATTCCGTTTCAGATCGTACTGATCCCGATGGCAACGTTTCTCGGCAAGGTCGGTCTCGCACAGTCGATTCCCGGGCTCATCTTCGTTCACGTCGTCTATGGCCTGTGCTTCACGACGCTCTATTTCCGCAATTTCTACATGGTCTTCCCGGACGAACTGATCAAGGCCGCGATGGTCGACGGCGCGCGGTTCTTCCGGATCTTCCTGCGCGTGCTGCTGCCGTGCTCGGGCGCGATCGTCACCGTGACCGTGATCTGGCAGTTCACGAATATCTGGAACGACTTTCTGTTCGGGGCTTCGTTCACGACCGGCGGCAGCGCGCCGATCACGGTCGCGCTGAACAACATCGTGAATACGTCGACGGGTGTGCGTGAGTACAACGTCCAAATGGCCGCCGCGGTGATTACCGCATTGCCGACATTGCTCGTGTATGTCGTGGGTGGCCGCTACTTCGTGCGCGGCATGATGGCCGGTTCTGTGAAGGGGTGATCAAATGGCTTCTCTGCATATTTCGAACGTACGCAAGGCGTACGGCCCGACGGAAATTCTGAAGAACATCAACATCGACGTGTCGGACGGCGATTTTCTCGTGCTGGTCGGCCCGTCCGGGTGTGGGAAGTCGACGCTGCTGTCTCTGATCGCCGGCCTCGACACGATCACCGATGGAGAAATCCGCATCGACGACGATCGGGTCAACGACCGGCATCCGAGCGAGCGCGACATCGCAATGGTGTTCCAAAGCTATGCGCTGTATCCGAACATGACGGTCGGCCAGAACATCAGCTTCGGGCTCGAGATCAGAAAGGTTCCGAAGGCCGATCGTGAGAAGGCCGTGACCGGCGCCGCGCGCCTGCTGCAGATCGAGCATCTGCTCGATCGTCGCCCGGCGCAGCTTTCGGGTGGACAGCGTCAGCGCGTCGCGATGGGGCGGGCGCTTGTTCGCGATCCGAAGATTTTTCTGTTCGACGAGCCGCTGTCCAATCTCGATGCGAAGCTGCGCGTCGACATGCGAACCGAGATCAAGAAGCTGCATCAGCGCCTCGGTGCGACGATCGTCTACGTGACGCACGATCAGATTGAGGCGATGACGCTCGCGACGCGCATCGCTGTGATGAAGGGGGGCATCATCCAGCAGTTCGGCACGCCGGCGGAAATTTATGGCACGCCGGCAAACACATTTGTCGCGACCTTCATGGGTTCGCCGTCGATGAACCTTATCCCGGCGAAGCTGACGGGCAGCGACGGCAAGCTGGTGCTCGCGATCGGCAAGGGCAACGCGGCGGCGCGGCTGGAGTTGCCGAAACAGTCGGCTGCGGTAGAACGGTATGTCGGCAAGGATGTGATCGCGGGGCTGCGTCCGGAAGCGATCGGCGTGGAGGGTTCGCGGGCCGCTGACGCATTGCGGGACGTCAGTGTGAAGGTGCTCGTGATGGAGCCCACCGGCCCGGACGTGTACGCGGTGGTCGAGATGGGCGGCGTCGAAGTCGATGCACGCCTCGCTGCCGACGTGCCGCATATGCCGGGCGAAATCTGCACGCTGCGCGTCGATCTGTCGAAGCTCGTGCTGTTCGACGCGCAAACGGAAGAGAGGATCGCGTGATGCATGCGGACGTGGTCGTGATCGGCTCCGGTGTCGGCGGCGGCGCGGTTGCTTACCAGCTCGCGGGCACGGGAGCCAAGGTTCTGGTGATCGAGCGGGGCGAGAACCTGCCTCGTGAAATGCAGAACTGGGATGCCGAGGCGGTTTTCGGAGAACTGCGCTATCGCACGCGCGACACCTGGCTGAACGGGCGAGGTGAGCGCTTCCGGCCCGGACAGTATTACTTCGTCGGCGGGCACACGAAGTTCTTCGGTACCGCGATGTTCCGGCTGCGGGAAGCGGACTTTGGGGCACTCGAGCACGAGGAGGGGATTTCGCCTGCGTGGCCGATCTCGTACCGCGATCTCGAACCGTACTACGACATGGCTGAAGTGCTGTTTGGCGTGCGCGGCGCGGCCGGCCAGGATCCGACCGATCCCGCAAGATCGCGCCCGTACCAGCATGCACCGATTCCGGACGAGCCGGTGATCGCGCGTTTGCGCGACAAGCTGAAGGCGCAGGGGCTTCATCCGTTTCCGATGCCGGCATCGGTTGATTATGGCGACGGCGGAAAATGCGTGCGCTGCGGAACGTGCGATGCGTTTCCTTGCCGGATCGATGCGAAGGGCGATGCGGAAATGTGTCTGCTGCGTCCGGCTATACAGAAGGGCGGCGTGACCCTGATGACGGGCGCTCGCGTGACGCGGCTGCTGACGGACGAAACGGGGCGCCGGATCTACGCAGCTGAAGTGCGGACAAAAGATGGGTCCGTCACCGTGACGGGCGGCACGTTTGTGCTGTCTGCCGGCGCGATCAACAGCGCGGCACTGTTGCTGGCCTCCGCGAACGACAAGTTTCCGCGAGGTTTGGCGAACTCGTCGGGGGCTGTCGGCCGGTACTTCATGAACCACAACTGCACGGCGGTGCTCGCGATCGATCCGTGGCGCGTGAACGATACGCGTTTTCCGAAGACGCTTTCGGTCAACGACTTCTACTTCGGCGGAGCCGACGACCGCTGGCCGCTCGGGAATCTGCAGATGCTCGGAAAGATCCGCGAGCCGATGCTTCGGGGCGTGCTTCCCCATGTGCCGCGGCGTGTGCTCGAGTACGTCAGCCGACATAGCGTCGATCTCTATACGATGTCCGAAGACCTGCCGAGCCCGGACAGTCGGGTCGAGGTGATGCCTTCCGGCGAGATCAAACTGACCTGGCATCGCACGAACCTGAAGCCGCATGAGCGATTCGTGCAATTGACGAAGCGCATTCTGAAGCGAGCTGGTTATCCCATCGTCGTGAGCCGTCGCTTTGGTGACGACACGCCGTCGCATCAGTGCGGCACGGTTCGCTTTGGTGACGATCCAGGCGCCGCTCCGCTCGATCCACTGTGCAAGACATACGACCACGAAAACCTCTATGTCGTGGATGCGAGTTTCTTTCCCTCGTCCGCCGCGGTGAATCCGGCGCTGACGGTCGCCGCGCAGGCGCTGCGCGTTGGCGAGCACATTCGCGCGCATCTCGTCGGCAAGACGGGATCGCCTATCGATCAGGGGTTGGAAGGAGGCGGACATGGTTGATCGGACGATCGCGCGCCGCGCGGCACTGGTGACCGGCGGACGCAGAGGCATCGGGCGGGCCATTTCGGTCGAACTCGCGCGGCTCGGATTCGACGTCGCGTTCACAGACGTCGTCGTCGACGACGAGACGCGCGTCACGGTGAGCGAAGTCGAAAAACAGGGTGCGCGCGCGCTGTTCGTGCGCTCGGATCTCCAGGACGTGGCATCGCATGCCGCGACCCTGCGGACGGTCACTGACTGGTGCGGTGCGCTTCATTGTCTCGTGAACAACGCGGGCATTGGCTCGCCGGCGCGCGGCGACTTGCTGGACGTCACGCCGGAGGGGTTCGATTCGGTGCTCGACATCAATTTGCGCGGCACGTTCTTTCTGACGCAGGAGGTGGCGCGGCACATGCTCGACGTGTCGGCGAAACAGCCCCGAGCGATCGTCACTGTGTCGTCAGTGTCGGCGACGATGGCGTCGCCCGAGCGCGCGGAGTACTGCCTGTCGAAATCGGCGTTGCCGATGATGACGAGTCTCTTTGCGTTGCGGCTTGCCGAGGCTGGCATTCCGGTATTCGAGGTGCGCCCGGGCATCATCCGCACGCCGATGACGGCCGGCGTCGCCGCGAAATACGAAGCGCGCTTTGAAGAAGGACTCGTTCCAATGAAGCGCTGGGGCGAAGCAGACGATATCGCGCGAGCGGTCGGCCAGCTCGCCGCAGGTGGCCTTCAGTTCGCGACAGGCAGCGTGCTGCACGTGGACGGCGGCCTTTCGATATCTGCATTCTGAAGGTGATCGTCGTGAAATCCGAAAGTTACGATTACGTGATCGTCGGCGGCGGCTCGGCAGGCTGCGTGCTCGCGAATCGCCTGAGCGCCGATCCCTCTGTCAGCGTGTTGTTGCTCGAGGCGGGCGGCTCCGATCGTCACCCGTTCTTCGCGATGCCGGCCGGCTTCGCGAAGATGACGAAGGGCATCGGCTCGTGGGGCTGGTACACGACGCCGCAAAAGCATCTGAACGACCGGGTGCTGCGCTTCACGCAGGCGAAGGTGATCGGCGGCGGTTCGTCGATCAACGCGCAGCTCTATACCCGCGGCGTGCCAGCCGACTACGACGACTGGGAACGGAAGGCCGGCGCTACGGGCTGGTCGTACCAAGACGTGTTGCCGTACTTCAGGAAGTCGGAAAATAACCAGCGCTTCGTGAACGAATATCACGCGTACGGCGGGCCGCTCGGTGTATCGAATCCGATCAGCCCACTGCCGATTTGCGAGGCGTTTTTTCAGGCCGGACAGGAGCTTGGTATCCCGTTCAATCCGGACTTCAACGGTGCGTGCCAGGAAGGGCTCGGCTATTACCAGCTCACGCAGCTCGACGCACGCCGAAGTTCCACTGCGACCGGCTTCCTGAAGCCGGTGCTCGGCCGGCCGAACCTGACCGTCTGGACGCAGACGCGGACGCTGCGCGTGCTCGTCGAGGGCACGCGGGCGGTCGGCGTCGAATACGTCACCGGCAATAGCCGCAACGTGCAGACCGTGCGTGCGGTGCGCGACGTGATCGTGTCGTCCGGTGCGATTGGCTCGCCGAAACTGCTGCAGCAATCGGGCATCGGTCCGGCTGCACATCTGGCCTCCGTCGGGGTCGATGTTATCCACGATCTGAAGGGCGTCGGCGAAAACCTGCAGGATCACCTGGATCTGTTCGTGATCGCCGAATGCACCGGCGATCACACGTACGACAAGTACAACAAGCCGCATCACGCGGCATGGGCTGGGCTCCAGTACCTGCTGCTGAAGAAAGGACCGGTCGCGTCGAGCCTGTTCGAGACTGGCGGGTTCTGGTATGCGGATCAGGTCACGCGCGATCGCTCGCCGGATATCCAGTTCCACCTCGGGCTCGGCTCCGGCATCGAGGCCGGCATGGCGAAGCTGAATAACGCGGGCGTGACGCTCAATACCGCGTATCTGCGGCCACGCTCGCGCGGCACCGTGCGGCTCTCGAGCGCAGATCCGGCGGCGGCGCCGCTGCTGGACCCGAACTACTGGTCCGATCCGCACGATCGCGAGATGGCGATCAAGGGATTACGGCTCGCGCGGGACATCATGCGCGCGCCCGCGATGAGGCGCTACGTGCAGAGCGAGGTGCTTCCGGGGCCGCGCGCGAACACCGATCAGGAACTGTTCGAGTACGCATGTGCGAATGCGAAGACGGATCACCATCCGGTCGGCACGTGCCGAATGGGGCGCGCCGACGATCCCGACAGCGTCGTGACGCCGGACCTGCGTGTGATAGGCCTCGACGGGCTGCGCGTCGTTGACGCTTCGGTGATGCCGTTTGTCCCGTCCTGCAATACGAATGCGCCAACGATCATGGTCGCGGAGAAGGCGGCCGACATGATCATCAAGTCCAGACATTGAGAGGCTTTCATGAAGATCAATCTGCCCGATCTCGACAGTTCGATCCGCGAATACGCGATGCGGCGGTGCGACGATGCACCCGTACCCGTTGCCGCGCCTGAATTCAACCGCATTGCGTATGCCGCCGCGCATGTCGTCGTCGACCCGACAGCCGCGTACGAGCCGCGCGGTTCGGCGCCCGCAATCGACTGGGACGCGACGCTCGCATACCGCACGTATTTGTACAGCCTAGGCTTCAAGATCGCGGAGGCGATGGACACCGCGCAGCGTGGGATGGGCATCGGCTGGCCGACCGCAGCTGAGTTGATCCGCCGTAGCGTCGCACATGCGCGGAGCATCCCGGGCGCCGACCTCGCGTGTGGCGCGGGCACGGACCAGCTCGACTCGTCACGCGTGCATTCGCTCGACGACATCGTGCACGCATATCAGCAGCAATTCGAAGTGATCGAAGCGGCGGGTGGCCGCCCGGTGATGATGGCGAGCAGCGCGCTGTGCGCGGCTGCGCGATCCGAGGACGACTACAAGCGCGTGTACGACTCAGTGATCTCCGGCGCACGCGGCAAGGTGTTGCTGCACTGGCTAGGCGATGCATTCGACGCGTCGCTCACCGGCTACTGGGGTAGCCGCGACATCCCGACAGCGATGAATACCGTGCTCGATATCATTCGCGCGCATCAGGGCAAGATCGAGGGGATCAAGATGTCGCTGCTCAATGCGGGCTACGAGCGCGAGCTTCGGTCGCGGCTTCCGCAAGGCGTTGCGATGTTCACCGGCGACGACTACAACTACGGCGAGCTGATCGTCGGCGACGACAGCGGCTTTTCGCACGCGCTGCTCGGCATCTTCGACCCGATTGCTCCTGTCGCATCGCAGGCGCTCGCAGCGCTGGCCGACGGGCAGGTCGATCGCTACCGCGCCCTGATCGATCCAACCGTCGACCTGTCGCGCCAGCTATTCGCGGTACCGACGCAGTACTACAAGGCGGGCGTCGTGTTTCTGGCCTGGCTGAACGGCCATCAGCAGCACTTCTCGATGGCGGGCGGCATGCAGTCGGCACGCTCCGTCATGCACTACGCGGACGTGTTTCGCAAGGCCGATGCGGCCGGGGTGCTGATTCGACCGAAGCTCGCGTTGGCACGGATGCGTGCGTTCTTGAGCGTGACCGCTGGTATCGGTGACTGAGCGTGGAGGTGCCGACGCGAGCCGCCGGGATGCCCGGGCGGCGCGGCTTGGCCACGGGATGCGACCAGTTTTTGGACGTTTTGGAAGTTTGAAGGACAAGGAGGCAGACATGTCGACGCAGGCAGTACACGGTATAGCATCGACTCGTGGCATCGCCGCGGGCGTGACGGCGCAGGATCTTCGCAGGGTGATCGCGGCGAGTGTCGCGGGCAGTGCGATGGAATGGTACGACTTCAGCATTTACGGTACCGCGTCCGCGCTGATCTTTTCCGATCTGTTCTTCCCGGGGCTGGACAAGGCCGCCGGGCTGCTCGCGATTTTCGGCGCGTATGCGGCAGGCTTCTTCGCACGCCCGTTTGGTGGCTTGTTCTTTGGCTGGCTCGGCGACAAGTACGGCCGCAAGAGCGTGCTTGTCGCGACGGTACTGCTGATGGGCGGCTCGACTTTCTGCATTGGGCTGCTGCCGACCTATGAACACGTCGGCGTATGGGCTGCCGTGCTGCTTGTTGTGCTGCGTTTGCTGCAGGGCTTTGGCGCCGGCGCGGAGCAGGCGGGCGCGTCGTTGATCGTTTCGGAATTTGCACCGCCGGAGCGCCGCGGCTTTTATGCGGCGCTGCCGTTCGCCGGCTGCATTATCGGCATCCTGCTCGCAAACGGAATTTTCACATGGGTCCAGTGCTTGCCGAAAGACGAGTTTCTTGCGTACGGATGGCGTATTCCGTTCCTGTTCAGTGCGGCGGTGATCGTGGCTGGGATCGTGATCCGGATGCGCGTGAAGGAGAGCCCGGTGTTCGAGGAGATCGCGAAGTCCGGGCACGCGAGCAAGCGTCCGGTGAGAGATCTGATGACGGAAGCGCGTGGCACGCTGGCGGTCGCGTTTTGCCTGCGCGTCGGCGAGAACGGCTCGTCGTATCTGTATCAGGTGTTCGCGCTGAGTTATCTGACCAAGGTGATGCTCGTCGACAAGTCGGTCGGCACGATCGGCCTGACCGTCGCCGCTGCGCTCGCGGTGTTCACGATTCCGCTGATGGGGTGGTTGTCGGATCGGATCGGCCGGCGTCTGATGTATCGCGTCGTCGCGCTGTTCACATGCCTGTGGGCATTTCCCGCGTTCTGGCTGTTCACGACGAGGGATCCTGTGCTGATCGTGGTCAGCATGTCGGTCGCGATCGGCATCGGCGTGTTCGGAATGTACGGCATCCAGGGCGCGTATTTCCCCGAACTGTTCAATGCCCGCTACCGCTACACCGGCATCGCGGTCAGCAAAGAGTTCGCGGCGGTCGCGTCAGGCGGTATCGCGCCGTTCATTGCCGCCGCGCTGCTCGCATGGGCGCAGGGCGCGTATTGGCCGATCGCGACGTATATTGCGGCGCTGGCCGGCATCAGCTTCGTCGCGACATTCTTCTCGCCGGAGACGCGCGGGATCAGCCTGCGTCCCTGAGCGGCAAACGGTTTTTGTTGCGACTCGAACATCTGACTACAAAGGAGCAGCCCGCATGCCGGAAATCACGCAAGGCCCGATCATCGTCATTGCGCCGGATTCGTTCAAAGGATCGCTTGATGCGAAAGCGGTCGCAGAGGCGATGGCGCGTGGCGTTCATCGTGCGCTGCCGAACGCCGTTGTTCGAATCTGCCCGATGGCAGACGGCGGAGAAGGCACGCTGGACGCGATGTTGAGCTGTAGCGGAACAAGGAAGCACTTAATTGTGCGCGGTGCCGGTAGGCGAGATAAAACGGCTGATATCGGTATTACGCCGAGCGGTGTCGCAATTGTCGAAACCGCGGGCATTGTGGGGATCACAGACCCGGTCGGGATGTCGGCGACTGTCGAAGAGCGCAGTACATACGGTGTGGGTGAAGCCATTCATGCATGCCTCGATCTCGGCATTCGTCGAATCTGCGTCGCATTGGGCGGCACGAGTACAAATGATGGCGGCGCAGGCATGCTGGCGGCGTTGGGAATGCGGTTATTCGATTCGGCCGGCACTGTGCTCGAGCCTACGCTGAGCCAGTTGTCACGAATCGAGCGCGCGGAATTTTCCGGGCTCGACGAACGGCTTCGTGATGCAACGATCGTCGGGATGTCCGACGTGGACAATCCACTGACCGGTGAGCGTGGTGCGACGGCGGTGTTCGGACAGCAAAAGGGCGTGGCAGCCGACCGAATTGCGGCCCACGATTTCACGCTTACCCGTTTTGCCGATCTCGTGGAGGCTGGCCTTGGCTGTTCGCGCCGAAACGAGCCGGGCGCCGGTGCAGCAGGCGGGCTTGGGTTCGCATTGTTGATGATCGGTGGCCGCCTCGAATCGGGCGCGGAAATCGTGGCGCGCGAAATCGCGTTGGAAGCCGCGCTCGAAGATGCCGATTGGTTGATAACAGGGGAGGGCCGTTCGGATCGACAAACGTTGGGTGGGAAGACTCCGTTCGTGTGTTGCGGTATCGCAGGCGCGGCGAATGTGCCTGCGACGTTGCTTTCCGGCTCACTCGATCCCGAATCATTGCCGGCATTGAATGAGCATTTTTCTGGGTGCTTTTCGCCCATTTGTGGGCCCATGACACTGCAACGCGCGATCGAATGCGCACCTACGCTGTTGGAGCAAGCGTCAGAACAGCTCGTACGTATGCGTTATACACGACGCTTGAGGGCGAGCGACGAGGGATCAACCGCAAATGTATCGAATTAATGATACAAGCGTGCGAGGCACACGCGGGCTTCGAATAAAGCATGAAAATAGAGCGAAACAACCGAGGTAAGTAGCCATTAAATCATAATGTCGGTGTAAAAATTTAGTTATGTATTAGTAGTGCGAAATAAAAACATCGGATCCTCGTAGGTTTGTGATACTTGAGAGTTCTGATCCAGAGGGCTGAATACGGTAATTCAATTTAAATTTGTCTAAATTACGCCCATAGGTTTGGAGGAAGATATGAAGAAGCCCTTGATGATTGCATCGCTGCTGGCGATTGGCGCCACTGCTCATGCCCAAAGCAGTGTTACGCTGTATGGCCGAATCGACGCCGGCATCGAATACATGAGCGGACTCGTTAACGCGAACGGCGGCTCGACGAGCCGCTGGCGTGCGGAAAGCGGTGATTGGGGCACGAGCCTCTGGGGAATGAACGGCGTCGAAGACCTCGGCGGTGGCAACAAGGCCGTATTTCACCTCGAGGGCGGCCTCAACACAATGAATGGAACCATGACTGGCGGTGCGAACCAGATCTTCAATCGCGGCGCTACTGTCGGCCTCGCAAATGATCGGCTCGGCACACTGAAGCTCGGTCAGCAGCTTTACATCACCAACACTGGAATTTGGGACTTCGATCCGTTCGGCTATACGAGCTGGTCTGCGGCATCGCTACTGCGCGGCCGTAACTGGCCGGTAACCAGTAACGCCATTTCGTATCAGTCGCCGAAGTTCTATGGGTTCGACGTCTACGGCCAGTACTCGCTGTCGAACGGCACGCACTGGAACTACAATCCGGCCGGCCAGGGCCGCCAGGCTGGCTTGCAGATCACCTACACGAATCAGCTGTTCCAGGCCCGCGGGATCTACGACGAAATTCGCGATCCGGCCAACGGCCGGTTCGACGACGCGTACAATTTCTCGCGCGATTACTTCGCGGGCGTTAACGTGTTCCTCGGTCAGTTCAAGGTGACAGCCGCTTATGAAGCCGTGCACGCGAACGGTTCGCCGGCGAACGGCTCGCCAACGACCTCCGCTCAGCAGGTCTGGGGCGGCGTCACGTGGCAAGCCACTCCGGCGGCGGCACTGACCGGCGCCGTTTATCATGTGAACGCAAGTAACGGCGGCGGCAATGCGACGATTTACACGGTCGGCGGTACGTACAACTTGTCGAAGAGCACGCTGCTCGACTTCCAGGTCGCGACTGTCCGAAACAGCAAGACCGCGAACTTTGGTCTAGAAGCGAATGCTGCCGGCCCGGGCGGGCCGACGAACGACAACCCGCTGCCGGGTCATAGCCAGTCTGGCGTGTATGTGGGCATTCAGCACTTGTTCTAAGCTGGATGGTTCGAGGACAGATTCACCACGCTTTCCACGTGCTGCGAGAGCGCGTATTCGTGCGGCATTCGTAAGGGTGTCGCACTTTTTTCCCCTCGATCGGCACTCGAAGGGAGATGAAATCCGATGCGCTCCTTGCGAAGCAGTGAGGCTTCCCTGGTATTTTGTCTTCTAACGGTCCCGAGTTATGCAGCCGCTTCCTTGGTCTGCTGAGCTTTGAATCAGTTCCGAAGGACTCGCTTCGAAGAAACAAAGTCGAGCGACAAGTGACGGCGACCTTGGTTGTAAAACACTATGATATATTCGAACAAATAGGCGGCGTTGTTGGGCAAATCCGGCCAGCGCGAGGCGAACTGATAGGATTAAAATAATCTACCGCGAAGAGCCCTGAGATTTGGGGCCAATTGTATGCGTTGCGGAAGTTGCGGATTCGAGAATCCGACAGGCGCCAAATTCTGTGAGGAATGTGGAGCAAGCCAGATGCGTGCCTGTCCGGCTTGCGGGCACGAAATGAGCGCGACTGCCAAGTTTTGCAGCGAGTGCGGGGCTCCGTTGACGCGACCGCCCGTGGACGCTCCCATCGGCACCAAACCTGCCCCCAGGTCACCGGTCGAATACACACCGCCCTACCTGGCCGCACGGATTCGAGCGGAACAGGCTGCGATGCAAGCGCGAGGGGCGTTGGCCGGTGAGCGCAAGACGATCTCGGCGCTGTTCGCGGACTTGGTTAGTTCCACCGCGCTGATTCACGACCTAGATCCTGAAGACGCACACGCCCTGATCGAGCCCGTGCTGGCCCTGATGATGGAGGCCGTGCATCACTACGAAGGCTATGTGGCCAAGTCGATGGGCGATGGCATCCTGGCGCTGTTCGGCGCACCCATCGCCCATGAAGACCATCCGCAACGCGCCCTCTATGCGGCACTGCGCATGCAGGACGAGGTGCGCAGCTACGCCGACCGTGTGCGTTTGGCACAGGGGATTGCATTGCAGATTCGCGTCGGAATCAACTCCGGCGAAGTGGTAGTTCGTGCGATCCGCACCGACGACCTGCACACTGACTACGACCCGGTCGGGCACACGATCCACATCGCCTCGCGTATGGAAGGCGTTGCGTTGCCCGGCTCCATCGTCGCGAGCGAATACACGCACAAACTGACGCAGGGTTATTTCTCGTTCAAGGCTCTCGGCGCGACGCCGGTCAAGGGGCTGCCGGAGCCTCTGGCGGTCTTCGAGGTGCTCGGTCTCGGCCCATTGCGCACCCGTCTGCAGGTTTCGGCCAGCCGCGGACTGGCCCGCTTCGTGGGCCGCAGCGCGGAGCTCAGCCACCTGCAGCACGCGCTCTCGCAGGCCATGGCCGGACACGGGACAATCGTCGGCGTGGTCGGCGAGCCCGGGGTCGGAAAATCCCGGCTGTTTCATGAATTCAAACTGCGGGCACCGCAGAATTGTCTGGTGCTGGAGACGGTCTCGGTTTCGCATGCCAAGGCCTATCCGTATCTGCCGCTTATTGAAATGCTGAAAAGCTACTGCCAGATCGATCCCCAGGACGACGAGCGCCGTCGGCGCGAGAAAGTGACTGGCAAGGTGTTGACGCTCGACCGTGCTCTGGAAGACTGCCTGCCCTATCTTTTCTATCTTCTAGGGGGGGAGGAACCGGCTGCGGCGCTGGCCCAGATGGATCCCCAGATCCGCCGGCTGCGCACTTTCGAGGCGATCAGGCGGCTGCTCGTGCGTGTGAGCCAGGACGAGCCAATTGAGCTGATCATCGAGGATCTGCAGTGGCTCGACAGCGAGACCGAGGCCTTTCTCGATTTTCTCAGCGAGAGCATGGCTGGGGGGCGACAATTATGTTGGCCGGTCGTTGACGTTTGTTTTGGCCGGTGGTGAGGAGTCGGAGGCGGCGTAGCCG
>NZ_QTPO01000037.1 GCF_003853645.1 Burkholderia sp. Bp9143 | reverse complement strand
GCTCTCGACTTCCACGTCGACGGGCCTGTCCTCGGCAACCAGCTCGATCAGCTCCCTGTCCACCTCGACCTCGACGGGTATCAACTCGTTGTCGACGGGCCTCAGCTCCACCGATAGCTCGGTCGCTTCGCTCTCGACCTCCACGTCGACCGGTCTGTCCTCGGCAACCAGCTCGATCAGTTCGCTGTCCACCTCGACCTCGACCGGCATCAACTCGCTGTCCACCGGCCTGAGCTCGACGAACAGCACGATCACGTCGCTGTCCACGTCGACCTCGACCGGCATCAGCTCGCTGTCCACCGGCCTGAGCTCGACGAACAGCACGATCACGTCGCTGTCCACCTCGACCTCGACGGGTATCAGCTCGCTGTCCACCGGCCTGAGCTCGACGAACAGCACGGTCACATCGCTGTCCACGTCGACCTCGACGGGCATCAGCTCGCTGTCCACCGGCCTGAGCTCGACCGACAGCACGGTGATGTCGCTGTCGACCTCGACGTCGACCGGCCTCAGCTCGGCCACCAGCTCGATCACGTCGCTGTCAACCTCGACCTCGACCGCGATCGAAGCCGCGAAGACGCACTACTTCAGCGTCAACGACAACGGCACGCAGCAAGGCAACTACGCCAACAACGGCGCGACGGGCGTCAACTCGCTCGCGGCCGGCGTGAACGCCAGCGCGGCAGGCGCGAGCAGCGTCGCGGTCGGCGACGGTTCGAACGCCCAGACGGACGGTGCAGTCGCGATCGGCCAGAACGCGTCGGCAACGGGCGGCAAGGCGGTGTCGATCGGCTCCGGCAACACGGCGAGCGGCGACGGCGCGGTCGCGATCGGCGACCCGAGCGTCGCAACGGGCACCGGCGCAGTGGCGATGGGTGCGAACGACACGGCGACCGGCACCGGCGCAGTGGCGCTCGGCAACGCGAACACGGCCACCGGCAACAGCGCGCTCGCCCTCGGCAGCTCGAACCAGGCCACCGCGGACAACACGATCGCGCTGGGCAACCAGTCGACGGCCAGCGCCACCGGCGCACAGGCCTACGGCTCGGGCGCCAAGGCCACGGCCGCCGACGCTCTCGCGTTCGGCACGAATGCACAGGCCAACGTCGCCAACTCGATCGCAATGGGCGCGAACTCGACCACGAGCGCCGCGGTCGGGGTGTCGAGCGTCACGGTCGGCGGCGTCACGTACCCGGTCTACGGCACCAATCCGGTCGGCGTCTTCAGCGTCGGCGCACCGGGCGCGGAACGCCAGATCACGAACGTCGCGGCAGGCCAGGTCAACGCCACCAGCACGGATGCGATCAACGGCAGCCAGCTCAACGCGACGAATCAGGCGGTCAACAGCCTGTCGACGTCGACCGCGTCGAACATCTCGTCGCTGTCGACCGGCATCGGCTCGCTGTCGACCAGCCTGAGCTCGACGAACAGCAACCTGACGTCGCTGTCCACGTCGACCTCGACGGCGATCAACTCGCTGTCGACGGGCCTCAGCTCGACCAACAGCAACCTCACGTCGCTGTCCACGTCGACCTCGACCGGCATCGGCTCGCTGTCCACGGGCCTGAGCTCGACCAACAGCACGGTGGCCTCGCTGTCGACCGGCGTGACGAACCTCGGCGATCAGGTGAGCCAGCTGTCGACCACGATCAACAACAACACGACGCGCACGGCGAACAACACCGCCATCGCGGCCGACATGAACGGCACCGGCAACGACAAGCCGACCGTCACCGCCGGCTCGAACTCGGTGGCGATCGGCGCGAATTCGACCGACGGCGGCCGTTCGAACGTGGTGTCGGTCGGCAGCGACACGCAGCAGCGCCAGATCACGAACGTCGCGCCGGGTACGCAAGGCACCGACGCGGTGAACGTGAACCAGCTGACGCAGGTGCAGACGACGCTGTCGACGGCACTGTCGGGCCAGCAGGCGCAGATCAACTCGCTGGGTTCGCAACTGCAGCAGACCGACCAGATGGCGAAGCAGGGTATCGCGGCCGTCGGCGCGATGGCGTCGATCCCGCAGCTCGATCGCGACGCCAACTTCGGGATGGGTGTCGGCACCGCGTCGTTCCTGGGTCAGAAGGCGATGGCGGTCAACATGCAGGCCCGCATCACGGAGAACCTGAAGGCGTCGATCAACGGCGGCTTCAGCGGCGGTCAGAAGGTGATCGGCGCCGGCATGCTGTACCAGTGGAAGTAACCCGTCACGCCGCCACGCCGCCCGGCTCACGAGCCGGGCGGCTCAGTGCGGCCCCGACGGCAGGACGAGCCCGTCGCGCCCCCGCGGCGGGCTTCAGTCAACCCAAGCATTGAGGACGTAACCGTGAACAAACTCGCTCTTGCGCTCGCGCTTTCCGCGATGGCCCTCGCCGCGTGCTCGACCGCATCCGGCCCGACCTACAGCGCATCCGAACTGCAGCCGCGCGACGGCGTGCGCACCTTCCAGGTGGACTGCCATGGCCTGCTGTCGGGCCCGCAGACCTGCATGAAGGCCGCCCGCAAGATCTGCGGCGATCAACCCGTGCGCGCCGTCGATTCGGCCCGCGCGCTGCGCGACGGCTCGGATCCCGCGACGCTGGTGTTCCAGTGCGGCGCCGCGCCGGCCGAAGCGGCGTCGGCGGCCGCGCCGGCTCCCGCGCCCGCCGCGGTCGAACACGTGAACCTCGCGGGCGACGCGCTGTTCGCGACGGGCCTGGCCACGCTCACGCCGGCCGCGCGCACATCGCTCGACAAGCTGCTGAGCGAACGCGAAGACCGCACGTACACGCAGGTGACGGTCACCGGCTATACGGATTCGGTCGGCAACGACGCCGCCAATCTCGCGCTGTCGAAACGCCGCGCGGAAACCGTCGCAAGCTACCTGAAGGCGCACGGGCTGAAAGCGCAAGCCGTGTCGGTCACGGGCCGCGGCAGCGCCGATCCGGTCGCGTCCAACGCGACGGCCGAAGGCCGCGCCGGCAACCGCCGCGTCGACATCTCGCTGCAGCGCTGAGCAGCCGGCCGTCGCGGCCCCGGCGCACCCCGCGCCGGCACGCGACGGCCCTGACCGACAGGGCGCAGCCGTCCCGCCGACACCCCGCCCGACCGCTCCGGCACCGCTTCGCCGGAGCACCGGCCCCCGCGCCGGCGGCTATGTCAAAGTTCGTCAGGCCCCTCCACAAAACGGCGCCTTCCGTGCCACAATCGCCGCAGACAGTTGCCGGGGCGTTCCGCCCGCGTCGCGCGCCGTGCCAGCCCCGCCCGACGACACACCGGAATCCGGCGGCCGCCTCGCGATCGCTGCCGCTCGACTCGTATTCCAGCGCGCGCCGGCGCGAACGCAACCACGACAATCCACGGCGCGCCGTTTCGCGGCCACGGCCGGACGCACGACGCCGCAGAGGAAAACAACCGGTGACGGACATCAATCAAGCCGCCTCGGGCGGCACCCGCAAGCAACGGCCGGCCGTCGGCATCTCGCTGTTTGCGCGGGACGGCCAGGCGATCTGGGAAAACGGCATTCACCAGAACATCGCGTTCCTCGCGATGATGCTCAAGCGCTCCGACCGCGTCGGCCCCGTCTATTTCCTGAACGGCGGCGACGCGAACGCGTTGCCGAGCGGCCTCGAACTCGACGGCCTCGACATCCCGCTCGTGAAACCCGCCGACGTCACGCACGAACTCGACGTCGTGATCGAGATGGGCGCGCAGTTGCCGCTCGAGTGGCTGCGGCACGTGAAGGCGCTCGGCACGAAGCTCGTCGCCTGCTATGTCGGCCATACCTACAGCGGTCTCGCCGAAACCCCGATCTTCGACAAGCCGTCGGGACACATCTTCAACGGCGCGCAGTTCGACGAAGTGTGGGTGCTCGAGAAGTCGCGGAAGATCGACGTGCCGCTCTTGCGCACGCTCACGCGTGCGCCGATCCATACGATTCCGCATCTGTGGTCGCCGTACTTCCTCGATCGCCGCATTGCCGCGCTGGCGAGCGAAGGCTTGACGTTCGGCTATCGGCCCGGCCGCCGGCCGTGGCATCTCGCGACGCTCGAGCCGAACATCTCGGTCGTGAAATCCTGCCATTACCCGATGCTCGTATGCGACGAGTTCTACCGCGCACAACCGGACGCGGTGCAGCATCTGTTCGTCGTCAACTCGATGCACATGAAGGCCCACCCGACCTTCGTGCACTTCGCGAACAGCCTCGACCTCGTGCGCCAGCAGAAGGCGACGTTCGAGCCGCGCATCGACCTGCCGGGCTTCATGGCGCGCCACGCGGACGCCGTCGTGTCCCACCACTGGGAAAACGCGCAGAACTATCTGTACTACGACGTGCTGTACGGCGGCTATCCGCTGATCCACAACTCGACGCTGCTCGGCGACGCCGGCTACTACTACCCGGACTTCGATTCCGCCGCGGGCGGCCAGGCGCTGCACGATGCATGGCTGCATCATGACGAGCGGCTTGACGAGTACCGTGCGAAATCCGACCGGCTGCTGCAGTCGGTCTCGATCGACAACCCCGCGAACCTGGACGCGTTCGTCTCGCGCCTGGTCGCCTGAACCGGAGCATACGCATGTCGGACTCCAATGCCCGTCAAGCGCCCGGCGAGGGCAAGCGTCTCGTCGTCGGCGTGTCGCTGTTCGTGCGCGGCGCCGGCCAGTCGCTGTGGGAAAACGGCATCTTCCAGAACTGCCTGCTGCTGATCCTGCTGCTGCGCCAGTCGCCGCTCGTCGCTCAAGCCGTGATGGTGAACGGCGGCGAACAGGTCGCCGATCCGCAGATGATGCTCGGCGAATGGGACGTGCCGCTGCTGTCGATGGACGAAGCGCTGCAGCGCTGCGACGTGCTGATCGAAATGAGCGCGCAGTTCGGCGCGGACTACCTGCGCGCGTTCCGCGACCGCGGCGGCAAGGTCGTCACGATGCGGGTCGGCAACGACTACGTGATCGACATCGAGCGCGCGATGTTCAACAAGCCGTCGGGCTTCCTGTTCTCGGGCGCACCGTACGACGCGGTGTGGACGATTCCGGAATTCGAGCGCTCGTGCCTGCACTATTACCAGACGGGCCTGCGCGCGCCGGTGACGATCGTCCCGCACATCTGGCATCCGATGCTGTTCGACAAGGCGCGCGCCACGCTCGGCGCCGGCCTGTCGTTCGGTTATCAGCCTGGCAAGCCGCGCTGGCGCGTGACGATGTTCGAGCCGAACATCTGCATGGTGAAGACGAGCATCATCCCGATGCTGGTGACCGAGGAAGCGTATCGCGCGAAGCCCGAGTTCCTCGAGTTCGTGCGCGTGTGCAACACGCTGCACCTGAAGGAACATGCGACGTTCGTCCACTTCGCGAAGAGCCTCGACATCGTGAACCACGGGATCACGACGTTCGAAAGCCGCTATGCGGTGTACGAGTTCATGGCCGCCTACGGCGACGCGGTGGTGTCGCATACGTGGGAAAACGCGCAGAACTACCTGTACTACGAACTACTGTACGGCGACTATCCGCTGATCCACAACTCGCCGTTCCTCGGCAAGGCCGGGTATTTCTATCCGGACTTCGATTGCCAGGCCGGCGGCCGCGCGCTGCTGCAGGCGTTCGCCGAACACGACGCGAACCTCGACGCGTACCGCGAACAATCGAAGCACGTGCTCGACTCGGTCAGCATCTACAACCCCGACAACGTCGTCGCGTATTCCGACGCGATCGCGTCGCTCTATCGCGACGCATGACGCGCCGCCTTCTCCGGACTCCGACATGAACGCACACCCGCCCCTCTCCCGCGCCAAATGGCTGATCGGCTGCGCCCTCGCGTCGATCGCGATCGGCGCGCACGCGCAATCCGGCGGCGAATCGGCCGACGCGCTGCTGCGCGATGCCGACACGGTCTTCAAGCAGCTCGACGCCGGCCAGTTCGGCGCGGTGTGGACCGATTCCGCCGCGTTCGTGAAGGCGCGCATCAAGCAGGACCAGTTCGCCGCGGACATGCAGCGCGCGCGCCAGTCGGTCGGCATGGTCAGCCATCGCGGCTGGGCGCAGATCACGCGGATCCGCTACAAGAACGCGGCGGCGATGCCCGACGGGCTTTACGCGAACCTCGACTACGCGACGACGCTCACGACCGGCGCGACCGTGTTCGAGAAGCTGAGCTTTCGTCTCGAAGACGATGGCCTCTGGCACCTGACCGGCTACGTGCCGCGCCAGTCGCAGAACTACACGCCGTAAACGCGCACCGTCCGCCCGGAGCCGCCGATGAAAATCAATGTCGCGATTACGATGAACGTGCAGCGCGACGCCACGCAGTCGATCTGGTACAACGGCGCGAACCAGCATTGCGTGTACCTGTACATGCTGCTGAAACGCTCGCCGCTGGTCGGTGAAGTGTGGCTCGCCCACGACGACGGCATCACCGACTACCCGCAGGCGCTGATGATGGACGCATTTGGCGACGCGCTGCGTCCGCTGTCGGCGGTCGTCCACCAGACCGACCTGCTGATCGAGATGAATGCGTTCATCGATCCGTCGCACACGGATGCCGTGCACCAGCGCGGCGGCAAGTGCGTGTCGTACCGCTTCGGCAACGACTACGTGATCGCGGTCGAGACGATCAACTTCGAGAAGAACGACTGGCGGCCGAACCCGCACCGCGTGCAGTTCGACGAGATCTGGACCAACCCGCAGCACATGCACACGTGCGCGGCCTACTTCCAGGCCGTCTATCGCGCGCCGGTGATCGAGCTGCCGCACATCTGGTCGCCGTATTTCATCGAACGCAGCCTCGACGCCGATCCCGAACTGAAGGCGCGCTTCGGCTACCGCAACCACGGCCCGGCCAAGCGCATCGCGTTCTTCGAGCCGAACCTGAACGTCGTGAAGAGTTCGATCGTGCCGATGCTGGCCGCGAACGCGTGCTACGTCGCGCATCCGGAGCTCGTCGAACACGTGTACATGACCAATACGTTCGACAAGAAGGAAAACGTCGCCTTCAAGCATCTCGCGCTCGGGCTCGAGATGGTGCGCGACAGCAAGGCGACAGCCGACGTGCGCGCGCCGTTTGTCGCGTGGGCCGCGCATCACACCGACATCGTCGTGTCCCACCACTGGGAAAACGGCCTGAACTACCTGCTGTACGACGCGCTGTACGGCAACTACCCGCTCGTGCACAACTCGCCGTTCCTGCGCGACGTCGGCTATTACTACCCGGACTTCGAGATCTTCGACGCGGCGCGCGCGATCGCGACCGCCGCGCAGACGCATGACGCGCGGCTCGACGATTACGCGGCAGCGGCCCGCCGCTGCCTGCAACAGGTCGACACGCTCGCCGACCACAACGTCCGCGCGTATTCCGAGCAGATCCAGCGCCTGTTCGCCGGTCACGCGCTCGGCTGACCGCATCCGCCCGCCTTCCGTTCATGAAGCACGCCGTCCGCAACTTCGTCGTGATCGATTCGATCCACGGCCCGTTCGTCATCAACCGGCACAGCGCGCGGCAGGCCGAGGCGCTGATCAAGACCGGCCGGCCGCACAACCAGGGCGAACTCGACACGATCATGCAGGTGATCGACTAGTTGCCCGACGGCGCGATCGCGGTGGACGGCGGTGCGAATGCAGGGCTCGTCTGCGTGCCGGTCGCACAGCGCCTGCGCGAGCGCGGCGGCCGCGCCCATGCGTTCGAGCCGCGGCGCACGCTGTTCCACGCGCTCGGCGGCACCGTCGCGCTCAACGAGCTCGACAACCTTCATCTGCTGAACATGGGGCTCGCAAGCCGCAACGGCACGATGACGGTGCCCGACATCGACGACGGGCAGCCCGCCGGCGCCGAACCGGCCGCACGTGTCGACGGGCATGCGGCCAACGGCACGCCGGCCCCGACCGTCAGGCTCGATTCGCTCGGCCTGCCGCGCCTCGATTTCCTGAAGCTCGACGTCGGCGGGATGGAGATCGACGCGCTGCACGGCGCGCTGCGCGGGCGTGTCGAGCTCTCCCGCTCGGCGCTGCTGCTGCGCGCCGGCCGGCGCGAAGAAGCCGCGCGCGCGACCATCGCCAGCGAGAACGTGCTGACGGCCGCGCAATTCGGGCTGCCGATGGAGCGGCTCTACGACGGCCAGCCGCTGCACGGCAAGCGGCTGCTCGTGATCAGCTACGGCGGTGTCGGCGACCAGCTCCAGTACGCACGCTACCTGCATGCGCTCGACGCGCTCGGCTGCGCGGCGGTGACGGTCATCGTCCCCGCCGCGCTGGCCGACCTGATGCGCCACACGTTCCCGCGCATCGAATTCGTCGGCGCCCACGGCGCGTGGGTCGACACGTCGCAGATGGCCCACGACTACTGGTGTTCGTTCCTGGTGCTGGCCGCGCAGTTCGGCTATGCGCCGGCACCGGCCGGCGCGCCGGCCGCGTACCTGTCTTGCCCGCCCGAACGTGCGGCCGCCTGGCGCGAACGCGTCGCGCGCGACGGCAGCGCACCGGGCACGCGCCGCATCGGCCTCAACTAGCGCGGCCGCGACGAAAGCGACGTGCGCTTCCTGCGCGCGGCCAGCCTGCGCGACCTCGCGCCGCTCGCGCGGCTGCACGGCCATGCCGCGTACTGCATCAACCGCGACATCGCCGCGCAGTCCGAGCCGTCGGATCTGCCGGTCACATTCCCGCATCATGCGATCGGCGATTTCTGCGATCTGGCCGCGCTGATGCTCGCGATGGACGCCGTGGTCACCACCTGTACCGCGCACATCCACCTGGCCGGCGCGCTCGGCGTGCCGGCTGTCCTGCTGCTGAGCCCGAAAGCCGATGCGCGCTGGGAAACCGGCTCGCGTACCGTGCTGTACCCGGGCATCCGGATCGTGCGCGCCGCGCATCCGGGCCGATGGGACGATGCGGTCGACCGCGCGCTGGCGCTCGTGCTCGGGGGTTTCGGGAACGACTGACGGTGCGCTTGGCCGGCGCCGCCCGCCCGCGATCGGCAAGCGTCAGGCGCGGCGCGCGAGCGGACGCCAGGGCGGCACCCGGTCGCCGCCATGCGTGGCAAACATGAGGCCATGCCGGCGTCCGATCCGCGCAAGCCCCACGAAACAGCGGAGCGCGGCACGGCCGACCTGGCCGGCCTGCCGCGCGAGGCTGCCGGATACGCCACGCGCAATTGCCGAATCTTCGCCGCAGGCGCCCGCAAACACGCCGGCGTAATAGTGCCGCGCCGCGAGTTCGCGGCCGTCGGCGTCGAGCGGCTTCATTCGGTGAATACGGCGCGCGACGGCCTTCAGGCCGTCGAGATACGGCGCGACGTCGATCGGCGCATCGGTCGATGCGGCGCCGAGCTGCCCCAGCATGTCGGCCAGTTCGGCGATCGCGACGAGCTCGCGCGCATCGGCCACCTGCGTGCCCGTTCCGTGCCCGGCCTTCTTCGTCGCCGCCATGCCCACGCCCCTTTCCGATCCTTCGTTGCCCGGTGCCGGCGCGCAGCGCCTGCACCGCGGCGTCATGCGACGGCCGGTGACCGCCATGTGAAGCGGATGCCCTGCGCCCATGCGACGCCGGAATCCAGGATGATCTGCCGGTCGATCTCGTTCTCCACGCCTTCGACGACGACGTGCCGTGCACTTTCGTGCGCAAATGCGATCAGCCGGCGAAACTGGTAGCGTCCGATCGCGTTGCGCTTGATCAGCGACAGGACCGACCTGTCGAGCTTCACGATATCGGGGTTGCCGACCACCAGGTTGTTCAGCGCGCTGAAGCCAACGCCGAAGTCGTCGATCGCGACGCGGCACCCGGCCTGGCGGAACCGATTCACGAACGACCGGCCCGCGACGGGGTTCAGCGGCCCCGTCTCGGTAATTTCGACGACCAGCCGCGCCGCGACCGACGGCTCGCGCTCGAGCCGCCTGAAGATGGCCAGCCACGCGTCGTCCACGACCGCGCTCGCCGCCGCGACGTTGCAGCCGTACACGGCCTTCGGATCGGCGCGCAGCGCGTCGATCGTCCGGCTCACCACGAGCCGGTCGAACCAGCGCATCAGCCCGAGCGATTCGAGGCGCGGCAGGAACGCGAGCGGCGGCAACGCATCGCACGATCCCCAGCGCAATCGCGCGAGACATTCGTGATACAGCACGCCGCCCGACAGGTCGGCGCGACAGACCGGCTCGCGCGCGAATCCGAGCCGGCTTTCGACGAAACTGCGTACCGACGCAAGGTCGGGGTGATCGTCAGGCGCACCGAACACGAGATCGATCTCGTCCCGACTCGCTACGCTATTCGCCTCAAGGCGAGGTTCGACCGCATTCATCCGGCGCTCCGGCAAATGTCGGACCGCCGATGACGGCCCGCGCTCTCGATACATGCGGCGCGAGCCGACCACGACACGCGCCACCGCCTACCCGGCCCATCCTCTTGTTTTCGATCTTTTTTCGAGAGCGTACTTTTTATTTCGGCGCGCCGTCAAACCCGATATTGTCAACGATATTCAAATACCGGGAATACACTACGCATGCACGTCGACAACCGTGCGACAGATTACACAAAACCGTCGGCGAAACGCCGGACGACATTGCCTATTTTCCCTGCCCAAACATCCTCCGGCGAATCGATTTACCGCACGACTCGTTTAAAAAATCGGATGCTTGGCATTTTTGTCTGATAAATACCCGCGAAACCGTGCCCGGATTCGCCGAAACCTCCCGCAGATTGCGCCGCTATTGGGTTGCGGCGCTGCATTCGGTCTCCACGGAATGCAATTCCGCCGTTTCAAACGATATTAACGATATTCGAATAATAATCAGGCAGGACCCAAACGAAAATAGCGAGCCGAATTATATGATATCCATCGATTGAAAGATATTTAACAATCTTTCCAACTTGTTAACCTCTAAAATGATTTCCGACGGACTTCCCTCGGAGCCGTCAAATTCGTGCCTTCAAAAACCGTCGAATCTCCCCGGTTCGGCGGTTTCTTTTTAACGGCATCAATTATTCATACATTAACCCGGGACAACCGGGATGACGGCGAGCGGCGTCGTGCAACCTTATGCCGCCGCCGCGCCGATCAGGTTCGCGAGCAGCGCGTCGTATTCGGCGACGAGTGCGGGGTTCGCCGACGTATAGCGGCCGAGGATTTCGCGCTGGCGCCGCGTGTACACTTCCCAGTCGTCGTCGTGCGTGTGCAGCGCGTGCAGCAGCGCCTCCGCGCCCTTCTGCACGTCGTTGTCCGGATAGTAGTAGCCGAGATCGGGCGCGAGGCTCGCGTTGTGCA
This sequence comes from Burkholderia sp. Bp9143, assembly GCF_003853645.1. Taxonomy (GTDB): domain Bacteria; phylum Pseudomonadota; class Gammaproteobacteria; order Burkholderiales; family Burkholderiaceae; genus Burkholderia. The sequence goes on along the minus strand of NZ_QTPO01000037.1, from coordinate 80,612 downwards.
CGAGCGGATAGCCCTGCCAGCACACGTCGAAATAGAAGTAGTTGAGCGGGTTCGACCATTGATGCGACACGACGACGTCGGTCAGGTCGGCCAGGAACAGCGGCGTGTCGAAGCGCCCGACGAAGCTCGCCTTGCCCTCGCGCACGACGTCCAGGTAGTTCATCAGCATCACGAACTCGGGGCTGTCGTGCGCGAGACGGTCGGCGTTCGTCACGTGCGTGAAGCAGATCGCGTCGGGGTCGCGGCGATACGCTTCGTCGATGATCAGCATGGGGTACACGCAGAACTTCACGACGTTATGGTTCGGCTCCATCACCGTGAGCCGCTTGCCCGGCTCGCTGCGCGGCCGGTACTCGCCGTGCTCGGGCAGCGATGCCGCGCGCGCGCTGAGGAACATCGGATCCCACACGAACGGCACGACGCGCCCCGGGCAGCGGCGCAGCGACTGTAGGAACGGCAGCGACGACGGTGCGATCTGCGGAATCGCCCACACCTCGTCGTAGCCGCGGTTGATGAACAGCGAATCCCACAGCCGGCGGCCGAACAGCATCGACTCCATCGCGTTGATGTACTCGACGCCGCAGCAGTAGCTGACGATCTTCGCGCCGCGCGCCTTAAGGTAGGCCGTCTGCGCGCCGTCGATCTGCCCGCCGAGCTCGATCACCACGTCGAGCGCATCCTTCATCTCCGCGAACGCGCGCGTGTCGTACACGGTGCGATCCCACGGCAGCGCGTCGGTGAGTGGCACGTCGGTCGTGTTGACCAGCGTCACGCGGTAGCCATGCGGCGACGCCATCAGCAGCTTCGCGAGAAACAGCGCGTTCTGCTTGATGCCGTTGATCCACAGGCTTTCGTCGGGGGCGCGCAGTCCGATCGTGATACCGATGCGCAGGCCGTTCAGGACAGGAGACGTCATCGTCGGCGGGATGGGAGATTGAATGGACGCAGTGTAGCGCGCATGGCGGCACACGCCGGGAACAACTGATCATTCTAGCGGACTGCCGACCAGAGAACTGTCATGGATGGTCAGCAGCGGGCGAGGCCACGCGCGGCCCGTTCCGACCGCTTACATCTTCCACCGCCCGGTTTCGATTGCGGCCTCCATCATCTTGAGGGTTAGCGGACGCTCCAGTATTTTATCCTTGGCGCCGGCACTAAACGGTGACTTCAATACCTCCACCAAAAATCGACCAAATCCGAGCTTTCTCGACGGGTAATAATAATCTATATCAAAATCAATGATATCAACACCGAACTCTTCTGAAAATCTCCGCATCAACCTCAACATGGCCCTATCGGAAATTTCAAGATCGATAAAGAGATCCGTTTCCGGAGTAATTTCAAGCTCACCCCACAATGGCGAATCAGCCTCATCCCGCACCATCCCTATCAGACGAGCATCCATTAAAAACGATCCTCCTGCTTGACCAGGCCATTGTACTTGATTGCAGAACGATACATTATGATCGATATGTCGGTAGCGGTAATAATCCACCCAACCACCGGCACGGCCCGCCCGACAAACACGCCGAGCTCTCCGGTAAATTTGACCCTGAGAAGCACGAGACTCTTGAATGACGTTACCGTCGGCAGAATTTTGTGCTTGATCTCGTAGGGCAGCAATTTCCTCGAAACCCTGGACGCGACCGAGGTTCCCTTGACTGCCCCGCCGAATTTCCCTCTTGTCGGCACGAATCTTTGCCTCAGCAAAATCATTGCGATTCCGACAACATCATCAATGCCCAATTCATCGCAAGCCACGTCGATAACAATCAATAAAAAAAGCGCTTGCGGCGTAAGGTTTCCGTGAATCCCGTAATTATATTTGTTCGTCATCTCGATTATTCCCACAGCTACGCCTGTTTGATCATTGCGCAGGACACCGGCGGCACATCCCGGCTATCACGGTAGCGCAGTCATTCAAGCGTGGGCAGGAAGATGCGGCTGTCTCTCTAATCGAACCTGATTTTCTTGACACCAGGAAAGCGGTCGCTGTCGCCTTGCCCCTTCATCCACAAGGGAAGCAAGCACGGTCGTTTCGGCGAAGAAGTCTGGAAGGGTCCGCTTTCAATTCTTCAACGACTGTTGCAGCGGACGAATCGATACGAAACGGAGCAAGTTGCGCCGCCGTTCACCGGTTTGGATCAGTTGATTATTCAAACACCTTGAAGACGTTGCACGCGTATCAATTATTTTTGTCTGCGAGCAACGACGGCTGGCTTCGGATCTTCGCCAGCCTCTGCAGCGACGTCAGGCCTTGCGCGCCATGAAGAGCGATGCCAGCCCTATCCGTGAGGGCCGGCAACGGCCCTCACGCACGTGCCCCGCTCAGCCTTCCGCCATCATCAGCAACTGCGCGCCATCCGCGACCTGGTCGCCGACGCCGTACAGCACTTCCGCGACGACACCCGCGCCCGGCGCGCCGATCGTGTGCTCCATCTTCATTGCTTCCATCACGATCAGCGGCGTGCCGGCCTCGACCTTCTGGCCCGGCTCGACCAGCACCGCGATCACCTTGCCGGGCATCGGCGCGGTCAGGCGGCCGCCGCCATGCTCGGCATCGCCCGCGTGCGCGAGCACGTTGCGCCATTCGAAGGTCTCGGCGACACCCTGCGTGAACACGTGGAAACTGTCGCCGTCCGCATACACGCGGCCGCTGCTGCGCACGCCGTCGAGCGTCACGTCGAAGTCGAGCGGCGTCGCGCCGCATGTCCACGCGAACGGCTGCGCGGCCGCGTCGCCGGTGGCGAGGCGCGTGCTGCCGCCGTCGTCCTCGTAAGTGACCGTCACGTCCGCTTCGCGTTCGGGCGCATGCCATTCGAGCGTTCGGCGATAGCCGCCGTTCAGCCGCCAGTCCGGCAGCGCACGCCACGGTGACGCGCGTTCCCGCACGACGGCGTCGCGTTCGCCCGCGAGCAGCGCCGCGCAGGCCAGCGCGAGCGTCGCGCGCGGCGGCTGTTGCGGCGCGAACAGCGCATCGTGGTTGCGCTCGATGAGGCCCGTGTCGAGATCGGCGATCGCGAACGGTTGGCACGTGACGATCCGCTGCAGGAACGCGGCGTTCGTGTGCAGGCCGACCACCTCGCAAGCCCGCAGCGCGCGCAGCATCCGGCCGAGCGCTTCCGCGCGGTCCGCGCCGTGCACGATCAGCTTCGCGATCATCGGATCGTAGAACGGCGTGATCGCGTCCCCTTCGCGCACGCCGCTGTCGACGCGCACCGGCGCGCCGATCGCGAACTCGACGCCTTCCGGCAGCCGCAGGTGCTTCAGCGTGCCGGTGGACGGCAGGAAACCGCGCGCCGGGTTCTCCGCGTAAAGACGCGCCTCGATCGCGTGCCCGTGCACGCGCAGTTCGTCCTGCTTCAGCGGCAGCGGCTCGCCGGACGCGACGCGCAACTGCCATTCGACGAGATCGAGCCCCGTGACCATCTCGGTGACCGGATGCTCGACCTGCAGGCGCGTGTTCATTTCCATGAAGTAGAACGCTTCGCCCGTCATGATGAATTCGACGGTGCCCGCGCCCACGTAACCCACCGCGCGCGCCGCCGCGACGGCCGCCTCGCCCATCGCGCGGCGCACGTCGTCGTGCAGGCCCGGTGCCGGCGCCTCCTCGAGCACCTTCTGGTGACGGCGCTGCACCGAGCAGTCGCGATCGAACAGGTAGACGGTGTTGCCGTGCGTGTCGCCGAACACCTGCACCTCGACGTGACGCGGGCGCGTCAGGTATTTCTCGATCAGCACGCGGTCGTTGCCGAAGCTGCTCGCGGCCTCGCGCTGGCACGACGCGAGCGCCGCCGGAAAGTCGGCGGAGCGCTCGACCACGCGCATCCCCTTGCCGCCGCCGCCCGCGCTCGCCTTCAGCAGCACCGGGTAGCCGATTTCGTCGGCTTCACCATGCAGGCTGGCCGCATCCTGGTCGTCGCCGTGATAGCCGGGCACGAGCGGCACCGCGGCCGCGTGCATGAGCGCCTTCGCGGCGGCCTTCGAGCCCATCGCCGCGATCGCGTCGACCGGCGGCCCGATGAACGCGATGCCGGCCGATTCGCAGGCGTGCGCGAAGTCCTCGTTCTCCGACAGGAAGCCGTAGCCCGGGTGGATGGCCTGCGCGCCGGTCGCGCGCGCGGCCTCGATGATGCGCTCGATGCGCAGGTAGCTGTCCGCGGCCGCCGAGCCGCCGATATGCACGGCTTCGTCGCAGGCGGCGACGTGCTTCGCGTTCGCGTCCGCGTCGGAATAGACGGCGACGCTCGCGATCCCGAGACGTTTGCACGTCGCGGCGACGCGGCAGGCGATTTCGCCGCGGTTGGCGATCAGAATCTTGTCGAACATGGCTTCGATGTCGTCCGGAAAGTTAGGGGCACGCCGTCATTCACGCCATGAAGGCGTGCGTTTCTCGAGGAAGGACGCGATCCCTTCGCGCGCTTCCGCGCCGGCGCGGGTGCGCGCGATCCAGTCGGCAGTCTGCTCGATCAGCGCAGCGTCGAGCGGCCGGCCGGCCACGTCGGCGACGAGCCGCTTGCACGCCTGCACCGCGTCGGGGCCGTTCGCGACGAGCGTCGCCGCCAGCTTCGCGACCGTTTCGTCGAGCGCATCGGCCGGCACCGCGTCGTGAATGAAGCCGAGCGACGCGGCGCGCGCGCTGTCGAACACCTCGGCCGTCGTGAAGTAGCGGCGTGCCGCGCGCTCGCCCATCGCACGCACGACGTACGGCGCGATCGTCGCGGGAATCAGCCCGAGCCGCGCTTCGGACAGGCAGAACTTCACGCCATCGGCGGCGATCGCGATGTCGGCCGCCGCGACAAGGCCCACGCCGCCCGCATACGCGTCGCCATGCACGCGTGCGATCACCGGCTTGCCGCAGCGATGGATCGCCTCGAGCATCCGCGCGAGCTTGCGTGCGTCGGCACGGTTCTCGTCGTCCGAGTAACCGGCCATCTTCTTCATCCAGTTCAGGTCCGCGCCCGCGCAGAACGCCGCGCCTTCCGCGGCTAGCACGACCGTGCGCACGCCGGCATGCGCGTCGAGCCACTCGAACGCGGTGGTCAGCTCGGCGATCGTCGTCTCGTTGAACGCGTTGCGCACGTCGGGCCGCGCGAGCGTGACGGTCGCCACGCGGCCGGCTTCGCTTACCTTGATCGTTTCGTATCGCATCGGTCAGTCCTCCCGGCCGTTACATGCGGAACACGCCGAAGCGCGTGTCGTCGATCGGCGCGTTCATCGACGCGGCGAGGCCGAGCCCCAGCACGTCGCGTGTCTGCGCGGGGTCGATCACGCCGTCGTCCCACAGCCGCGCACTCGCGTAGTACGGATGCCCCTGGCGCTCGTACTGGTCGCGGATCGGCTGCTTGAATGCGTCTTCGTCCTCGGCCGACCACGTGCCGCCCTTCGCCTCGATGCCGTCGCGGCGCACGGTCGCGAGCACCGATGCAGCCTGCTCGCCGCCCATCACCGAGATCCGCGCGTTCGGCCACATCCACAGGAAGCGCGGACCGAACGCGCGGCCGCACATCCCGTAGTTGCCGGCGCCGAACGAGCCGCCGATGATCACCGTAAACTTCGGCACCTTCGCGTTCGACACGGCCGTCACCATCTTCGCGCCATGACGCGCGATGCCTTCGTTCTCGTACTTGCGGCCGACCATGAAGCCCGTGATGTTCTGCAGGAACACGAGCGGAATCTTGCGCTGGCAGCACAGCTCGATGAAATGCGCGCCCTTCACGGCCGATTCGGAGAACAGGATGCCGTTGTTCGCGACGATCCCGACCGGATGGCCCCAGATGTGCGCGAAGCCCGTGACGAGCGTCGTGCCGAAGCGCGCCTTGAATTCGTCGAACTCCGAATCGTCGACGATGCGCGCGATCACCTCGCGCACGTCGAACGGCTTGCGCGTGTCGACCGGAATCACGCCGTACAGGCTCTTCGCGTCGTAGCGCGGCGCCTTCGGTTCGCGCAGCGCGACCGGCGACGCGATCTTCGGCGCCAGGTGATCGACGATGTTGCGCGCGATCGACAGCGCATGCGCGTCGTTCTGCGCGAGATGGTCGGCCACACCCGACAGGCGCGTGTGCACGTCGCCGCCGCCGAGGTCCTCGGCACTCACTTCCTCGCCGGTCGCGGCCTTCACGAGCGGCGGGCCGCCGAGGAAAATCGTGCCCTGGTTCTTCACGATGATCGACTCGTCGCTCATCGCCGGCACATACGCGCCGCCCGCCGTGCACGAGCCCATCACGACCGCGATCTGCGCGATCCCCGCGGCGGACATCGTCGCCTGGTTGAAGAAGATGCGGCCGAAGTGGTCGCGATCGGGAAACACGTCGTCCTGGTTCGGCAGGTTCGCGCCGCCCGAATCGACGAGGTACACGCACGGCAGCCGGTTTTCCGCGGCGATTTCCTGCGCGCGCACGTGCTTCTTCACGGTCATCGGGTAGTACGTGCCGCCCTTGACCGTCGCGTCGTTGCACACGATCACGCACTCGCGGCCCGCGATCCGGCCGATCCCGGTGATCACGCCCGCGCCGGGCGCGTCGTCGTTGTACATGCCGTTCGCCGCGAGCTGCGAGAACTCGAGGAACGGCGCGCCGGGATCGAGCAGTTGCGCGATCCGGTCGCGCGGCAGCAGCTTGCCGCGCGACAGGTGCTTGTCGCGCGCGGCCTGGCCGCCGCCTTGCGCGAGCTGTTCGATCTTCGCGCGCAGGTCGGCGACCACCGCCTCCAGCGCCGCGGCGTTCGCGCGGAATTCTTCCGAACGCGGGTTCAGTTTCGATTCGATGATCGGCATCGACGGGGCTCCGTTCGCGTGACGTGGGGCGTTACATCGTTTCCGCGAACAGCTCGCGGCCGATCAGCATCCGGCGGATCTCGCTCGTGCCGGCGCCGATCTCGTACAGCTTCGCATCGCGCCACAGACGACCGACCGGGTATTCGTTGATGTAGCCATTGCCGCCGAGGATCTGGATCGCCTCGCCGGCCATCCACGTGGCCTTCTCGGCCGTGTAGAGGATCACGCCCGCGCAGTCCTTGCGCACCTGGCGAATATGGTCGCTGCCCGCCGAGTCGAGATGGCGACCGACCGCGTACAGGTATGCGCGGCATGCCTGGAACGTCGTGTACATGTCGGCGACCTTGCCCTGGATCAGCTGGAATTCGCCGATCGACTGGCCGAACTGCTTGCGGTCGTGGATATACGGGACCACCGCGTCGAGACACGCGGCCATGATGCCCGTCGGGCCGCCCGACAGCACCGCGCGCTCGTAGTCGAGGCCGCTCATCAGCACCTTCACGCCGCCGTTGAGCTGGCCGAGGATGTTCTCCTCCGGCACTTCGACGTCCTGGAACACGAGCTCGCCCGTGTGCGACCCGCGCATGCCGAGCTTGTCGAGCTTCTGCGCGACCGAGAAGCCTTTCATCCCCTTCTCGACGATGAACGCGGTGATGCCGCGCGGGCCGGCGTCGATGTCCGTCTTCGCGTAGACGACGAGCGTGTCGCAGTCGGGGCCGTTGGTGATCCACATCTTCGTGCCGTTGAGCACGTAGCGGTCGCCGCGCTTGTCCGCGCGCAGCTTCATGCTGACGACGTCGGAGCCGGCGTTCGGCTCGCTCATCGCGAGCGCGCCGATGTGTTCGCCCGACACGAGCTTCGGCAGGTATTTCTGCTTTTGCGCGTCGGTGCCGTTGCGGTGGATCTGGTTCACGCACAGGTTCGAGTGCGCGCCGTACGACAGGCCGATCGACGCCGATGCGCGCGAGATCTCCTCCATGGCGACCATGTGCGCGGTGTAGCCCATGTTCGCGCCGCCGTATTCCTCGGCCACCGTCATGCCGAGCACGCCGAGATCGCCGAACTTCTTCCACAGATCCATCGGAAACTGGTCGGTGCGGTCGACCTCCGCCGCGCGCGGCGTGATTTCCTTCGCCGCGAACGTCGCGACGGCGTCGCGCAGCATCTCGATGTCTTCACCGAGCATGAATTGCACACCGGGCAGGTTGATCATGTCTCCTCCGTCTCCAGAAAGTGGGTCGCACGCGCCGATTTCTGAGTTTCGCTCAAATCGGATCAATGCGGCGATTCATTAAGCCAATACAGCGGAAATTTTGCACAGTTTCGCGCCTCGTCCAGCTTGTCGTCAATAGTTTTTTGAGTTACACTCAGATATCATTGCAGCATGACAGCCGCTACCGCCGACACCATGACCGCCACCGCCAAAGCCGACCGCGCCGAGCCGTCGCGCGCACCCGCCGGGCGCAAGTCCCAGCAGCGCGTGCAGGACATCCTGCGCGCCGGTCGTGAAGTGTTCGCCGAAAAGGGTTACGAGCATGCGACGGCCGCCGAGATCGCGCAGCGCGTCGGCGTGTCGGAGGCGACGGTGTTCAGCTACTTCCGCGGCAAGCGCGAGCTGTGCGCGCGCGTGATCGCCGACTGGTATGACGAAATCATTGCCGCGTTCGAGCTCGGGATGCCGCAAGAAGCGTCGGTGCAGCAGCAGTTCGCGTTCATCGTGCGCACGCACCTGCGGCTGATGCTGGTGAACGGCACGGGGCTGTGCGCGCTGGTGCTGTCGGAGGGGCGTGCGAAGCAGCATGTGCTGAGCGACGAACTCACCGCGCTGCAGCGCCGCTACACGGCGCCGCTGATGGACGTGCTCGCGCGCGGCCAGGCGGCCGGGCAGGTGCGCAACGACATGCCGCTGAGCCTGCTGCGCTCGATGGTGTTCGGGCCGATCGAGCACGTGCTGTGGGATGCGATCCTCGGGCACCGCAAGCTCGATACGGAAACGACGGCCACGCAACTGATCGACATGCTGTGGGCCGCCGTGCAGCCGCCCGCGCCGGAGCAGGCGGCGCTGGTGCGCTTCAGGAACGAAGTCGCGGAAGCGGTGCGGCGGCTGGAAGGGGACGCATCACGCCCGTGATGCCGGCAGGCGGCGCAACGCGCCTGGCGCCTGGCCGCATCCATCACCGCCTCCATCGCGCGGCATTCAACCGCTACGACGCCTCGCCGATCCGCAGCGGCGCGCGGCTCTGCTCGTTGTTCAGATGGACGAACTTGCGCAACAGGCGCATCAGTTCCTGCGAGTCCTCCTCGCCCATGCCGTCGAACAGGCCGGCACGCAGCTCCTTCACCGACGGAATCAGGTGCGTGAGAAGCGCCACGCCCGCCGGCGTCAGCAGCAGGCGCCGCTGACGCCGCGGCAGCACTTCGCGGACGATCAATCCTTTCGCCTCGAGCCGGACCGCGAGGTCCGCGGTCGTCGACGTGTCGAGCGCGACTCGCTGCGCGAGCGTCACCTGATCGAGCCCCGGGCACTCGTAGAGCATCCGCAGGACCGCGTACTGCACCGGCGTCACGTCCCGGCCCAGCTTCTCGTAGAACATCGCGACCGCGATCTGGTGCGCGCGCCGGATCAGGTGTCCGGGTTCGTCGTACAGGTCGAGCGGGAAAGCCGGCGCGTCGGCGGGATTCGTTTTTTCCATGAATGAGTCGATGACGTAGGCGGCGCACGCCGTTGCGTGCGCCGACGGCATGGCGCTGCGTCGCGCCATTTCCCGGGAAAACCAGTATACCGCTCGCCTTGCCCGAGCCAATCTCAATTAGTACACTGAATCTCATTCAGTACACGGAATGAAGAACTGCCGCGTGCCGGCGGCATCGACATGAAGGAGACGACGAACGTGTTTCTCAAGAACGCTTGGTATGTGGCGTGCACGCCCGATGAAATCGACGGCAAGCCGCTGGGCCGCAAGATTTGCAACGAGTCGATGGTGTTCTACCGCGCGGCGGACGGCCAGGTCGCCGCGCTCGAGGATTTCTGCCCGCACCGCGGCGCGCCGCTGTCACTGGGGTTCGTGCGCGACGGCGTGCTCGTGTGCGGCTATCACGGGCTGGAAATGGGCTGCAACGGCAAGGCGACCGGCATGCCGGGCCAGCGCGTCGGCGGCTTCCCGCCCATCCGCAGCTTCCCCGTGGTCGAGCGCTACGGATTCGTGTGGGTCTGGCCGGGCGATGCGTCCGAAGCCGATCCAGCCAGGCTGCCCGCGCTGCAGTGGGCCGAAGATCCGGCCTGGGCGCACGGCGGCGGCCTGTATCACATCCGTTGCGACTACCGGCTGATGATCGACAACCTGATGGACCTCACGCACGAGACCTACGTGCATGCGACGAGCATCGGCCAGAAGGAAATCGACGAAGCGCCGCCGAAGACGGCCAGCAACGGCGACGAAGTCGTCACCAGCCGCTTCATGGAGAACGTGATGCCGCCGCCGTTCTGGCAGATGGCGCTGCGCGGCAACGGGCTGGCCGACGACGTGCCGGTCGACCGCTGGCAGATCTGCCGTTTCACGCCGCCGAGCCACGTGATGATCGAAGTGGGCGTCGCGCATGCGGGCCACGGCGGCTACGACGCGCCGGCCGACGTGAAGGCGTCGTCGATCGTGGTCGACTTCATCACGCCCGAGACGGACACCTCGATCTGGTACTTCTGGGGGATGGCGCGCAACTTCCGGCCCGACGATCACGCGCTGACCGCCGAGATTCGCGAAGGCCAGGGCAAGATCTTCGCCGAGGATCTCGAGATGCTCGAGCGCCAGCAGCGCAACCTCGAGCAGTGGCCGGACCGCAAGCTGCTGAAGCTCAACATCGACGCCGGCGGCGTGCTGTCGCGCAAGGTGATCGAGCGACTGCTCGCCGACGAAAACGCGTCGAGCCCGCAGCGGCCCGTGATTCCGGTCGCGCAGATCAAGGAGGCGTCATGAGCGCCGCGACGCTGACGGTCCGGGTGGCCCGCAAGTGGCAGGAGGCGCGCGACATCTGCGGCTTCGAATTCGTCAGCGACGACGGTTCGCCGTTGCCGCGCTTCGACGCCGGCGCGCATATCGACGTGCATTTGCCGGGCGGGCTCGTGCGCCAGTATTCGCTGTGCAACCACCCGGAGCACGGCGATCGCTATCAGATCGCGGTGCTGCGCGATGCCGAAGGTCGCGGCGGGTCGCGCGCGATTCACGACGAAGTCCGGCAAGGCGACACCGTGCGGATCGGCACGCCACGCAATCAGTTTCCGCTCGCCCCCGACGCACCGCACCACCTGTTGCTCGCCGGCGGGATCGGCGTCACGCCGATTCTCTGCATGGCGGAACGGCTGTTCTCGTCCGGCATGCCATTCGACATGCACTACTGCGCACGCTCGACCGACCGCATGGCCTTCGTCGAGCGGATCAACGCGGCCGGGTTCCATGATCGCGCCCGCTTCCACGTCGACGACGGCGACCCCACGCAACGCTTCGACCTGGCCTCGGTGCTCGCCACCGCGCCTGAAGGCACGCATCTGTACGTATGCGGCCCGCGCGGCTTCATGGATGCGGTGCTGAGCGCCGCGCGCGAGCGCAACTGGGCCGAAGCGCGGCTGCACTACGAGTTCTTCGGCGGCGCGGTCGAATCGTCGGCGACCGATCGCGCGTTCCAGGTCCGGATCGCGAGCAGCGGCAAGGTGATCGACGTGCCGGCCGAATGCACGGTCATCGCGGCGCTGGCGGCCAACGGCGTCGACGTGCTGACGTCGTGCGAGCAAGGCGTATGCGGCACCTGCGTGACACGCGTGCTCGAAGGCGAGCCCGATCATCGCGATTCGTATCTGACGGAAGCGGAACAAGCGGCCGGCGACCAGTTCATGCCGTGCTGCTCGCGATCGCGAAGCGACCTGCTGGTACTCGATCTGTAGACGGACCGCCCGACACGCGGCGGCCAACCACAATTCTGGAGACGATCAATGGAGCATCACGCCCGGCCACCCATCAATACTACTAAATTTCCACTCGACCGATGGTGGGTCGCCGCCCTGTCATCCGAACTGACGGACACACCCGTCGCCCGCACGCTGCTCGGCCGCCCGGTCGTCCTGTTCCGCCTGCCGTCCGGGGAAGTCGGCGCGCTGGAGGATCGCTGCTGCCACAAGTCGCTGCCGCTGTCGTGCGGTTCGCTCGAAGCGCGCGGCCTGCGCTGCGGCTATCACGGGCTGCTGTTCGATCGCGGCGGCGCCTGCGTGGAGATTCCCGGCCAGGACCGGATTCCGGCGAAGGCGTGTGTCTCGTCGTATCCGGTGCAGGAACAGGACGCGATCGTGTGGATCTGGATCGGCGCCGACGCGCACGCCCAACCGACCTGCGCGCCGCCGCGCTATACGTTCCACACGGATCCGCAATACCGGTTCGGCGGCGGCCACTACCATTACGACGCGCCGTATCAGCTGATTCACGACAACCTGATGGACCTGAGCCACCTCGGCTATGTCCACCTGAAAACGATCGGCGGCAACGCGCCGCTGCACATGGGCGCGGACACCCGCGTCAGCAGCGACGGCGACACGGTAACGCTGGTCCGCCGGATGCCCGATTCCGACCCGCCGCCGACCTACACGGCTGCCTGGCCGTTCGCGGGCCGCGTCGACCGCTGGCAGGAAATCGAATTCCACGTGTCGCACATCCGGATCTGGACCGGCGCGATGGACGCCGGCACCGGCGACCTGCTCGATCCGGCGCGCGGCGGCTTTCACATGCGCGGCTTCCACGGCATCACGCCCGAGACGGACACCACGACGCACTACTTCTGGACCGTCGCGACCAATCCGCAACACGACGTCGAACGCGTCGCGCGGACGGTCATCGAGCAATCCGCGGCGACGTTCGACGAGGACAAGACCGTGATCGAAGCGCAATACCGGAATCAGCTGCGGTTTCCGGACAGCCGCCAGATCGACATTCATGTCGACGCGGGCCCTAACCGCGCGCGGCGCGTGATCGAGCGGCTGCTGCTGCAACCCGAACCCGCGTAACCCTCGCGCCGGCGCGCGAACGACGCTAGCCGGTCGCGGCGGGTGATCCCGCTCCCCGGGTTGCCCGTCAGCGCACGCATTCGCTTTCGCATTCGTCTCATTCGCTATCGCCGGCCTCGAGACAATCCCAATTGATTAGTCATACTACTTTACGAAGGATCTTTGACGTGAGCGCAAATATCCGCAATACGATCGACGAATCCCCCATGAGCGCATTCCAGACGATGGCGGTCACGGCCTGCGTCGTGCTGAACATGCTCGATGGCTTCGACGTCCTGGCCATCGCGTTTGCCGCGCCGCACCTGGCGGCCGAGTGGAAACTGAGCGGCAAGGAAATCGGCCTGCTGCTGAGCGCCGGGCTGGCCGGCATGGGGATCGGTTCGGTGCTGATCGCGCCGCTGGCCGACCGCGTCGGCCGCCGCCGCATCATCCTGCTCTGCCTCGCCGTGATCTCGACCGGGATGCTGGCCTGCGCGGCCACGCACAGTACGCTGCAACTCGCGGTCGCGCGTGCCTACACGGGGCTCGGCATCGGCGGCATGCTGGCGAGCCTGACCGTGATCAGCGGCGAGTATGCATCGAACAAGTGGCGCAGCGCCGCGATCGGCATGCAGTCGACCGGCTATGCGATCGGCGCCACCGCGGGCGGTGTCATCGCCGGTTACCTGCTGTCGACGTGGGGATGGCGCAGCGTGTTCGCGTTCGGCGGCGTCCTCACCTTGATGTCGATCCCGATGGTGCTCGCGCTGCTGCCGGAATCGCTCGACTTCCTGCTGGCGCGGCGTCCGGACAACGCGCTGCAGAATATCAATCGCATCCTCGCGAGAATGAAGCGCGCGCCGATCGATGCATTGCCGGCGGCGACTGCGCCCATCGACACGGCGAGCCCCGCGTCGAGCTGGACGGCCGTGCTGCGCGCACCGCTCACGCGCCGCACGATCGCGCTGTGGATCGCGTTCTTTCTCGTGATGGGCAGTTTCTACTTCGTCGTGAGCTGGACGCCGAAGCTGCTGGTCCAGGCCGGACTGTCGGCATCGCAGGGCGTGACCGGCGGTGTGCTGCTCAATCTCGGCGGCATCGCGGGCGCGTCGCTGTTCAGCCTGCTGTCGACGCGGGTCGGCCTGCGCAACCTGCTGGGCGCGACGCTGCTGCTCGGCGGCGCGCTGATGGTCGTGTTCGGTGTAAACACCGGCTCGCTCGGCATCGGGATGACGGTTGCGGTGTTCCTCGGTGCCGTGATCAATGCGTGCGTGGCCGGCATGTATGCGCTGTCGCCGACGCCCTATCCCGCCGAGATTCGCACGACCGGCATCGGTCTCGCGGTCGGCATCGGCCGCCTCGGCGCGATCCTGTCTCCGATGACGGTCGGCGCGCTGCTGGACGACGGCTGGTCCGTGTCCCATCTCTATCTCGCGTTCCTCGTGCCGATGGCCGGCGCCGCGATCGCCGTCGCCGTGGTGGGTACGCGTAACGCGGCACCGCACCGGCAACGCGACCCGGCGATGTCGTAACGCACGACACCGCAGCCCCGCCGATACCCGTCGGCATCCCGGACATGTCCGGGGAATAAAAAAAATCCATAAGCATATCTACATACTGTTTGGAGACAGCAATGAAAACGAAAACGTGCGTCGCACTCGCGACGGCGATGGCGCTGGCCGAACCGGCCTGTGCGCAAAGCAGCGTCACGCTGTACGGGATCATCGATACCGGCGTGTCCTACTACAACAACGCCGCGCACGGCGGGTCGTTCACCGGGATGCCGACGCTGACGGGCGAAGTGCCGTCACGGTGGGGCCTGAGAGGCACGGAGGATCTCGGCGGCGGCTACCAGGCCTTCTTCGTGCTCGAAAGCGGATTCCAGCCCGGCACCGGCGCGCTGAACTACGGCGGGCGCCTGTTCGGGCGGCAGGCAAACGTGGGCGTGAACAGCCCCTTCGGCGCGCTGACCCTCGGCCGCCAGATGAACATGTCGATGATCGTGCTGACCAATGCCGACGTGATCGGCCCGTCGATTCATTCGATGGCGGATTTCGACTCCTATCTGCCGAACGCGCGCAGCGACAACGCGATCGGCTACAAGGGCACGTTCCACGGCGTGACGCTCGGCGCCACCTACAGCTTCGGCCGCGACGCGGCCGGGCCGGCGGGACCGTCGGCGACGGGCTGCGCGGGACAGGTGCCCGGCGACATCGTCGCCTGCCGCCAATACACGGCGATGCTCGCCTATGACGCGAGCAATTTCGGGCTGGCCGCCTCGCACGACGTGATGCGCGGCGGCGGTGGCGCGCTCGCGCCGCTGAACAACCCGGCGTACACCGACACGCGCGACATCGTCGCCGGCTACGTGAAGATCGGCCCCGCGAAACTGGGCGCCGGATGGATCCGCCGCAACCTCGCGGCGGCCGAACACCTGCGGGCCGACATCGTGTTCGCGGGCGGCACGTACTACGCGACGCCCTACCTCGCGCTCGACCTGCAGGGCGTGCGCTACCTGCAACGCCGCGAAAACAGCGAAGGCACGAATGCCACGCTGCTCGTCGGCCGCGCGAACTATTTCCTGTCGAAGCGGACGACCGTCTATACGTCGGTGGGCTACATGTTCAACAGCCAGCTGGCCGCGAACGCGGTCGCCGCCGGCGGGACGGTCGGCACCGGGATGAATCAGCTCGGCGTGATGGCCGGCATCCAGCAGAAGTTCTGAACGCCGGACACCGCCCATCGTTCAATCGGCGAGCCGGCAATGCGTGAGCTTCAGCCCGGGCACCACCGGCACGTCGATATAACCTGCGTTCACGCAACTGAAACGGAAATTCGCGAACGCCGTGAACGGCTTGGTCTCGCCGCATGGTGCAGCCTCCGGCTCTCGATGAATTTCACCGCGTCTGATTTTGGCCGCTACCCGTAACAGACGGTCGACGGCCCGGCAATCGCGATCCACGATCCGCATCGGCCTCATTACAATTGCAAACGATTCTCATTCCATATATCATGCTCGTCCTGCCGTGGCGAATCCGTGAAGCGCCGCGGCCCGCGCCCTCATCCTTAGCACTCCATCCATTCATCGATTCATGCCATCCCGTCGACCGCCCCGCCGCGCACGGACCTTGCGTCCGTGGCGCGCGAGCCTGCCTGCCCTGATCACCCTTTGCGTCGCGAGCGGCGCGCATGCGGATGCCGAACCTGCCTCGGCGGCATCGGCCGCGTCCACATCCACACCCGTGTCACCCGAACGCGAACTGCCGGCGATCAGCGTCAACGCATCGGCGGCCGCCGATCCGACCGTCGGCTACCAGCCGCGCACCAGCAGCGTCGCCGGCGGCGACGACCGCCCGCTCAAGGAGATTCCGCAATCGGTCGCCGTGGTCAGTAGCAGCGTGATGCAGGACCAGCAGGCGCGCTCGCTCGACGACGTGCTCGGCAACATCAGCGGCGTCACGCAGACCAACACGCTCGGCGGCACGCGCGACGCGTTCATCAAGCGCGGTTTCGGCTCGAACAACGACGGCTCCGTGCTCGTCGACGGCGTGCGCACGCCGGTGCTGCACAGCTATCTCGCGACGATCGACCGCGTCGAAGTGCTGAAGGGCCCGGCTTCGCTGCTGTACGGGATGCAGGACCCGGGCGGCGTGATCAACCTCGTCACGCGCAAGCCGGAGGACACGTTCGGCGGCTCGATCTCGGCCTCGCGCACGAGCCACGGCGGCAGCAGCGCGCAGTTCGACCTGACCGGCCCGCTCGGCAAGCCGGGCCAGGTCGCGGGCGGCACGCTCGCGTTCCGGCTCACCGGCGAATACGACACGAGCCGCTACTGGCGCAGCTTCGGTCGCGAGCGCAACGCGCTGATCGCACCCGCGCTGTCGTGGCACGACGCGAACACGTCGATCGACGTCAGCTACCAGTACGTCGACTACACGATGCCGTTCGATCGCGGCACCGTGCTCGTGAACGGCCGCCCCGACGATGCACTGCGCTATCGCCGCTACGAGGAAGCGTGGGCGCAGAGCAGCGGGATCCAGGAAACGCTGCGCGCGCGCGTCGAGCACCGCTTCTCCGACGCATGGCGCGTGCGCGCGACCTACGGCTGGGGCCGCGACCGCTACGATCAGTACATCGCCCGCGCGACCGCCTTCAACAGCACGACCGGCGCACTGTCGCGCTCGTCCGATGCGAACCTCGGGCGCAACGACTCCGACCAGATCGCGACGCTCGGCCTGCTCGGCAACCTGACGCTCGCGGGGATGAACCACGCGCTCTACATCGGCGGCGAATACGAGCGGCAGCGCAGCTTCCGCGGCGACACGATCCGCGGCACGGCGACCAAGGGTTTCAATCTCTACGATCCCGTCTACGGCCTGCTCGCGCCCGGCGGCACGGTGAACGCGAAGCAGAGCGATTCATTGTCGAAGGTCCATACGTATTCGATGATAGTGCAGGACTCGGTGAAGATCACCGACCGTCTCACCGCGGCCGGCGGGCTGCGCTGGGAGGACTGGCAGCAGGAATCGGGAATGGGACGGCCGTTCGTGTTCGCCGACCGCTCGCACGGCAACGTGTGGCTGCCGCAGTTCGGGCTCGCGTATGCGCTCACGCCGTCGCTGACCGCATACGCGAACGTCAGCCGCTCGTTCAAGCCAAACGTCGCGTCGAATGTGGCGTCGCCGCTCGCGCCGGAATTCGGCCGCGTGCTGGAAGCCGGCCTGAAGTTCAGCCTGAAGCCCGGCATCACCGGCACGCTCGCGGCCTACCAGATCGACAAGCGCAACGTCGCCGTGACCGTTGGCGACATCACGTCGACGATCGGCACCGCCCGCTCGCGCGGGATCGAACTCGACGTCGCGGGGCAGCTCACGCGGCACCTGAGCCTGATCGGCAGCTATGCGTACACGAACGCGAACGACCGCGACAGCAACACGCCGCTCGTCAACGTCGCGCGCCACACCGGCAGCCTGTTCGCGGTGTACGACACGGCGCTTGCGAACCTGCCCGGACGCTGGCGCTTCGGCGGCGGCGCGCGGCTCGTCGGCGCACGGCCCGGCGACACCGCGAACAGCTTCACGCTGCCCGGCTACGTGACCGTCGACGCGTTCGCGGCCTACGAGACGACGATCGGCAAGTTCCCGACGCGCATCCAGCTCAACGTGAAGAACCTGCTCGACAAGACCTACTATCCGTCGAGCAACAACAACCTGATCGTCGCCGTCGGCGAGCCGCGGCTCGTCACGCTGACGACGACGGTATCGTTCTGACCGCCCTCGCGCGGACGGCCGCGGCCTGGCTCGCGGCTAGTCCGCCGTGGGCGGGCAGACCCGGTAGAACACGACACTGCACAACACCAGGAAGCCTGCCAGGATCATCATCCCGGTCCGCAGGCCCGCATAGCCGATGATCATCGCGCCCAGAATGCCGGACAGGCTCCCGCACGCGTTGATCAGCGCGAAGCCGGCCGCCGCCGCCGGGCCGGACAGCACGCGCCCCGGCAGCGTCCAGTAGATCGGCATCAGCGACAGGATGCCCGACGTCGCGACGGTCAGCATCACCAGCGCGAGCCAGAAGTGGTCGTGTGCGATCGTCGCGACGAACAGGCCGATCGCGGCCAGCGCGACGGGCACCACGCCGTGCCGCCGCAGCCGCCCGGATTGCTCCGCGCGCTTCGCATTCACGTACATGCAGATCGCTGCGACGCCGAACGGGATGGCCGTCAGCAACCCGACGTCCAGGCTGTTCGCAACGCCCGCCTCGTGAAACAGCGTCGGCATCCAGAACGTCAGGCCATAGAACCCGGTGTTGAACAGGATCATCACGACGATCAGTGCATAGATCTTCGGCGACCGGAATGCATCGGCCACGCGATGCGACTTGAAGGCCGCCTCCGTCGCGACGTTCGCCTCGATGATCTGCTTCTCGCGCGGCGTCAGCCAGTCGACGTCGGCCGGCCTGTTTCGCAGCAGCATCAGGATGACGACGCCCAGCACCACCGACGGCAGCCCTTCGAGCAGGAACAGCCACTGCCACCCGTGGATCCCCGCCACGCCGCCCATCGTCTCCATGATCGCGCCGGACAGCGGCGCGCCGAACACGACGGCGATCGGCAACGCCATCAGGAACAGCGAGTACATGCCGCTCTGGCGCCGGGCCGGCAGCCACGTGTTCGTGTAGTACATCACGCCCGGGACGAAGCCGGCCTCGCAGACGCCCAGCAGGAACCGCAGCGAATAGAACGCGACTGCGTTCCTCGAGAAGACCATCAGGATCGACACGATCCCCCAGGTGATCATGATCCGCGCGATCCATGCCCGCGCGCCGACCCGCCGCAGGATCAGGTTGCTCGGGATCTCGAACAGCATGTAGCCCCAGAAGAACACGCTCGCACCGAGGGCGAACGACGCATTCGTCAGACCGAAATCGGCCGCCATCTGCAATTTCGCGAACCCGATGTTGACGCGGTCCAGGTACGACATGATGAAACCAAGGAAGAACAGCGGGACGATCCTCAGTATCACTTTCCGGTACAACGCATCTTCGTTCCGTGCCTCGATGCCTGCGTCCAGCGCAAGCGCGACATCCGCCCTCATGGTCAGTTCTCCCGATGAAAACACGTGTCCTTGCAGCAATGGATTCGATTCGTCAGTCCGCTCCGGCGCGCCCGCCGTCGTGTCGTCAGCGATGCGGCAACACACGGCGCTCGGCAAGCGCGAGCACGTCGGCCCAGATCCCGTCGTCGACGGCGATGCCGTGCTGCCGCTGTTCGATCCGCGTGCGCAGCGCGCTCTGCCCCGGATAGAGCACTTCCTTGCTGTCTTCCGCGAGCTCGGACGTATTCACGTAGTCCGCCACGCCGTCGGCCACGTGGTTCGTGAAGGCTTCGCCGCCGAGCTTGCGCGGGTCGATCACGATGAAGACCTGCGAGCACCCCGTGCAGCTTCCCTGCTGAATCGCATCGATCCCGTTCGTCGCGAGCCCTTCGGACAACACCGCCGCCAGCACGTCGAGCATGATCGCGAATCCCGAACCCTTCCAGTAGCCCATCGGCAAGATCCGCATCGACGCTTCGATCGGGCCGGGCTCGGCGGTCAGCTTCCCGTCGCTGTCGAAGCCGGCGGGAAACGGCATGTTCTTCCCCTTGAGGCGGGTGGCCTGCAGCTTGCCGTACGAGTACTGCGACATCGCCATGTCGAGCACGATATGGCCGCGATCCCGCGGCACCGCCATCACGAACGGGTTGTTGCCGACGCGCGTGTTCTTGCCGCCCCAGCCGGGCATGCACGATTCGGTGTTGGTCCAGCAGATCGCGATGTAGCCGCGCTCGGCCGCGTGCCAGCCATAGGTGCCGCCCCGCATCCAGTGGGCCGCGTTGCGCATCGCCACGATGCCGACGCCTTGCGCGTCGGCGATCTCGATGGCCCGGTCGGTCGCGGACAGTGCGTTGAGAATGCCCGGCCCGCGCTGGCCGTCGCAGACCTCGATCGCACCGAATTGCTTGACGCGCATGCGCGTTCCGTCAAGGTTCACCCACCCCTTGGCGAGATAGTCGACGAAGCGCGCCACGCGATTGATGCCGTGCGAATTGACGCCGTCACAGGTCGATTCGGTATGCACCCTCGCACAGATTTCGGCGTCGCTTTCGCGCATGCCGGCATTCACGAGCGCCGCATGGATCGCACGCTGCATTTCCTCGAACGGAATCCGGGTCACGATGCATGTCTCCTGATATTGGATGTCGGTGTCTCCGATCCCGAACCTGCCCTCGACGCGGCGCGCGGGATTCGCGCCGCCCGGCTCGCCCGCGGCGAGCGATCGCGTCATGCGGCCGGGATGGCGCGCCACGCGCGACGCATCCCGGCCGGCGACACGAACCGGTATCAGCCGCCCGCGAAATCGAGCAGGATCTTGCAGCTTTTCTCGGGATTGCGCTCGGCCATCTCGAACGCCTGCGCGACGTCGCGAAAGCCCACCTTGTGCGTGACGATGTGCTCGGGCTGGATCAGCCCGCGGGCAATCCAGTCGATCACCTGCGGGAACATCGCGCAGTTCAGCCGCGATGCGGCGAGCGTCAGTTCCTTCTTCGTCAGCTCCGCCTGCACGATCGCCGACGGTTCCGACGAAAACCCGAGCACGCCGATCCGGCCCGCCGGCGCGGCGATCCGCACGGCCTCCTCCAGAATCGACGGATGGCAGACCGCATCGAAGATCAGCGTCGGGCCGCCGTCGACGCCACGCTTTTCCAGCGCGTCGGACAAAGACTCGACGCTCGTGTTGATGATCTCGTCCTCCGCCGCGCCGCACTTGCGCGCGAGCTGCAGCCGCGCGTCGAGCCGGTCGGTGATGAACGCGCGAATGCCGTACACGCGCTTGAGCACCTGCAGGATCGTCAGCCCGACGGTGCCGGCGCCATAGATCAGCGCGACATCGCCCGGCAGCACGCCGGTGCGGGACGTCGCGTTCGCGGCTACCGCGAACGGTTCGACGATCGCCGCGCAGGTATCGGCGATCGCTTCCGGAATCCGGTACGCATTGCCGGCCGGCACGCACGTGTACTGGCTGAAGCCGCCGTCGCGATGCACGCCGAGCACGGTCAGGTGCCGGCACACGTTACGCCGGCCGATCGTGCACGCATGACAATGCCCGCAGCTGATCACCGGATCGACCGCGACGGTCTCGCCGAGCCGCGCGGCGTCAACGCCCGCGCCGACCGACTCGATCGTGCCGACGAATTCATGGCCGATGATGCGCGGGTACGACACGAACGGATTCTTGCCGTGAAAGATGTGCAGGTCCGACCCGCAGATGCCCGCATAGCGCACCTTCACGCGCACTTCGCCGGCGGCGGGCACGGGCAGCGGCATTTCGCGCACGGTCATGCTGCTCGGACGATCGACAACGACGCTCAACATTTCGGTTCTCTCCTTCAGATCTTCAGCGCTCACCAGTTCCACATCGAGCCGTCGCGCAGCCGGGCGACCGGCAGGTACGCGCGCTCGTACGGATATTTCGCGGCCAGCGTCTCGTCGATGTCGACGCCGAGGCCCGGCACGTCGTCCATCACGAGATAGCCGTCCTCGAAGCGGTAGCTGTGCGGAAACACTTCATCGGTCAGCGCGCTGTGCGGCATCAGTTCCTGGATACCGAAGTTCGGCGCCCACAGCCCGAAGTTCACGGCCGCCGCCATGCAGACGGGCGACAGGTCGGTCGCACCGTGGAAGCCGGTGCGCACCTGGTACATCGCCGCGTAGTCGGCAATGCGCCGCACGTGCGTGATGCCGCCCGCATGCACGATCGTCGCGCGGATGTAGTCGATCAGCTGGTCGCGGATCAGGTCCTTGCAATCCCAGATCGAGTTGAACACCTCGCCGACCGCGAGCGGCGTCGTCGTGTGCTGGCGGATCAGGCGGAACGCGTCCTGGTTCTCCGCGGGCGTTGCGTCCTCGAGCCAGAACAGCCGATGCGGCTCCAGATCGCGGCCGAGCCGCGCGGCCTCGATCGGCGTGAGCCGGTGATGCGCGTCGTGCAGCAGGTGCGGCGCGTCGCCGACGGCGTCGCGCACCTTGCGGAACAGTTCCGGCGTGTGGCGCAGGTACAGTGCGGTGTCCCACGGCTCCTCGGGCGGCAGCCCTTTCTCGGCGGGTTCGTACGCGCCGGCCGTCTTGCCGACGCCGTACACCTTGTCGAGCCCCGGCACGCCGGACTGCACGCGGATCGCGCGATAGCCGGCCTCGATGTGCGCGCGCACCGCGTCGACCGCTTCCTCGTGATCGCGCCCGTTCGCGTGGCCGTACACCATCAGGCCGTCGCGGCTCTTGCCGCCGAGCAGCTGGTAGACCGGCATGCCCGCGAGCTTGCCCTTGATATCCCACAGCGCCATGTCGATCGCGGCGATCGCCGTCATCGTCACGGGCCCGCGCCGCCAGTACGCGCCGCGATACAGGTATTGCCAGATGTCCTCGATGTTGCGCGGGTCGCGCCCGACGAGGCACGGGAACACGTGGTCTTCCAGGTACGCGCGCACCGCGAGCTCGCGCCCGTTGAGCGTCGCGTCGCCGAGGCCATGGACGCCTTCGTCGGTCACGATCTTCACCGTCACGAAGTTCCGGCCCGGACACGTGACGATGGTCTGCAAGCGTTCGATTTTCACTGCACTCCCTCCAGCGGGCATTTCAGGTGTCAGTCGACAAAGTAATGGGGCGCGCGGCTGCGCACTTCCGGCAGATGCGAGCCGATCCGGTCGACGTGCATCGCGACCGATGCGCCGAGCAGCGCCATGTTGCGCGACGCGATGTGCGCGAGGATCTGCTCGTGCTCCTGCAGCGCGCGGCGCGCGTGATCCTCGACGCGGTCGAGCAGCAGCCAGCGCACGCGATCGAACTGGCGCTTCATCGGCTGCAGCATTTCCCACACGTGCGGCCGGCCCGCGAACGCGAACATCCGGCCGTGCATCGCCTCGTCGAGCTCGAAGAACGCCTCGACGTCGCCGGCGGCCACCGCCTCGCGCTGCGCGTCGATGATCCGCGACAGCTCCGCGAGTTGCGCCGGCGTGATCTTCTGCGCGAGCTCGACGTGGTTCGCGCATTCGAGCGTGCTGCGCGCGAAGCGCCCTTCCTCGAGGATCGACACCGGAATCGGCGCGACCAGCGTGCCGACCTTGCGGATGATCTGCACGAGCCGCTCGTCGGCAAGCTGCGCGAACGCTTCGCGCACCGGCGTGCGGCTGACCTTGATCGTCGTGGAGATCACCGCCTCCGACAACGCGGTGCGCGGCGGCAGCGCACCACGCACGATCGCGTGGCGCAGCAGCGCGTGCACCTGTTCCGTATACGACCGGCTCTCGTCCAGCGAGAACCCCTGCAACGCCGTGACCACGACGTCCGCTTCTTCCAGTGCTGCCGTTTCGCTCATGGTTGCGATGAATCCGACTCGATATCGATAACTACCATGGTACAGAAGCGGCCGAATTCAGGCGATCTAGCGTTTACACCGATAACTTCGTCATCAAACTCGAAATAACCTGCACGCATTCCACCATCTACCATGGTACATACCGTTACCGATCGTCATGTCATCCGCCCCCGATTTCCTGCGCACCGCGCCGCCCGGCACTCGCCGCCCCGGTTATGACCGGCAGGCTGTCCGCACGGGCATCGTCCATCTCGGCCTCGGCGCGTTCCATCGCGCGCACCAGGCGCTGCATACCGAAACGGTGCTCGAACAGGGCGACCTCCGCTGGGGGATCGTGGGTGTCGAACTGCGACGGCGCCATACCGTCGACCTGCTCGCCGCGCAGGATCACCTGTACACGGTGACCGAGCGCGACGGCCACGGCGCGCGCACGCGCATCGTCGGCGCGGTGCACGGCGCGCTGTTCGCGCCCGAATCGCGGCCCGCGCTGCTGGCGCTGATCGCCGATCCGGCCGTGTCGATCGTCAGCCTGACCGTCACCGAGAAAGGCTATTGCCGCCGCCCCGGCGGCGGGCTCGATGCCGACGATCCCGCGATTCGCCAGGATCTCGCGACGCCCGACACGCCGCGCACCGCGCTCGGCGTGATCGCGGCCGGCCTGCGCCTGCGGCCGGCCCATGCGCCGCTGACCGTCGTGTGCTGCGACAACATGACGTCGAACGGCGACACGCTGCGCGCGCTGCTGATCGACTACGCGGAACACATCGACGGCGCGCTCGCGCGGCGCATCCGCGACGATGTCGCGTTCCCGAACAGCATGGTCGACCGGATCGTGCCGGCCGCGACGCCCGAATCGCTCGACTGGGCGCACGCGCATCTCGGCGCGCGCGACGCGGCCGCGATCGTCTGCGAGCCGTTCTCGCAATGGGTGATCGAGGATCGCTTCGCCGGCCTACGCCCGCGCTGGGAAGACGCCGGCGCGCATCTCGTCGGCGACGTGCGGCCGTACGAAACGATGAAACTGCGGCTGCTGAACGGCTCGCATTCGGCGATCGCATATGCGGGGCAGTTGCGCGGCCGCGCGACCGTGTCCGACGCGATGGCCGATCCGGCGATCGCGGCGCTCGTCGACGGCGTGATGACGCGCGACCTGCTCGCGACCGTCGACGTGCCGTCCGGTTACGACGCGCACGGCTATTGCGCGACGCTCGTGCAGCGCTTCCGCAATCCGACGCTCGCGCATCGCACCGAACAGATCGCGATGGATGGCACACAGAAGGTGCCGTTGCGCTGGTTGCCGGCGCTCGGCGAAAGCGCGGCGGCCGGCGTCGAACGTCCGTATCTGGAACGCGCGCTCGCGCTGTGGCTGCACTACCTCGCCACCGCGCATGACGAATCGGGCCGGCCGCTCGCGATCTGCGATCCGGGCGCGGCCGCGCTCGGCGCGACGCTGTCGGCCGCCGGCGATGCTGCCAGCGCGGTTCGTGCCGCACTCGGCAGCACCGCGCTCGCCGGCTCGATTGCATGGCCCGACGCATTGATCACGCGCGTCGGTGCGCATCTGTCGACGCTGCGCGCACACGGCACCGACGCGCTGCTCGCGCCGTTGCACGCACGCTGAACGAACGCTCATCACGGTTCGCCACAACCGAAGCGAACCGCGCAATGCCCTGCCCGCCGCGCTCCGTAACGACGCGGCGAACGATCGACAAGACAAGACATGACATGACGGCCGGCCCACCGGCCGAAGGAGACAGACATGAAGCAGAAGTCGCAGGCGTGGTTCACGGTATTCCTGCTGTTCCTGGTGTACGGCATCAACTATCTCGACCGCGTTGCGCTGTCGATCGTCGCGCCGATCGTGCAGACCGATCTCGGCATCGACGCCGCGCGGATGGGCCTCGTGTTCAGCACGTTCTTCATCGGCTACGCGCTGTTCAATTTCATCGGCGGGCTCGCGTCCGACCGGCTCGGGCCGAAGCTCGTGTACGTGCTGTCGGTCGGGCTGTGGTCGGTGTTCTGCGGGATGACCGCGCTCACCGTCGGCTTCGTGAGCCTGCTGATCGTGCGGCTGCTGTTCGGCATGGCCGAAGGGCCGCTGTGTTCGGCCGCGAACAAGATGGTCAACAACTGGCTGCCGCGCGACGCCGCCGCGACCGCGATGGGCCTGCTCAGCGCCGGTTCGCCGCTCGGCGGCGCGATCGCCGGGCCGATCGTCGGCCTGCTGGCCGCTCAGTTCGGCTGGCGGCCGGCCTTCTGGATCGTGTGCGCGATCGGGCTCGCGTGGGTCGTCGTGTGGATGATGTCGACGTCGGACCGTCCGGCCGCGCCGGTCGGCGATACAGCGGCCGCGGCCGCATCGCCCGCCGACGCGCCTGCCGCCATCGGCGCGGCAACGCCCGCGCACACGCTGTCGCACTACGTGCGCCAGCCGCGCATCCTCGCGACAGCCGCCGCGTTCTTCAGCTACAACTACGTGCTGTTCTTCTTCCTGAGCTGGTTCCCGAGCTACCTCGTGCGGGCGCACCATCTGAACATCAAGGAGATGAGCGTCGCCACCGTCGTGCCCTGGCTCGTCGGCACCGTCGGCCTCGCGTGCGGCGGCGCGATCTCGGATGCGCTGTACCGGCTCACCGGCAACCTGCTGCTGTCGCGCCGGATCGTGCTCGTCACATGTCTGCTCGGTGCCGGCGCGTGCGTGGCCGTCGCGGGCGCCGTGCAGTCGACGCAAGGCGCGGTCGCGCTGATGTCGGTGTCGCTGTTCTTCCTGTACGTGACGGGCGCGATCTACTGGGCGATCGTGCAGGACGTCGTGCATCCGGCGCGCGTCGGCGGCGTCAGCGGCTTCCTGCATTGCATGGGTAGCCTGTCGGGCGTGATCGGGCCGGCCGTGACCGGCTTCATCGTCGAGCGCAGCGGCTCGTTCGCGTCCGCGTTCGTGCTGGCCGGCGCGATCGCACTCGCGGGCGCGGTGCTCGCCGGTGTGTTCGTGCGCAACGCGCGGCCGTCGGAAGTGCTGCGCGAACGCACCGCGCACTGACCTTCCACGGCTGACTAAGGCCGCGCGGCGCCGCATGAGTCGGCACCGCGCGGCCTTATTGTTTCGGCCAATCATCGGACCCTCGAATATCTCCCATCCGATATCGCGATTTCCGGGATCGATCGCGCGCCTCTAGACTGGCTACGCGATGGCGCCGCATCGCCGCGGCACGGCGATGCGGCACGCCCCCCACGAAAACGATATGGGAGAGTTCGATGTCCGACCGGCATGCGCGCCGCGGCGCGCTCAAGACACTCGGCCTCGCGGCCGGCACCGCGCTGCTCGGCGCCTCGCGCGTCGCCCAGGCGGCGACACCCGAAACCGGCACGCTGCTGGCCGGCGGCGCGACGCGCCTCGCCGACCTCACCCGCCGTCTCGCGGCCGTACCGAGACGGCGCGACTTCAAGACGGTGCCGATGATCGTCGAGCATCCCGATCAATGGGACCACGCGGCGCTGATGGAAGTGATCGGCTATCGCGGCGGCCCGAAGCAGGTGTGGGACAACACCGAGCTCGGCGGCCCGTGGCTGAACCTGATGCGCAATGCGCTGAACGCGCAGATCTGGGCGTTCGGTCATCCTGACTTTCTCGTCGTGTCGGCCACGCATGGCGCCGCGCATCTCGCGCTGTTCGACCAGGCCGCGTGGGACAAATACGGCCTCGCGACATACGCCGGCGCCGCGTTCGCGACCAACACGCTGCTCGCCGCGAAACCCGCGCAATCGAAGGACGTGAACGATCACGAACTGCCCGACGGCGCGTTCTCGTCGCACGACAACAGCATCGCCGCGCTGCAGCAGCGCGGCGTCGTCTTCCTGTCGTGTCACAACGCGATCTGGGAGCTCGCGGAACGGCTCGACCGCGCGAACGCGAACCCGGACAAGCTGCCGCTCGACGCGCTCGCCGCCGACCTGACCAACCACGTGATTCCGTCGGCGATCGTCACGCCGGGCGCGGTCGGCACGCTGCCCGAGCTGCAGCACGCCGGTTTCACTTACGCGAAGTGAGGCGCGCCATGACCCCGATCCGCACGCGTTCTCCGTTGCAACGCCTGTGGCGCACGGCGCTGCATGCCGCGCTGGCCGCGCTTTGCTGCACGTCGGCGCTGTCGCTCGCCGCCCCCGGCGACGCTTCAACCGGCGTCTTTCCGCCGTGGCAGGACGGCCGCAACAACGACGCGACGCATCGCGGCCTCGAATTCACGGTGCCGCAGGTCGACGTGCTCGCCGATTTCCACGGCGACCTCACCGCGCCGAAGCTCGTGCTGTACGTCGGCGGCAACTACTTCTTCGCGATGGCGCCGCTCGTCGCGAAGTTCGAGGCCGACCACCCCGAATACCGCGGCCGCATCTACTGGGAAACGATCCCGCCCGGCCTGCTCGTGAAGCAGATTCACGCGGGCGGCACGATCACCGTCGGCAACATGACGTGGACGGTCAAGCCCGACGCGTATTTCGCGGGGCTCGGCAAGATCAACGACCTGATCGCGGACGGCACGCTAGACGGTCCGGCCGTGCCCTACGTGACCAACCAGTTGACGATCATGGTGCGCGCCGGCAATCCGAAGCACATCGCGTCGCTAAGCGATCTCGCGCGACCCGACGTGAAGCTCGCGATGCCGAACCCGGCATTCGAAGGCGTCGCGCGGCAGATCCGCGCGTCGCTCGTGAAAGCCGGCGGCGATGCGCTCGCGCGCACCGTCTACGACGACAAGGTGCGCGCCGGCACGACCGAACTCACGCACATCCATCATCGGGAAACCGCGTTGTTCCTGATGCAGGGCCGTGCGGACGCCGGTGTGCTGTGGCAATCGGAAGCGGCGTTCCAGGAACAGGTCGGGCATCCGCTGATGCACATCGACATTCCGGCCGCGCACAATACGACGGCGATCTATGCGGGCGCGATGGTGAAGCACGCACCGCATCCGGAGGCCGCTCGCGCGTGGCTCGCGTTCATCCGGTCGCCGGACGCATTCCGGATTTTCGCGCGCTACGGCTTCGGGCAATACGACGCGACGGCGCCGACACCGCCCCTTGCGCCACGGCAAGACCGGCCCGACGCGGGCTGACCGCGCGCGTGCGCACGCCACAAGACAGACAACCAGGAGGGGACACGTGAACGATTCGGTCGACAACCCGCGGCGCCGGTTCGCGCCGCCGCTGCTCGCCGCGGCGGCACTGCTGGCCGGCAATGCCCATGCGGACGACGTCGCGCTCGGCAAGACCATCGCCACCCAGGGCACGACGACGGGCGTGGCCGCATGCATCGGCTGCCACGGCGCGCAGGGCGAGGGCAACGCGGCCGCCGGCTTCCCGCGCCTCGCCGGCACGCATGCCGCCTATCTTTCTGCTCAACTCGCCGCGTTCGCCGACGGCAGCCGCCAGAACCCGATCATGCAGCCGCTCGCGAAACTGCTGTCGCCGCACGATCGCGACGCGGTCTCCACATACTTCGCGAGCCTGCCCGCGCCGCCCGCCATTGTCGCGTCCGACGCCGGGTCGATCGACCCGGCGAACACCGGCGCGTGGCTCGCGACGCGCGGACGCTGGTCGCGGGGCCTGCCCGCGTGCGCGCAATGCCACGGCGCGGGCGGCCTCGGCGTGGGCACCGCGTTTCCGCCGCTCGCCGGCCAGCCGGCCGCGTATATCGCGGGCCAGCTGAACGGCTGGAAGCACGGCACGCGGCCGCCCGGCCCGATGGCGCTGATGCCGATGATCGCCGGCAAGCTGTCCGACGCCGATATCGACGCGGTAGCCGCGTACTATGCGCGCGGCGGCGCCACGAACGGAGAAAAACAATGATCGACCGCACGAAGCTGATCCGCGGCGCGCGTGCCGCGCTGCTCGGCGCGGCCTGGGTGCCCGCGCTCGCCGGCGCGGCCGCGCCGCAGGACGCACCGGCCGCCGCCTCCGCAACCGCGGCGGCCTCCGCACCCGCGGCGGCCGTCCTGCCCACCGCGACGGCGAAACCGTTCGCGCCGCCCGCCGAATCCGCGATACCCGCCGACGACTTCGGCAAGACCGTGAAGCTCGGCGAGCAGATCTTCCTGCACACGCCCGAGTACGCGGGCAAGTACGTCGGCAACAAGCTGACCTGCGCGAGCTGCCATCTCGACGCGGGCCGCCGGCCCGATTCGAGCCCGATGTGGGCCGCGTACCTGCTTTACCCGGCCTATCGCAGCAAGAACGGCCACGTCAACACGTTCGCCGAACGCCTGCAGGGTTGCTTCCGCTACAGCATGAATGGCAAGGCGCCGCCGGCCGGCGACCCGATCCTCGTTGCGCTCGAAACCTATTCGTACTGGCTCGCGAAGGGCGCGCCGGTCGGCACGAAGCTGCCCGGCCAGGGATTCCCGAAACTGCCGCCGCCCGCGCGGAAGGCCGACTACGCGCGCGGCGCCGCCGTCTACACGCAGCACTGCGCGCTGTGTCACGGCACGGATGGGCAGGGGCAATCGAGCGGCGGCAAGCCGGTCTTTCCGGCGCTGTGGGGCGCGCGCTCGTTCAACTGGGGCGCGGGGATGGGCGACATCCGCAACGCGGCGGGCTTCGTGAAAGCCAACATGCCGCTCGGGCTCGGCGGCACGCTGACCGATCAGGAAGCGTGGGACGTCGCGACCTTCATGGACAGCCACGAACGGCCGCAGGATCCGCGCTTCACCGGCTCGGTGCAGGACACGCGCGCGAAATTCCACGACTCGCCCGACTCGATGTACGGGCGCGAGGTGAACGGCCGCGTGCTCGGCGCACCGTGACGTCCGAGCGGCGCGGCCCGCATGATCACGGATGCCAGCGATACACGACGAGGCTCGAACCGTTGTAGTTGTCCTTCGTGATCACGTATTCGCCGGTCGAGCGCAGGTACGCACGGATGCCGTACATCGAGTCGACGTCGTTGCCGACATCCATCGCCGACGTGTTCGAGTTCGTCAGCGTGGTGACGAGGCTGCCGGTGTTCAGGTCGAACACGTCGACGTTCGGCACCGTGTGCACGTAGCCGACGAACAGGTAGTGGCCGGCCGCCGCCATCGATTTCGGGTTCGCGCTCGTCAGGTTGATCGCCACGTTCGGCGTGCTCGTGTTGCCGGCCTTCCAGCCGCGATAGACCTCGATGTGCCCGTTCATCGCGGTCCAGTCCCAGCTGCCCGAGATGCCCTGCGCGAGGATCATCGTGTCGCTGTCGGCCTGGTAGATGATCCGCGTGAGCGGCAGCACGGTGCGCGGAATCGGGATCTGCGTCGGCTTGCCCCATGACGGTTTCCCGGTCGCGTCGAAACCGGTCATCGGATAGTGCGAGATGTTGTTGGTGCGATCGAGCCCGGCCCACACGTCGCCGTTGTCGTCGAGCGCGAAACCGGCCGTCACCTGCAGGGTCGTGTTGAACGGCTTGCCGGGTATCGAGCCGTCCGGAATCGCGATATAGCCGCTCGCGCCGTTGAAGTGATAGACGTTGTAGTTGCCCGGGTTCTGCCCGGTCGCGACGAGCATCCGCGTGCCCTTTACCAGCGCGAGCTGGCCGAAATGCTGGCCGCGCTGGTAGTCTTTCATGTCGAGGCGCGGGTCCTTCGGATAGGTGAACGGATCGATCGTGTTCGCGACGAACGTGCCGCCCGCCGTGCCGGTGTACACGTTGTTGCCGCTGTAGAAGAACGCGCCGTCGGTCGCCGGATCGGGCGCGGCGGCGGCCTCGAAGTTCAGCGCCTGCAGCTTCCATTGCAGCACGCCCGTCGGGCTGTACGAATGAAGGTCGGTGCTGCCGTTGCGCCCGAGATCCCAGCCGCCGCCCCACGCGTTGTTCAGCACGTACAGGTTGCCGGCCGCGTCCTTGCCGATGCCCGCGACGCGCGTGAAGCGCTTGTCGCCGACCTGCCCCTTGATGCCCGACGTCGTGTCGAGATAGCCGCCCTGCACGCCGAACGTGCCGACCTGCACGGGCTGGCCCACGAGCGTGTAGATCTTGACGTTCATGTCGGGGCCTTCGTCGCCCACCATCAACTGCCCGCTCGGTGCATCGAAATACAGCGACGCCGGCCGTGCGCGGGCCGCCATCTGGATCGTGTTCATCGCCGTGCCGGTCGGGCTGAACTGCGCGACGACGCCCGCGCTCTTGCGCGCGACCCACAGGTTGCCGCCCGCGTCGAGCGCCAGCGCACCGGGCCCCGACACGCCGATGTCGCGCTGCCACACGCCGTCCGTCGTGTAGACGCGTACGCGGTTGCCGTAGAAGTCACTCACGTACAGCAGGTTGCCGGTCGTCGCGAGGCCGGTGATCACGTCCGCGTACTGGATGCCCGTCCACGTGCTGACCGGAATGCGCAGGTCGCGCTGGTTCGTGCTGCGGTTGTAGCGGCCGACCGAGCCGCTGCCGAACGTGCGGTTGTAGCCCAGCGCGACGAACAGCGAGCTCGCGTTGCCGGTGATCGCGCCGCCCTGAAATTCGTCATGGATGCCGATCGTGCCGAGCGTCTGGCCGTTCTGGTAGATCGCGACGCCGCCCGCGTTCTCGTCCCAGCGCGACGACGTGTAGATCACGCCCTCGGGGGCGACCCACAGTGAGCGGGCGCCGTTGCCGACGTGCGCGGCGAGCGTGCCGAACGTGTTCGCGAGCCAGTCCATCGTGTATTGCGCTTGTGCGTGACTGACCGGTGCCAGCATTGCCATGCACAATCCAAGCAATGCCGCGCGAATTTGTTTCGATAACATGAATGATGCTCCCGGACGATCGTTTTTCTACACTCTAATTCGCTGCGTATGAAATATTGGTGATTTTTTCAAAAACCGGTTCAATTCCACTGCGAATGATTCGTTACGTTCCCTTACCGCGCAACGCGGATTGACCGGCGATGGGACATGCCGGGACCGGCACCGCGAATCCCCCGTCAGACAGCGTTGTTGCGATTCGTCATTACCGGCACTTTGTTCCGAATCCCCCAATGCGGGTGCGTCATTTTTTCTGATGCGCGCGCATTGATTTTCATTACCGGCAAGTCGGCTCGATGATTACAAATCGAAATTGAAATGAAAGAGAAAAAATATTATCCGGCTCATGCTGTATTGCCGGGAAAATCGTGAAGATGTGCAATAAGGCGATGCGCGGCGAAATGCGGTTGCCGATGAAGATTGGAGAGAGGCGAAGATGCGCCGCGCGTGCGGCGAAGGGTGATGCGGCCCGTGGCGAATGAAGAAGGCCGCACGCCGGCCGGGCGTGCGGCCGGCGGCCCGCATCGCGCACGGCCGCCGGTCATACGCGTGACGTCAGAACTTCTGGCGCAGGCCGAGGCTCACGATCGCCTGCGATCGCGAGTCGGACGAGTGGCCGTTCGCCTTGTCCGACACCGATGCGGTCGCGGCCACCGGCCGGCCGAGCGCATCGAGCGTCGTGCCGGACGCATGCTGGTACGCGCCGAGCAGGTACACGCTGGTGCGCTTCGACAGGTCGTAGACCGCGCCGAGCGTGACGTTGTGATACTGCGCACGGTTGTCGATGCCGTCCACGTCGCTGCCGCGCGTGTAGCTGTAGCCCGCGAACAGTTGCGTCTGCGGCTGCACGTTCCAGCGCGTGAACACGCCCGCGACGTTGAAGGTCGCATGACCGCTGAACAGCGATTGCGCACCGCTGCGGTACTGCACGTTGCTGTAGTTCAAGCCGACGACGGCCCGGCCGAAGTCGTACGTCGCGCCGGTCGCGATGACCTGCTGCGACTGCGCGCTCGCATAGCCCTCGTTGATCGACGAGTTGAACAGGCCGTCGTCGGTGCTCTGCCACTTGCCCGTAGTCGGGTCGGTCGCGCCCGTCTTGCTGTTGTCCGAGCGCTCGTAGCCGACGCCCACGCGCAGCGGCCCCGCCGCGTATGCCGCGCCGACGCTCCACGTATTGCGCTGCTTCATGCTGCCCGGCTGGCCGCCGAAGCCGTACAGCGCACCGAACGTGAAGCCCGAGTAGTTCGCGCTCGTGTACTTGATCGAACTGTCGACGCGCGCGGTCTGGTCGAGATCGTCGATGTCGCCCGGGTGCGCGCCGAAGCCGCCGATGAACGACGACGGGCCGACCGGGCTCACGAAGTCGTCGAGCGACGTGTACTGGCGGCCGAGCGTGATCGTGCCGTAGCGGTCGCTGCCGACGCCGACAAACGCCTGACGGCCGAACTGGCGACCGCCCTGACCCGACGTGCCGTTGGTGATGTCGAAGCCGTTCTCGAGCACGAACAGCGCGCGCATCCTGCCGCCGAGATCCTCGGAACCCTTGATGCCCCAGCGGCTGCCGGACAGGTTGCCGGTCGTCAGGCCGACGTCCGAATGCCCGGTGTAGGCACCCGGCGAGCCGACCCGTTCGTTGCTGCGATAGGTCACGCCCGCGTCGACGATGCCGTACAGCGTGACGGAGCTTTGCGCGGATGCGATGCCCGCGAGCGAGAGCAGCAGCGGCGCTGCGATCAGTTGCTTGTTCATGGTTTTAGCGTCTCCGGGCGGTGAACCCGTTGTTCTATGCGAGTAGCGCGTGCGGTCGGCAAGATCCGCCGGCATGCGAGGCCGGCGACGTCCGCACGCAGGAACGCGCGCGTGCGATACGCGCGCGCGACGTCGCGGCGGGCAAGCCCGCTGCGGCCCGCCATGGTAGTTGGAACCGGTTTCAGTCGATAGCGCAATAATGAAAACAGCTTCTTGCCAATATCGAGATAATCCGGCGGGCAGCGAACCTCCCTGTACAGCGCGGGGCCGCGCGCCCGATAATCGAGCGCGCACTTGCCACCGGGAGCCTCCGTCATGCATCAAACGACCCTGCTGATCTTCGCCGCCGTCGCGTTCGTGGGGATCGCGACGCCCGGCCCGACCGTGCTGCTCGCGCTGACCAACGGCTCGCGCTTCGGCGTGCGCCGCGCGGCCTACGGCTTCGCCGGCGCGATGCTGTCCGACTTCGTGCTGATCGTCGCGGTCGCGCTCGGTCTCGGCGCACTGCTGATGGCGTCGGCGTTCTGGTTCTCGGTGGTGAAATGGCTCGGCGCGGCCTATCTCGCGTACGTCGGCATCCGGCTGCTCACGTCGAAGGGCTCGCTCGACGTCGCCGCCGCACACGGCGGCGCGGCGCCCGAACGCAACGCGGCGATCTTCGCGAAGAGCTTCCTGACCGCGGTGACGAATCCGAAGGGCTATCTGTTCTTCTCCGCGTTCCTGCCGCAGTTCCTCGATCCGTCCGCGCCGCTCGCGCCGCAATACGTCGCGCTCGCGGTCACGTTCGCGCTGCTCGACGGCGTGGTGATGTTCGGCTACGCGCTGCTCGGCGCACGCGCGGTGCGGCTGCTGAAGCGCTCGGGCGCGCTGTGGCTCGAACGCACGTGCGGCGCGATGCTGCTCGCACTGGCCGGTTCGCTTGCGCTGTACCGGCGTCATGCTGCGTAGGGGCATCGGCATGCGCGCCGCATCGTTCGCGACCACTACGCGATGAGAATCGCCGCGCCACCCCGCTCCGGCTTCCCCGGCCTGTCTCTCCGGCAGCTTGACCGCGCGGACCTCGACGCGTGGTACGCGTACCTGTCGAACCCCGACGTCGTCCGCCACACGAGCTGGAACCTGCATTCGCGCGACGATCTGCTGCCGCTGTTCGACGGCATCGAATCGGTCCAGCCGGATTCGATCCGCCGTCTCGCGATCGTCGACGACGCATCGGGTGCGCTCGCCGGGACGATCGGGCTGCATACTGTGTCCACCGCGAACCGGTCAGCCGAGATCGCATACGACCTCGCACCATCGCACTGGGGGCGCGGCATCGCGAGCGCGCTGTGCGCGAGCGTCACCGCGTGGGCGTTCGCCGAAGGCGAATTCGTGCGCATCCAGGGCATCGTGATGACCAGCAACGCCGGCTCCGCGCGCGTGCTGCAAAAATGCGGCTTCCGGTACGAAGGATTGCTGCGCGCATACCGGATGGTGCGCGGCGTGCCGGGTGATTTCGCGATGTACGCGCGCATCGCAACCGACTGACACGCTGGCCGGCTGACAAGCCGACACTCGACACGCGCCGCGCGTGCGCCGCCGTCGACGCGATTGGACGATCCGCGCCGAATTCGCGACAATCGCCGTTCCCCGCATCGACTTCCTCGCCATGAAAATCGCCGCGCTGTCCGACATCCACGGCAACCTCGCCGCGCTCGACGCGGTGCTCGACGACGTGCGCCGCCGCGGCGCCGACGTGATCGTCAACCTCGGCGACATCGTGTCGGGCGCGCTCCATCCGGCCGAAACGGCCGACCGCCTGATCGCGCTCGACCTGCCGACCATCAAGGGCAATCACGAACGGCAACTGCTGACCGGCGATCGCAAAGCGATGCGGCTGTCCGATCGCTGGGCACACGACACGCTGCGCGACGACCACCGCACGTGGATCGCCGCATTGCCCGAACGCCTGATGCTCGGCGACGACGTGCTGATGGTGCACGGCACGCCCGCCAGCGACCTCGTCTATTTCCTCGAAACGGTGACGCCCGACGGCTGCCGCGCGGCGACGCCCGATGAAATCGCGCAGCGCGCGGGCGACGAGCCGGCGTCGCTGATCCTGTGCGGCCACACGCATGTGCCGCGCATCGCGAAGCTCGACGACGGCCGGCTGATCGTCAACCCGGGCAGCGTCGGACTGCAGGCGTACACCGACGATCAACCGCATCCGCACCGGATCGAAACGGGTTCGCCGCATGCGCGCTATGCGATGGTGTCGCGCACGCCGGCCGGCTGGCACGCCGAGTTTCATGCGGTCGAATACGACTGGCATTCGGCGGCCGCCACCGCGGCATCGCGCGGCCGCGACGACTGGACCGTCGCGCTGCGCACCGGCCAGTGCTGACGCAGCATCGCGCCTCGCTCAACCCGCTTCGTTCAATGGAAAGCCGCCCCGTCATGCGCGTGTGACGCAGCCCGCGTCAACGCGCAGCCCGCGACACGCCTGACGGCGCCGCGCGCGCCATCGCGTCACTCGTCACTCGTCACGCGGCATTCACCAGCGTCAACCGCGCTTCGAGCCCGCCGCCATCCGCCCGGTTGCGCAACGTAAGCGTGCCGCCCATCGCGAGCGCAAGCTGCCGCGCAATCGCAAGGCCGAGCCCGGTGCCGCCCGTCTCGCGATTGCGCGACGTCTCCACGCGCCGGAACGGTTCGAACACCGCGTCGAGCTGATCGTCCGGAATGCCGGGCCCGCGATCGCGCACCGCAATGACCGCGCCGCCGCCCGGCGCCGCCTGCACGTCGATCTCGGCCGCGCCCGCGAACTTCAGCGCGTTGTCGACGAGGTTGCCGACGATCCGGCGCAGCGCCTTCGGCCGCGTGACGAGCGCGAGCGGCCCGCCGCCATGCAGCGCGACATCCTGCCCCGCATCCGTGTAATCGCACACGATGCTGTCGAGCAGCGCATCGAGATCGATGCGGCGCGCGGCCTCTTCCGTGCCGTGCAGCGTGCGCGCATACGCGACGCCCTCCTTCACCAGATGCTCCATCTCGAGCAGGTCCTGGCGCAGCTTCGCGCCCTGCACGTCGTCGTCCATCGTGTCGACCCGCAGACGCATCCGCGTGATCGGCGTTTGCAAGTCGTGCGAGATCGACGCGAGGATCTGCATGCGTTCGGCCATGTACTGCGCGATGCGGTCCTGCATCGCGTTGAACGCCCGCGCGGCGCGCGCGACTTCGGACGGCCCGTCCTCGTTCAGGCGCTCGCCCTTCAGATCGGGGCCGAGCGCGTCGGCGGCCTGCGCGAGCTGGTTCAGCGGCCGCGTCGCGAGCCGCACCGCGAGCCAGCAGCATGCGGCCAGCACCGCGAGCTGCAGCGCGAGCACGACCGGCAGCCAGCCCGACAGCGGCACCGTCGACATCGGATGGATATCGATCGTCAGCGGCGAGCCGTCGGTCAGGCGCAAATGCACCTGCAGATGCTCGCGATCGCCGGGAAGCGCGTTCGCGGTCAGCGGGTAGTCGCCGCCGATGCCGTCCGAGATCGACCGCTCGACACGCGCCGACAGCCGCGCCTCGGGCGGCGTGCCCGTCTCGCCGGGCCCGAGGATGAACGCGTAGCTGCGCCGTGCGAGGCGCGGCAGCCACGCGGCGCGCTGGTCGGGCGGCAGGTGGTCGAGCAGCGCGACCGAGCTCGCGACCTCGCGCTCGATGTAGCCCATCATCAGGTTGGTGGTCGCCTGGTCGCGCTCGGTCACGGTGAGCCAGAACGACAGCGTCTGCGCGAGCGCGAGGCCCACGCACAGGATCAGCGCGAGCCGCGCGAACAGCGACCGCGGCCAGTGCCACAGGGTGCGCGTGCTCATGCGTCGCCTTCGACCGCAGTCACCGCCGACGAGAACACGTAGCCCTCGTTGCGCAGCGTCTTGATGTAGCGCGGCTCGCGTGCGCCGTCGCGCAGCCGCTGCCGCAGGCGGCTCACGAGCAGGTCGATCGACCGGTCGAACGGATCGGACTGCCGTCCCTGCGTGAGGTTGAGCAGCTGGTCGCGTGTCAGCACGCGCTGCGGATTGTCGAGGAACACGCGCAGCAGCCGGTACTCGGCGCCGCTCAGCGCGACCAGCGTACCCTCGGCGTCGAGCAGGTGACGCCCCGTCGTGTCGAGCCGCCATTCGCCGAACGCGAGCATCGCGGCCGTCTCCGACACCTGCATGCCGGGCGGCAGCATGCGCGCGCGGCGCAGCACCGAGCGGATCCGCGCGAGCAGCTCGCGCACCGCGAACGGCTTCGCGAGATAGTCGTCGGCGCCCATCTCGAGGCCGATGATGCGGTCGGTTTCCTCGCCGCGCGCCGTCAGCATCAGCACCGGCACCGTGCGGAACTTGCCGGCGCGCAGATCGCGGCACAGCGTGAGGCCGTCCTCGCCGGGCAGCATCAGGTCGAGCACGATCAGGTCGGGCGCGCCGTCGTCGAGCACGTTGCGCATCTCGCGGCCGTTCGCGGCGAGCGACACGCGCATGCCGTTCTTCTCCAGATAGTCCGCGATCAGTTCGCGGATCGCGCGATCGTCGTCGACGATCAGTACGTGGTCGATCTTGTCCATGAGTCGGTGTCGTTGGCGTGATGTTCCGGCTGGCGATGTCCGCTTTTATACCGCACCGCGGGCACGCGTTTGTATCCCAATGTATCGCGCCGCCGTGACGACATACAACATTGCACACGCGCGGCTTGCCGGACACATCGCAGATACGTCGGCGCGGCCCAATGAGGGCTGTCGAAACCTGTCCGGCCGACGCACGCGCGCGGCGGCCGGCCGAACCGGAGAACCGCCATGCCGACCAGACTCAAGACCGCCGCCCTCGTGATCGCCCTCGCCGCCACGGCCGGCCTCGCCGCGTTCGCCGGCACCCGCGACGACGCGGGCATGACCGCCTCGCTGGCCGGCACGCCGGCACCCGACTTCACCGGCATCGAGCGCTGGCACAACAGCGCGCCGCTCAAGCTCGACCAGCTGCGCGGCAAGGTCGTGCTGGTCGATTTCTGGACGTACTCGTGCATCAACTGCATTCACACGATTCCGTACGTGAACGACTGGTACCGGAAGTATCGCGACCAGGGGCTCGTCGTGGTGGGCGTGCATACGCCCGAGTATCCGTTCGAACGCGATGCGAAGAACGTCGCCGATGCGGTCAAGCGCTTCGGCATCCAGTATCCGGTCGCGCAGGACAACCGCTACGACACGTGGCGCGCGTACGGCAACCAGTACTGGCCCGCGCTTTATCTGATCGACGCGAACGGGAAGGTCGTCTATACGCGGTATGGCGAGGGCGGGTATGACAAGACGGAAGCGGCGATTCGCGGGGCGCTGGCGCAGGCGGGAGAAGGCGGAAAACGGCCGCAATAGGTGGCAACGGTGGTCGTGCGGAAACCGCGTCGGAAACGGTGAACGCACCTCGGATTCATCACCCGCAGCGTGTGATTTCCTTCTCGGTGGTTGCTGATTCAGATTTGCCGTTTCAACGAACCCTGTCAATATCAAGATGAGCTGTCGCGCCACGCGGCTACGATTACGGCTTTCCGAGAGGGCCGATCAATGAAAAGAAGAATTGCAGTCGTTGGCGATGGTCTTTCAAGCGGCGGGACAGTTACCGCATACGACGGTCCGCCGTTCGTTGTACACGGCCATCAAGCCGCCCTGATTGAGGGTAGCGCATTCTGCACCGCATGCCAAAGCGTCGGCACCATCGCGAAAGCCGGGGGCCCATACCGAATCAAGTTCCGGGGGGAGGTCGCGCTGGATAATGATGTAGTCATTTGCGGCTGCGCAACTCCGCCGCGCATCGTTGCATTGCTTGCCGGCGAAGCCTGGTGCAACGATGGAATAAAGGGTCTCGGGGAAGTCGTT
Source organism: Burkholderia sp. Bp9143 (assembly GCF_003853645.1). Lineage (GTDB taxonomy): Bacteria > Pseudomonadota > Gammaproteobacteria > Burkholderiales > Burkholderiaceae > Burkholderia. The sequence goes on along the minus strand of NZ_QTPO01000037.1, from coordinate 40,526 downwards.
TCGAGCCGCACGCGAACAGGCAAGATCATATCTGTCAGGAAAGGCACTTTCGACGAGCTGGTTAGGGTGACCAACGAGGTAACAGAAGGGCTGCCCTACTATATCGAAACCTCTGACGGTCGAATGCATTTCGGGCGTCTTGATGCAAGCGGCAAACTACCTCGCATCCATACCGGCGACGAGGCAAGTGATTACACCGTCTACTGGGGCGATGACGCGCTCTCGAAGCAAAGTGGGGAATAGTTGATGCCACATACCGGCCCCACGAAAGTTCGCACTACCGACACCAAAGATTCAGAGAAAGAGGTGCCATTGGCAGGCGTCACCTTCCAAGAGCTTTGGGACAACTACCCGTCCGGCAATCCGTTCGACAACCCGGCGTATACCAATCAATGCGCCATTCGCGTCAGCGTCACTCTGCACCGCGTCGGTGTCGGAATGAAATCGTTCAATGCAAAGAACGTCAGACCGATGTCGGGCGCAAAGACGATCGGCCGTATCCTGCTTGACGGGAAACCCACGGCGACGCGCGCTGATGAGCTGGGCGCATGGTTGCAGCTACAGCCGTTCGCAGGTCTTCCCAAAGCTGAAAACATTACCGGGGAGGATTGGGAGGCGAAGGTCAAAGGCCGCACCGGTATCATCCAGTTCTCAAGGTACTGGACGCGCAGCGGCGAATCGACCGAGAACGCGAGTGGCGGCCACATTGATCTGTGGAACGGATCTCGCTTGACGGTCAGCGGATTTTGGAGCGGGTTCGCGACATGGGGGCGTTACTTTGGCGCCAGGTCTGTTCGTCAAGGCGCGACCATACTCGGCGACGCATCGTATTCTGACCTTGGCGGCTCGAAGCAAATCCTATTTTGGGAAATCAAGTGAAACGGCTTGCGATATCGCTCTGCGGCTTTTTGTTCGGTCTGCTGGTCGCATGGGTATTTGTCTATGCGCTCAGCCGCGTTCCCTTGGTCAAACCTAACCATATCGCCACAGGCTGCCATGAACTGGACAAATGCCCGACGCCGTGGTGGATTGCACCAATATTGATTTCGTATTTTTTTGGTCCCGCGATCGCTTTCGGCACGCTCAACGCCATTGCCTGGAAGCGTTGGCCCACTAGAACATGGGCACTATGGAGTGCCGCGATTCTCTTCGTGACCGCCGCCCTATACATTGTCGATTACGTCATGAAATGAATCGCCTGACCTGTACGACACGTGCCGCCTTCCTTCACCGGCATGTGTATTGGCCCTACAAGGTTCGGACGCGTCGAGGAAAACCCGTCCGCGCATAAGCGACACTTGCGCGGTGTTGTGGTCCAGGCGAGGAGCCCCTCACCTCGCGACCGCAAGACTATTCATTCTTGCGGTCCGCCTCCGCCAGCATCGCCTCCCCGATCGCGAGACTCCCGTCCGCGATCAGCGCGTCGCCCGCACCGCGAATATCGTCGACCGCCTTGTTCTGCCCGAGCTTGCGCTTGCCGACGAGCCGCGTGATCTCGATCTGCAGCCCGACGATCGACTGCAGCATCGTGTCGAGATATTCCTTCGGCGCGTCGGCCATCTTCCACGGCGCCGGCTGCGATGCCTCGTGCGTACGCGTCAGCCGCGCGACCACGCCGCGCACGAACTTCTCGTCGTCGCGCACGGTGATGCGGCCGTGCGCATGCACGACCACGTAGTTCCACGTCGGCACCTGCCGATGCGCGACGTGCTTGCTCGGGTACCAGTTCGGGGAGATGTACGCGTCGCCGGCGCGGAAGATCACGAGCACTTCGTCGCCGTCCGCGACCGCCTGCCAGACCGGATTCGCGCGCGCGACGTGCGCATGCAGCTCGCCGAGGCCGCCGTCGCCCGGCAGCAGTTCGAACGGGAGGTGATTCGCGTCGAGCCCGCCCTTCCCGTGCGTGACCAGGGTGCCGAACGGATGCTGGACGATCAGTTCGCGCAGCACGTCGGGACGGGATTCGGCGAAATCGGCGGGGACATACATGGCGGCTCCACGGTCGGACAGGGTTCGGAAGGAGCGGGCCGGAAACCGGCCCGCCATGTGCAGATTGTGATCGCTAACTGGTTTATGCTGTAGAGCCGGTTTCGAACAATTTCAGCAGACCAGAATCATGGCCAGAACCGCACGGATCGTCGAAATCCCGTCGCTCGGCGCGCTCGACCGCGCAGCCGGCGACCTGAGCCGCCAGCTCGCGCAGGCGTTGCGCGACGCGGTGCGCCACGGCGACGTGCGGCCCGGCGACACGCTGCCGTCCACGCGGCTGCTCGCGGCATCGCTCCAGGTCGCGCGCGGCACCGTCGTCGACGCGTATGCGCAGCTCGTCGCCGAAGGCTTCCTTGAGTCGCGCGGCGGCGCCGGCACGCGGGTCGCGAACGCGCTGGCCGAGCCGTCGCCGCAGGCTGGCGAACCATCCGCCGCCCGCCAGCGCGCCGCACACGCCGGCCTCCCCGAACCGGCCGCGACGTTCGCGCGGATCGCCCGCGAATTCCGTCCGCTGCCGGCCGCACCGTTCGCGATCTCGGTGCCGGTCGGGCTCACCGCGCCCGACGACATCTGGCGCCGGCTCGGCAACCGTCTGCGCGCCCGCGGCGCCGGCGCGCCGTCCGGTTATGCGGATCCGCAAGGCGCGTTGCCGCTGCGCGAAGCGATCGCCGATTACGTGCGCCGCTCGCGCTCGGTGCGCTGCAGCGCCGATCAGGTCGTCATCACGAGCGGCACGCAACAGGGACTGCACCTCGCGAGCCAGGTACTGCTCGGCCCGAACGATCGCGCGTGGGTCGAGAATCCCGCCTATCGCGGCATCACCGCGCTGCTCGAGAGCACCGGGCGGCGCGACGCGATGGTCCGCGTGCCGGTCGACGCGGACGGCATCGACGTCGAGGCCGGCATCCGTCTCGCGCCGGACGCACGCGCGGCGTTCGTCACGCCGTCGCACCAGTACCCGCTCGGGATGCCGATGAGCATGGCGCGGCGCAACGCGCTGCTCGGCTGGGCACGCACGCATCGCGCGTGGGTGGTCGAGGACGATTACGACAGCGAGCTGCGCTACGAAGGCTATCCGTTTCCGTCGCTGCAAGGGCTCGATCCCGACCGCGTCGTCTATCTCGGCACGTTCAGCAAGATCCTGTTCCCGTCGCTGCGGCTCGGCTACGTGATCGCGCCCGACGACCTCGTGCCCGCGTTCTGCGGCGCGCGCGTGCTGATGGATCGTCACGCGCCGACCGCCGATCAGCACGTGCTCGCCGCCTTCATCGCGGAAGGCCATCTCGACCGCCACATTCGCCGCGTACGCGGCGTCTACGCGGAACAGCGCGCGCTGCTGATCGACACGCTCGGCGCGCGGCTGCCGCGCGAGCGCGCGTGGGTGCAGCCAGGCGATCAGGGGATGCACGTCGTGCTGTGGCTCGCGGCAGGGATCGACGATCTCGACGTGGTGGCGCGCGCCGCACAGGCGGGCGTGGCCGTGCGCGCGGTGTCGCCGATGTTCGCGCCGGGCACCGCGCGTCCGGGCCTCGTGCTCGGCTTCGGCGGGTTCGATCGCGCAAGAATGGAAGCGGCCGCGCAGCGGCTCGCGGATGTGGTGGGCGAAGCGGCCGGCGCCGATTCATCGGAAGAATCGCGGCGGCGCATACGATTAAAGGTTGTCCGCGGGCAACAAACGTAATCGTCTGTAACTCCTGCAAGAAAACGGGCGTTTTGGCCACAGGCAGCGCCGCGCGGTTTGCTAGGATCGCGCCTTTTCCGATCGCGCTCCTGCCGCCGTGAATCGCTTCGTGCCGTTTCTTCGAGATCTGTGGCTTCGCTGCCGTACCGGCGCCCGCGCGCTGGGCGCCGGCGCGTGGCATCGTCTGCGCCATCCGACCCGCCGCGGCGTCGCGCTGACGCTCGCCGCGATACCGCTGCTCGGCCTGCTGGTCCTGCTCGCGTTCATCCCGTTCACGCCGAGCATCGGCGACATCCGCAAGGCGCGCATCGACCGTCCCGCGCGCGTGCTGTCGGCCGACGGCCAGCTGATCGCCGAATTCCGGCCCGTCAACCGCGAATGGGTGCCGCTCAAGCAGATCTCGCCGCACATGGTCGACGCGCTGATCGCGACCGAGGACCATCGCTTCTACACGCACCACGGCATCGACTTGCGCCGCACGCTCGCGGCCGGGCTGCATACGTTCTCGGGCAGCCGCCAGGGTGGCTCGACGATCACCCAGCAGCTCGCGCGCAACCTGTATCCGGACGAAGTCGGCCGCGCGCCGACGCTCACGCGCAAGGTGAAGGAACTGATCACCGCGTTCAAGATCGAGACGGTGTACAGCAAGAACGAGATCCTCGAGACCTACCTGAACACGGTGCCGTTCCTGTACAACGCGTACGGCGTCGAGATGGCCGCGCGGACCTATTTCGGCAAATCGGCGGACCAGCTCGACATCGTCGAAAGTGCGACGCTCGTCGGGATGCTGAAGGGCAACAGCTACTACAACCCGGTGCTGAATCCGGAGCGCGCGGTCCAGCGCCGCAACATCGTGCTCGAGCGGATGGCCGCGATGGGCATGCTGTCGCCGCGGCAGCTCGCGCAATTGCAGCGCCGGCCGCTGCGTGTCGACTTCGAGCCGCAGACCGCGCAGCCGGGCCCTGCCCCGCACTTCGCTGTGCAGTTGCGCAAGTGGCTGATCGCCTGGGCCGACCGCAACAACTACGATCTCTACTCGGACGGCCTCGTCGTGCGCACGACGCTCGATGCGCAGCTGCAGGACATGGCGACGCAAGCGCTGACGCAGCAAACCGATCGCCTGCAGGCGATCGCCGACAGCGCGTGGCACAACCCGTCCGGCTGCGGGCTGCGCAACGACCTGTTCCGCGGCTTCATCCGGCAGACGCCCGACTATCGCGCTGCGCGCGACGCGGGACTCGCCGATATGGCGGCGCTGAAGCAGCTCGGCGCGAATCACGCGTTCGTGCGCGCGTTGTGCGAGCGCAAGACGCAGGTGCAGGCCGGCTTCGTCGCGATCGATCCGCGCAACGGCGCGATCCGCGCGTGGGTCGGCAGCCCCGATTTCGGCAGCGAGCCGTTCGATCACGTCGTGCAGGCGCGGCGCCAGCCGGGCTCGACGTTCAAGCCGTTCGTCTATGGCGCCGCGTTCGCGGACGGCATGCGGCCAGGCGATACGTTCGTCGATCGTCCTGTCGCAATCCCGATCGGCGCGCATGCGGTCTGGCACCCGACGGACGAGGAGCCGCCGACCGGCGAGCCGATGACGCTGCGCGACGCGCTCGCGCTGTCACGCAACCGCATCACCGCACAGGTGATGCAGCGCGAAGGCGCGGCCAGGGTCGCGCAGCTCGCACGCGCGATGGGCGTGCGCGAAAGTCCGCTCGACGCGGTGCCGTCGCTCGCGCTCGGTACGAGCCCCGTCACGCTGAAGGAAATGGTGTCCGCGTACGGGACGATCGCCAACCGCGGCGTGTACGTCGCGCCGCAGATGATCACGCGCATCGAGGACCGCGACGGCAAGGTGCTCGCCGCATTCGGCAGCGCGCCGCCCGAGCGCGCGTTGCCGGTGAACGCGGCACAGACGCTGGTCGACGTGATGCGCGGCGTCGTCGATTACGGGACCGGGGCCGACATCCGCTCGCGCTACGGGATTCGCATCGACGTCGCGGGCAAGACCGGCACGACGCAGGACAACACGGACGGCTGGTTCATCCTGATGCATCCGCAACTGGTGGCCGGCGCGTGGGTCGGCTTCGACGACGGCAACGTGACGCTGCGCAGCGATTACTGGGGTGCGGGCGCGCACAGCGCGCTGCCGATCGTCGGCTCGTTCTACGATGCGGCGCTGCGAGCGCGTGCGATCGACCCGCAAGTGCAGTTCTCGCCCGACTTCCGGCCGCGCAGTGCACCGGTGCCGGCACCGCGGCGGCGTCCGCACCCCGGCCTGTTCGACTGGCTGAAGATTTTCCGCTGACCGCCGCACGGCAACGACGCTTCGTTCACCTGGACGAAGCGATCCCGGCACGCATCGATAGAACGGATTCGCTCTCATCCGTGTATCTCCCACGCCGGCGGGCCGGCTGCCGTCAGTCCGCCGTATCGCCGCTCTTCGGCAGCTTCGACCATGCGTTGCGCCCCGGCGCCGGCGACCATGCCGGACGTGTCTTGCGCGCGCTGTCGATCACGACCAGGTAGCGGCCGGCGATCGGCGTGATGTCGCGATCATGGCGCAGCACCCACAACGACTTGCCGGCCTCGACGCGCGCCTGGTAGTCGTCGTCGAGAATGCCGTGCCGGTCCAGGAACGTGTTCAGCGAAGCCGGGATGCGCACGCAGCCTTTCGAGTGCCGGATGCCGAGCAGCGGCTCGAGGCGATCGGGGTCGGTCGCGTGCATCTGGAAGCGCATCGGCGACTTGCCGCCCTTGCCCCAGCCGCGCTCGCCGTCCACCCAGCCGAAATCGTAGATGCGCATGTCGCGCTTGCCGTAGCCGCGAATGCCGTTGTCGTTCGTCGTGCCTTCCGCGCGGAAATCCATGTTGTCGGGTGAGTGGTGGAACACGCCGAGCGGCGTCAGGAAGTGATCGTATTTGCCGGGCCAGCCGGTGCCGACCGGCGACGCGCCGATCAGCAGCCACGCATTGTTCGGCGTCGCGCGGAAGTAGATGAACAGCGCCTGCACGTTCGGCGCGCGGTCGACCATCGCGACGTATTCGCCGGCCAGGTCGCCGAGACTCTCATCGGCGAGCGCCTTCTGCAGGCGGTCGCCGTACCCGCGCTGCTCGCTCGCCGGCACGTTCAGACGTCGCGTGACTTCCTGCGTGAAGCGCTTGCGCATGTCGATCGCACGCGCGGTTGCATTCTTCGCCTCTCCGGCCGACAGCGGCGGATGCTGGCGCGGGGGCGTCGGTGCGGGGGCCTCGGCTTCGCTCGCCGGCGTGCCGGACGCCGCCGATGCAGGCGATGCCGTGGAAGCCGCGGAAGCCGGCGATGCCCCCGATGCCCCGATGGCGGGTGGCGCATGATGCACGGGGGATGCCGCGGATGCCGGCGCTACGCCGGACGACACATGAGCTGGCGAAGCCGGATGCGCGGCCGAAGCCGTTGATGAGGATGACGTAGCAGCGGCCGACGGCACGTCGGACGCGGCAAAGGCCGGCCGCGCGACAAGAACGGAGATCGGGAGAGCGGCCGCGAGCCACACATACGTGGCGACTGCGAAGGTACGGCAACGCGGGTTCGGCAACCGCCGCGTCAGGTCGGAAAGCATCATGCGATCGAAGCCGTCGGCCGATCCGGCCGCCGCACGTTGCGAACGGCGCGTCTTCCGCACGAGCCATCGACACGCCGGCGGCATCGCTTGCACCCGGCGCCGACGCCTCTTCGCGGTGGAGCCGTTCGCGAGTGCGACGCGTTCGGTCAGATGGCGGCTAATGTGTCGTCAAGTCTTTTATTTTACCCGCGCGGACAACGATCGGCAGGGCCGGACCTCCGGTCTTGCAGCGCTTTTTCGCTTCGTCACGCTTTGTTTCAACTCGTTGCCGCCAGCTTTGACGCCGCATGGCAGGTTGCTTCGTCGGGCGTTTTCGGCAACATGAAACCGCGGGAATTCACCCGCGTGCCGCACGCGACACGCGAGTGCGCAACCATCGTCTACTTCGAGATGGTTTCGAGCGCGATGCCTTTGGTGCGCGGCCCCATGAACCCGATCGCGGCCATCACGATCACCATCGCGCCGGCGATGAACGCGAACACGCCGAACGTGCCGAAGCCTTTCAGCACGGCCGCGATCACGAACGACGAGAAGATCGCCGAGAAGCGGCTCCACGAGTAGACGAAGCCCACCGCGCGCGCGCGGATCGACGTCGGGAACAGCTCGGCCTGATACGCGTGGAAGCTGTACGACATGATGTTGCTCGCGAGCGTGAGGCCGATGCCGAGCACGATCAGGAACGCGCCCACCGTCGTCTGGCTGAACAGCAGCCCGCAGACGACGATCGCCGCCGCCATCGAGACGATCACCGACTTGCGCTCGAAGCGATCGGCGATCACGAGGCCGATCAGCGGGCCGAGCGGCGCCGCGAGCGCGATCACGCTCGAATACATGAGGCTCGACGTGATCGTGATGCCCTGCTTGATCAGCAGTGTCGGCACCCAGTTCGCGAAGCCGTAGAAGCCGACCGTCTGGAACACGTTGAAGATCGTCATCATGATCGTGCGGCTGCGATACGGCGGCACCCACATGTCGCGGAAGCTGCCGCGCGGCGGCACCGGCTCGGCCGGCGCGGGTGGCGGCAGCGGCCGGCCGTATTCGGCTTCGACCTTCGCCTCGAGCGCGCGCATGATGCGGTCGGCTTCGTCGACGCGGCCCTGCTGCGCGAGCCAGCGCGGGCTTTCCGGTAACGCGCGGCGAATCCACCACACGAACAGCGCGCCGTGCGCGCCGATCAGCACGACCCAGCGCCAGCCGTCGAGGCCGAGCGGTGCGTGCGGCACGAGCAGGTACGCGAGGAACGCGACCACCGGCACCGCGACGAACCCGACCGCCTGCTCGCACGCGAACGCACGGCCGCGGATCTGCTTCGGCACGAGTTCGGAGATATACGTGCCGATCGTCACCATCTCGACGCCGAGGCCGAGACCGACGACGAAGCGCCAGAAGTTCAATCCGCCTGCCGTGTCCTGGAACGCCATCACGACGTTGGCAGCCGAGTACCACAGCAACGACCAGGTGAAGATCGCGCGGCGGCCGAAGCGGTCCGCGAGGAAGCCGCATGCGATGGTGCCGATGAAGAGGCCGGAGAACAGCGCCGCGATGAAGCTCGCGACGCCCGTGGTGCCGAACAGGCCGTGAGTCGTCGCGGACAGGATCCCGCTTTTCACGAGGCCCGGCGCGACGTAGCCGCTGTACAGCAGATCGTAGAGTTCGAAGAAGAAGCCGAGGCTCAGCAGCACGACGAGCTTCCAGACGCTGCGGGTCGGCGGCAGGCGATCGAGGCGGGCTGAAATCGAGCCGGCGTCGATGGAAGAGGACGAGGTTACCTGTGGAAAGCTGTCCGTTGAGACCATCTTGGTCGTGTCTCCTGATCGTGTCGTGTGTTGTTGTCCGGCGGCCAGCGGCCGCCGTCGGGCGTTTCGCTGCATTGTACCGGCACGCCGCGCCGGCCGCGTCGCGTGGCGAACCGGTTCGGACACCCCATTTTCAGGCCCGGTAATGTGTAAATTGCGTAACCGTCTGTCGGATCTGTAAGGTTTGCCGGCATCGCGAGAAACCGCTGTCCGACTGCGACCGGAACCGGCACGGCCCCGTCGGCAAGGGCACACAGGACCATAGCAAGCCCGCGCGGGCGACCCTGTGCGCGACCGGTCAGGTGCGCAATCGACGTCACTGCGGTCGCCATGCCCCGGTAACATGCTACCGGGCCAACGCCCGGCTTCCGGGCGCCTTTCGTCGCCCGGCATTGTCGGCAAAACGTAAGCATTCCATGTCCATACAACGACTATCCACGTACGTACGCCGGATCGCGCTGTTCGCACTGCTGCAGTTCGCGGCGCTCGCGACCGCTTCGGCGTTTCCGGCTGCCGCATCCGCGCCGACTGCGAGCGGCGTCGGCGTCCCGGTGCCGACCATTTCGCTGAGCGACGCGGTTGCGCGGCTCAAACAGACACAGGTTCAACAGGACCGCATCAAGCAGCAGACGTCGAACGCGACCAACAGCAAGGAACTCGACGAACTCGGCGACGCGACCCAGGAATTGAGCGCCGACGTCGAAAAGCTGCATGGCCAGCTCGCACCGCAGCGCACGCAAGTCCAGGCGCAGCTCGACGTGCTCGGCCCGCCGCCGGCCCCGGGCGCGTCCCCCGAAACGCCCGCGGTCGCGCAACAGCGGGCGACGCTGAACGCGCGCAAGACGCAAATCGAAGCGGCGCTGAAGCAGGCGGCCGACCAGAAGGCGAATCTCGCGAACCTGAACGACCAGTTCGCGAAGCTGCACCGCAGTCTGCTGAAGAACCAGCTCGCGTTCCGTTCGGGCAGCATCTTCGCCGCGCAGTTCTGGCTGCCGCTGTTCCATCTGTCGCCGGACGACGTTCAGCGGCTCGAAGACTTCAACGACGAACTGCGCGACATGCTGCGCTCGTCGTGGACGCCGGGACAGCGCGCAGTCACCACGCTGCTGCTGATCGCGGCGGTCGCTGCGTGGCTCGGCGGCCGCCGCGTCGTCGAACGAGGGCTCGCGTGGTTCTGCCTGAACCGTCTGCCGCCCACCCGGCTGCGGCGCAGCGCGCTGGCGCTGGCGACGGCGTTCTCGACGCTGCTCGCGACCGCGGTCGCCGTCCAGATCCTCTATCTCGCACTCGCCCGCCACTACGAGCTCACGCCGTCGATGAGCGATCTGTGGGACCAGTTCGCGAAGCTCGCCGTGACCTGCGCGCTGATCGCCGGCCTCGGCCGTGCGCTGCTCTGCACGAAGCATCCGTCGTGGCGGCTGCCGGCGCTCGCCGATCCCGTCGCGCTCGCGATGCGGCCGTTCCCCGGCGTGCTGGCCGCGCTGCTGCTGATGTCCGGCACGCTCGAATCGATCAACCGGATCGTCGATACCAGCCTGTCGGTCACGCTGTTCGGCCGCGGCATCGTCTCGCTGGTCGTCACGCTGACCGTCGGTGCATCGCTGCTGCGCGCGAACCGCGAGCGCGCCGCGCTCGCGGCCGCCGGCGAATCGCCCGAGCAACGCTCGACGCTCGCGGGGCTGATCCACGCCGGCGTCACGCTGGCGATCGTCGTGTCGCTGGTCGCGCTGCTGATCGGCTACATCACGGTCGCGCGCTTCATCACGTACGAGCTCGTATGGTTCGAGATCGTGCTGTGCGGCGTCTACATCCTGACCCAACTGACGCGCGACGCGAGCGAAAGCCTGTTCTCCGCGAACCTGTCGACCGGCAAGCAGATCAAGCATCTGTTCGCGCTCGACGACCGGCATCTCGAGCAGGCCCACACCGTCGTGTCCGGCCTCGGCACGAGCCTGCTGATGCTGGTCGCGGCGATCGCGCTGCTGACGGGCGGTTTCGGCACGACGCCGAGCGACCTGCTCGACAGCGCGGTCGCGATGATCGGCGGCCAGCGGCTGCAGAGCCTGAACATCATGCCCGACCGGATCCTGAACGCGGGAATCGGGTTGACGATCGGCTTCTACCTGCTGCGCTCGGTGCGCCGCTGGCTCGACAGCGAGTTCATGCCGGCGCTCGGCATGGACACGGGGATGCGCGTGTCGCTGATCACGCTGTTCACCAACGTCGGCTACGTGCTGCTCGTGCTGATGACGCTGGGGCTGCTCGGCGTCAGATGGAGCAACCTTGCGTGGATCGTCAGTGCGCTGTCGGTCGGTATCGGTTTCGGCCTGCAGGAGATCGTGAAGAACTTCGTGTCGGGGCTGATCCTGCTGACAGAACGGCCGGTGAAGGTGGGCGACATGGTCAGCATCGCGGGCGTCGAAGGCGACATCCGCCGCATCAACGTGCGCGCGACCGAGATCCAGCTCAGCGACCGCTCGACCGTGATCGTGCCGAACTCGCAGCTGATCTCGCAGAACGTGCGCAACGTGACGATGGGCAACAGCACGCAGGGTGTCGCGACGCTGATGCTGACGTTCCCGCTGAACACCGACCCCGAGCAGGTGCGCGACCTGCTGCTCGATGCGTATTGCGAGCACCCGGCGATTCTCGACAAGCCGGCGCCGTCGGTCACGTTCAGCCAGCTGGCGCCGGACGGGATCACGCTGAGCGTCACGGGCTACGTGGCGAGCCCGCGAATCGCGAGCTCGACGAAGAGCGACCTGCTGTTCGAGATCCTGAAGCAGTTGCGGGCGGCAAAGATCACACTGTCGACGCCGCAGATGCTGGTCGTGCAGAACATGCCGGCGAGCGACGGGTCGGCGCGACATGAACCTTAAGTGAGTCATTGAGCGGGCGTGCGCTCCGATCGAGCATCGCAGCGCACGCATCGCCGGAAACGACAAGGGCCGGTTACCGCATTCGCGGCAACCAGCCCTTTTTCATTCGACCGTCAAGGCGCCCTCCCGGGCGCCCCGCATCACACGTCGAACTTCACCCCCTGCGCCAGCGGCAGCTGACGGCTGTAGTTGATCGTGTTCGTCGCACGGCGCATATACGCCTTCCACGCATCCGAACCCGACTCACGGCCGCCGCCCGTTTCCTTCTCGCCGCCGAACGCGCCGCCGATTTCCGCACCGCTCGTGCCGATGTTCACGTTGACGATCCCGCAATCGCTGCCCGCCGCCGACATGAACTGCTCGGCCTCGCGCATGTCGTTCGTGAAGATCGCCGACGACAGGCCCTGCGGCACTGCGTTGTGCACGTCGATCGCGTCTTCGAAGTTGTCGTACACCATCACGTAGAGAATCGGTGCGAACGTCTCGCGCTCGACCACCGCCGATTGCTTCGGCATCCGCACGATCGCCGGACGCACGTAGTACGCATCCGCGTGGCCGACGTCGATGCGCTCGCCGCCCTTCACTTCGCCGCCCTGCTCGCGCGCATCGGCCAGCGCCTTCTGCATCGCGTCGAACGACGCACGGTCGACCAGCGGACCGACGAGCGTGCCTTCCTCGAGCGGGCTGCCGACCTTCACCGACGCATAGGCCTTCTCGATGCGCGGCAGCAGCTGATCGACGAGGCTGCGATGCACGATCAGGCGACGCAGCGTCGTGCAGCGCTGGCCGGCCGTGCCAACCGCCGCGAACGTGACGGCGCGCACCACGAGGTCGAGGTCGGCGCTCGGCGCGACGATCATCCCGTTGTTGCCGCCGAGCTCGAGGATGCCGCGTGCGAGACGCTGGCTCAGCACCTTCGCGACTTCCTGGCCCATCCGCACACTGCCCGTCGCGCTGACGACCGGCACCTTCTTCGACGACGTCAGCACCTCGCCGACATCGCGCATGCCGAGCACCAGCTGGCTCAGGCCCTTCGGCGCGACGCCCGGATGGGTCTTCTCGAATTCGCGGATCGCCTTCTCGAGCAGCACGTGGCACGCAATCGCGGTGAGCGGCGTCTTCTCCGACGGCTTCCACACGACCGAATCGCCGCACACGAACGCGAGCGCCGCATTCCAGGCCCACACCGCGACCGGGAAGTTGAACGCCGAGATCACGCCGCACACGCCGATCGGGTGCCACGTCTCCATCATCCGGTGGCCCGGGCGCTCGGACGCGATCGTCAGGCCGTAGAGCTGGCGCGACAGGCCGACCGCGAAGTCGCAGATGTCGATCATTTCCTGCACTTCGCCGAGCCCTTCCGACGTGATCTTGCCGGCTTCGAGCGTGACGAGGCGGCCGAGCTCGGCCTTGTGCTCGCGCAGCACGTTGCCGAACACGCGCACGAGTTCGCCGCGCACCGGTGCCGGCACCGTGCGCCACTTGAGGAATGCGTCGTGCGCGGCGTCGATCTTGCGCTCCGCGTCGGCAGGCGAGTCGACCGCCAGCGTCGCGAGCGTCGCGCCGTCGAGCGGCGAACGCGCGGTCAGCGCATTGCCTTTCCACTGGGCGAGATCGATGTCGAGCGCAGCAAGAATGTCGTTGAATTGCATCACTTCCTCTTCAGGGACAGATTGATCGGTGCGGCGGCGACGCCGCCCGCGTGATTCGATTGGAGCGCGTTCGCGCGCCCTGTGCAAGCGGATGCGCAACTCGGCAGGCCCGATGCGCCGCACGGCGCATCGCGCGGCGCCGCCGCCGGAAACCCGGCCGGACGGCGCGCCCCCGCCTCGCGAGGCACGATCCATGAGACACATTGTCGGTGGCCACAAGTCGGGCCGCTATTGATATTAACTCACGACTTCATTCCAAAAACGCAACACCCCGGCAGGACGAATCCGCCTGTTTCGGCACGGGTATGGGACGTGTCCAGGGCCGGTGTCCGGGCCGCCGCGCCGGTTGCGGCCCGTCGCAACTTGATGACAAAGTTGCATCACCCTGTGCGGAAATATCGTTTGCCGCGCGTGCGGCGGGCACACACAATCGGGGCGGCGTCGAGGTGCACCGCACCCGTCGCGCCGACGGCCGCCCAACGGCGGCCGGACGACAGACGAAGGCGACACGCGTCGCGGCCCGCCGGACCCGGCCGATCCGGATCGGCCCCGCGAGGCAGCGCCGCTGCCCGGCCGGCGGCCGGCAACGCGTCGCACTTCGTAGCCAAAAAACAATCCCGGAGACAGCGCCCAGCACCCGCCATGCATTCAGATGCCCGCCCCGACTCGCCCCGTCCGTCCGGCTCGCCGCCCGCGAAGCCGTCCCTCCACCGCAGCCTGCAGGCGCGCCATCTGCGGATGATCGCGATCGGCGGCTCGATCGGCACGGGCCTGTTCGTCGCGTCCGGCGCGTCGATCTCGCAGGCCGGCCCTGGCGGCGCGATGCTCGCGTACATGCTGATCGGCCTGATGGTCTACTTCCTGATGACGAGCCTCGGCGAGATGGCCGCGTTCATGCCGGTGTCGGGCTCGTTCGCGACCTACGGCTCCAAGTTCGTCGATGAAGGCTTCGGCTTCGCACTCGGCTGGAACTACTGGTACAGCTGGGCCGTGACGCTCGCGGTCGAGCTCGTCGCCGCGCAGCTCGTGATGCACTACTGGTTTCCGCACGTGCCGGGCGTCTGGTGGAGCGCGATCTTCCTCACCTTGATCTTCGCGCTCAACGCGCTGTCGGTGCGCGGCTTCGGCGAGGCCGAATACTGGTTCGCGCTGATCAAGGTGCTGACGGTGCTCGCATTCGTGGGCATTGGCCTGCTGATGATCTTCGGGATCATGCAGGGCGGCCCGAGCGCGGGCTGGGGCAACTTCACGATCGGCGACGCGCCGTTCGCGGGCGGCTGGGCCACCATGCTCGGCGTCGCGATGATCGCGGGCTTCTCGTTCCAGGGCACTGAAATGATCGGCGTCGCGGCCGGCGAATCGGAGAACCCGCGCACGACGATCCCGCACGCGGTCAGCCAGATCTTCTGGCGCATCCTGCTGTTCTACGTGTTCGCGATCTTCGTGATCGGCGTGCTGATTCCGTACACCGACCCAAGCCTGCTGAAGAGCGACGTCACCGACATCGGCGTGAGCCCGTTCACGCTCGTGTTCCGCCACGCGGGCCTCGCGTTCGCGGCCGGCGTGATGAACGCGGTGATCCTGACCGCCGTGCTGTCGGCCGGCAACTCGGGCATGTACGCGTCGACGCGGATGCTCTACAACCTCGCGGTCGAAGGCCGCGCGCCGAAGCTGTTCGCGAAGCTGTCGCCCGGCGGCGTACCGCGCAACGCGCTCTATGCGACGACGGCCGTCGGCGCGCTGTGCTTCCTCACGTCGCTGTATGGTGACAAAACCGTCTACCTGTGGCTGCTGAACACGTCGGGCATGGCCGGCTTCATCACGTGGCTCGGCATCGCGGTCAGTCACTACCGGTTCCGCAAGGGTTTCCTGAAGCAGGGCTATCGGCTCGACCAGCTGCCGTACCGATCCAAGTGGTTCCCGTTCGGTCCGCTGTTCGCGTTCGCGTTGTGCGGGATCGTCGCGCTCGGCCAGGACTACCAGGCATTCCTCGCCGACAAGATCGACTGGGCCGGCATCGCCGCGACCTACATCGGCCTGCCGTTCTTCCTCGTGATCTGGCTCGGCTACGCGCTGGTGCGCAAATGCCGCCTCGTGCGCTACGAGGACATGGAGATCGCGCCGTGGATCGAGCGCAACGCGACGCCCGACGCCACGCCAAAGGCCGACGCCGGCTATCCGGCCTACGTCGGCACCCCGGTCAATCCGACGCCGGGCGCCTGATGTCCGGTCGTGCAGCGGCCGCCGCCCGACCGCGGCGGCCGCTGCACTGAAAACCCCATTCGACGCGGCGCGCGCGTTCAGGCAAGATCGACGCGCGCCGTCCGTTTTTCCGCCGTTACGTCACCGAAAACGCATGCAGAACTTCTACGAAGCCACCGTTACCCGCCAGCCCTACCCGCAACTGACCGGCACGATCGACACGCAGGTCTGCATCGTCGGCGGCGGCCTCGCCGGCCTGTGCACGGCGCTCGGCCTCGTCGAGCGCGGTGTGCGGGATGTCGTCGTGCTCGACGGCGAACGGGTCGGCTTCGGCGCATCGGGCCGCAACGGCGGCTTCGTGTTCGGGGGCTACAGCCTCGACAACGCGGACCTGCTGCGCACGCTCGGCCGCGACGAGGGCCGCCGCCTGTACCGGCTCACTGTCGATGCGGTGGATCTGATCCGCGCACGGATTGCCCGCTACGGGATCGACTGCGACATCGTCGACAAGGGCGTGATGCTCGCGAACTGGTTCGACGATCCGTCGCGGCTCGACGGCGTGCGCACGCTGATGAAGCAGGAATTCGACGTCGACTGGGAACCGGTCTCGACGGACGCGCTGCGCGCGCGGCTGAAGTCGCAGCGCTATTACGGCGGCCTGTTCGAGCCGAACGCGTTCCACTTCCATCCGCTCAAGTACGTGCTCGGCGTCGCGGCGGCCGCCTCGCGCGGCGGCGCACGCGTGTACGAACGCTCGGCCGCGCTCGGCATCGCGCGCGAAGGCGCCGGCTACGTCGTGCGTACGGCGCAGGGCACGGTGCGCGCGAAGGACGTCGTGTTCGCCGGCGGCGGCTATGCGCGCGGCGTGTCGCCGCGCATCGAACGCGCGGTGCTGCCGATCGCGACCTACGTGATCGCGACCGAGCCGCTCGGCACGCGCCTGCCGGACGCGATCGATGCGCCGTACGCGATCTATGACACGCGTTTCGCGTTCGACTACTACCGTCCGCTGAAGGACACGCGGATTCTGTGGGGCGGCCGGATCTCGGTGCTCGACCGCGGCCCCGACGCCATCGCGCGTCTGCTGCGGCGCGACCTGCTGCGCGTGTATCCGCAGCTCGACGGCGTGAAGGTCGATTACGCATGGGGCGGACTGATGAGCTATGCGCGGCACAAGATGCCGCAGATCGGGCGCGACGCGGACGGCGTGTGGCACGCGATCGCGTTCGGCGGCCACGGGATGGCGCCCACCACCGTCGCCGGCGAAGCGCTCGCCGCCGCGCTGGCCGGCGAGCAGCCCGTGCCGGAAGGCTTCGCCGCGTTCGGGCTCACGCGCACGTTCGGGCTCGCGGGCCTCGCCGCCGCGCAGCTCACGTACACCGCGTACCAGGCCCGCGACGCGCTCGCGTCGTGCCGGCGCTGAACGCCGCCGGCGGCGGCCGAAACCGCGCGGCCGATTAGAGCGGAAGGTCGGCGGGACGGGGATTTCCCGCATGCTAGAATGATTTTTTCATGCCGCCGCCAACCCACAACAAAGTCACATGAAAGCTGGAAGCAAGGCCGCCACGTCCGAAAGCCGCGCGCTTGCGACCGATGCGCGGCGCAAATACGATCCCGAGCAAACCAAGCGCAACATCCTCGACGTCGCCACGCAGGAGTTTTCCGCGATGGGCCTCGCCGGTGCGCGCGTCGACGCGATCGCCGAGCGTACGAACACGACGAAGCGAATGCTCTACTACTACTTCGAAAGCAAGGAAGGCCTGTACGAGGCCGTGCTGGAGAAGGTGTACGGCGACATCCGCGCGCTCGAGCAGGAACTGCACGTCGGCGACATGGAGCCGCGCGAAGGCATGCGCCGGCTCGTCGAATTCACGTTCGACTATCACGACAAGCATCGCGACTTCGTCCGCCTCGTGTCGATCGAGAACATCCACGGCGCGAAGTATCTCGAACAGCTGAAGTCGTTCAAGAACCGCAACGTCAGCATCATCAAGACGCTCGAGGAACTGCTCGAGCGCGGCGCGGCGAGCGGCGCGTTCCGCAAGGACATCGACGCGTTCGACCTGCACCTGCTGATCAGCTCGTTCTGCTTCCACCGCGTGTCGAACCGCTACACGTTCGGCGCCGCGTTCGGCCGCGATCCGTCTGCGCCGCGGCTGCGCGCGCGGCATCGCGAGACGATCGCCGACTCCGTGCTGCGCTACGTCGCCGCATAGGCACCCCGCGCGATTCCGCCCGCAGGCCTGCTGGCGCGCGATGAACTCGCCGTCCGGCACACCTCCCGAACGACACCTCGCCGCGTGCAACCGGCATGAGCCGGACGCACGCGGCGCGTCCCTTCGGCCGCTTCAGGCCGAGCGCGTGCGTCGCGCGTCAGTCCGTCGGCGCGGTCGACGCCAGCGCGATCCGCGCCTTCTCTTCCGGGCTTCCCGCCACGTAATACTTCTTCGCCCAGCTCGCATCCGGCGCGAGCGCGAGCGACCGATGCGCACCAGCGCCATGCTGTTTCGTTTCGATCGACAGCGCCCGCGCGCGGTAGTGCTCGTAGAGCCGCAGGAATTCCGCGAGATAGATCGCCGCGATCCGTGAGTCGCGAATCTCGAGCAGGTTCTCGTCGTTGAACTGCTCGGAATTGCGGCTCATGTTCGCCGAGCCCGTATAGACGATCGGGTTCGCGCCTTCCGCATCGATCACGATGAACTTGTGATGGATCACGACCGGCGGATAGGCCGGCACCGGCTCGCCCGGAAAAAGGCGCAGTTCCGGCTCGAAACCTTGCGGCACCGTCGCCGGCGAAAAATACGCGGCATCGATCACGTCGCGACGATCGCGCTGGCGATGGTAAAGCTCGAGGTTGGCAAGCGTCGCCGCATCGAGCGGCTGGCCGTCGTGCTGCGCGGCATCGGCCTTCGTCGCGCTGCCGACGTTGATGCGGTTCACCAGGCCGAACATCATCAGGCCGCGGTCGCCGGCGGCAAAGCATGCGTCGCGCAGCGCCGCGTCGGTCGGCATGAACAGGCAGAACGACACCGAATGCTTCGCGGCCGCGATCGCGGCGACGATCGTATCGATCTCGGTGCGCTGCCCCGCCGGCTCCGGCGAAAACGCGACGCGCACCCGCGCGCTGCCGATCGCCATCGGCTCGGACCAGCCCGGCGACAACTTCGCCGTCTCCGCGATCGACGGATTCGCGGCCAGCGCATGCGCACGCGCGTTGTACAGCGCGGCGAGCGGCGGCGAATCGAATGCGTGCAGCACGTTCGCCTGCTCCGTCAGCCCTTCGGTCGTGAAGTTCGCGGAACCGGTCAGCACGCGCGCCGGCGTCACCGCAGGTGCTCCATTCGCCGGTGCGTCGGTCACGATGAACTTGTCGTGCATGATGTGCGTCTTGTCGCGCGGCGCGAGCGTCGCGAGGCCCTGCAGCGCGTCGACGGCCGGCTGGTTCGGCGACGGCAGCGGCGGCTTGCCCTTGCGCGCGGTCGTGTGCGCGTCGTAGACGATCGCGAGCGACGCTTCGCCGTGCTGATGGCCGAACGCCTCGAATGCGGGCAACGTCCACAGCGTGTCCGTCAGGTGATAGGCGGCCGACGCCGCGCGCGACGCGGGGTCGAGCATCTCCGCGAACACCTGTTCCATGTCGTTCGCGAGCCACGTGCGCAACTTCAGCGCCTGGTCCGCGCTCGGCGCCGCATTCGGCGCGAGACCCAGCGCCGCCACCTGCTTCGCGAACGCCTGCGAGCTGACCACCGCGCGGTTGAACCACGTGCCGACGCCGTCCACGATGTGCGCGGGCAGCACGACCTCGCACACGCCGGCCTCCGCATCGAGCACCTGCAGGTGCTCCGGCGTGCCGACGACCGGATAGACGTCATAGCGGAACGACGCATCGCGGTCTTGCGGATCGATGCGCGCGTCCCACCACATGAATTTCTGGATCGGCGCCTGGTCGGTCGGCGCGTCGCCCTGCGTGTCGGCGGCCGGGCCGTCGAACGTCAGCCGGTTCGGCAGCCAGCTGTTCGGTGCCCGCGTCTTGCCGTCAGCCGACCAGAAACCCGGCGTGCGCCGGATCGCGAAGCCGAGGAAGTCGGTGCGCGAGGCCGCATCGGGCCAGTCGAAGGCCAGCAGAACCAGGGTCGGGGAAAGATAGCTGCGTACGCTGACGGTCATTCGTTGCTCCTGGCGTTCCGGCCAATAGAGATGAATGAGTCAGTCTTGACTGCGGGTCTTCCAGTGCGATGACCGTTCGATGAACCTTGTATGTCGGCGCCGCGTCAGTCGCACACGAGCAGCTCGATGCCGCGTGCGGTCAGCGCGCGGCGCACGGTCTTGTCCGGCGCGCGCTCGGTGACGAGATAGCGCGCGGCCGACGTGCCGTTGATCCGCACCGGCGTCACGCGGCCGAATTTCGAATGGTCGGCGACGATGATCGCCGTGCCGGCCGCCGCGATCATCCGGCTGCGCACTTCGGCGGCGAGCCGCGAGTAGTCGGTGCAGTCGCCGTCAGTCGTGATGCCGCCCGCGCCGACGAACGCGAAATCGACATGGTATTGCGCGAGCTGCTGAATCGTATCGAGCCCGAACGTCGCGTCCTCGTCGTCGGACAGTTCGCCGCCGAGCAGCGTCACGCGATTGCCGTTGCGCCGCGCGAGCACGAACGCGGTGCGCCAGTCGTTCGTGTAGATCGACAGCCGGTGCCGGTCGGTCAGCGCGAGCGCGACCGCGTGCGGCGTGCTGCCCGAGTCGATCAGTACCGATGCGTCGTCGGGCACGAATTCGGCCGCGCGTCGCCCGATCGTGCGCTTCGCCTCGGCGTTCGCCGCTTCACGCTCGGACAGGCTCGGCTCGCGGCGGTCCGCCGCCAGTGCGCCGCCGTGCGTCATCACGAGCAGGCCGCGCGCCGCGAGCGCGTTCAGGTCGCGCCGCACGGTCTCGCGCGATACGTCGAGCGAGCGCACGAGTTCGGCGACCGACAATGCGCCCGATCGTCCGAGCTCCGACAGAATGTATTGATGACGTTGTTCCGCCAGCATCGCAATGCGCCCGAGGCGATTGGTAATGGGTAAGCCAATCATTGTATTACGACCGTTTGACCGCCATTTGACGGCGGCGCGTCCGGCGGCCGCCGCGTTTCACGAAAGCGAAATTCTGTATTGCCCGATGCGCGCGAATCGGTGCGGCAAGCGGTTGCTACACTCTGCGTTTCGCCGAACGACAGACCATCAAGGGGCTTGCGCCATGTACCGCAAAGGCAGTGTGCTCGAAATCCAGTTTTCGCCGGAACGACTCAACGATGGGGCCGGCGATCCGTACTGGATCGACCTGACGCTCGACGAGGCCCGCCGGCTGTACGAACAGCTCGCCGCGCGCTTCGCGACCGACGCGCGCGCGAACCAGCCGCTCGACACGTTCTCGCTGGACTGATCTCCCTTCCTCTGCGCGCGCCACGACGCGCTTTCATGCCGCGGCGCCTTCACCCGCCCGGCCGATAACCGAACGGCCGGTACGCTGCCGCGCTTGCGGCGTTTTGCGTCCGTTGCCACCACTCGAAGCCACGCGCCGCGCATGGCCGCACGCATGCGCCCCGCACGCGCGACGAACGAGTGCAGAATCCGACAAGACGGCAGCACCGCTTCGCCCGATACTGGCCGACTTCACGATTCGTCCGGCCGTATCGCGGCTCGCCACGCATGCTTACCTCGCTCGTCGCCGCGGCCTTCGTCGCGCTGTGGTCCACCGGCTTCATCGTCGCCCGGGCAATCAAGCCCTACGCCGATCCGAACCTGTTCCTGCTCGCGCGTTTCGCGGGCACGGCCGTGCTGTTCGGCGCGGTGGCGCTCGCCGCGCGCGCGCCGTGGCCGGCCCGCCGCGAATGGCCGCGCCACCTGATCGCGGGCGCGCTGCTGCAGGGCGTCTATCTCGGCGCCAGCTACTGGGCCGTCGCACAAGGGCTGAACGCGGGCGTGATGGCACTGCTCGGCGCACTGCAGCCGCTCGCCACCGCCGTGCTCGCGGTGCCGCTGTTCAACGAGCGGCTGCCCGCGCGCGGCTGGCTCGGGATGGCGCTCGGGCTCGCCGGCGTCGCGCTCGTGCTCGCGCCGAAGGTCGCGGGCGGCGTCGCGCCGCCGCCGGGCGCCGCGCCCGCGTGGTTCGTCGTGGCCGTGTCGATCCTGTCGGTCGGCTCGATCACCGCGGGCTCGCTGTACCAGAAGGGCAAGCTCGCGCGGAACGACCTGCGCACGGCCGTCGCCGTGCAGAACCTCGGCGCGGCGATCGTCGCGGCCGTCTTCGTCGTGCTGCTGCACGAAACGCGCTGGATCGGCGCGCCGGCGCTGTGGATCTCGCTCGTATGGGGCGTCGTGTTCCTGTCCGGCGGCGCGGTCACGATGCTGATGTGGATGCTGCGGCGCGGCAACGCCGCGCGCGCGACGTCGTTGCTGTTCCTCGCGCCGCCGCTCGCCGCACTGCAGGGCTACCTGCTGTTCGGCGAAACGCTCGCGACCGTCCAGCTCGCCGGCTTCGCGCTCGCGCTGGTGGGCGTCGTGCTCGCGCGGCGCTGACGCGAACGCGAACGCGAACGGGAGCGGGCGCGGGAAGCACCCGTCAAAGCGCCCCTTCATGCATCGAAACGAAGCGTGCACGCGCACGCTACGATGCGCCGCCCCGCGCGCTGCACCATGACGATGCATCGCGTCTCGCCGAAGCAACGCGCGGCCGCCGGATCGCATGCCCGGCACGGCGCCGGCCCGCGATTGCGCTTATGATGGGCGCCTTGCATTTCGTTCCGGAACTCCCTTCATGACATCCGCCGATTACGCCAGCCGCCAACGCGCGATCATTGCCGAACTGAACGTCGCCCCCCATTTCGACGTCGACGCCGAGATCGCCCGCCGCGTAGATTTCCTCGCGCAGTACCTTCGTTCGACCGGCCTGCGGACCTACGTGCTCGGCATCAGCGGCGGCGTCGATTCGTCGACGGCCGGACGGCTCGCGCAGCTGGCGGTCGAACAGCTGCGCGCCGGCGGCTATGACGCCCGCTTCATCGCAATGCGCTTGCCGAACGGCGTGCAGAACGACGAAGCCGACGCGCAGCGCGCGCTCGCGTTCGTGCGCGCGGACGAAACATTCACGGTCGACGTGAAGCCCGCCGCCGACGCGATGCTCGCATCGCTGGTCGCATCCGGCCACGCGTTCGAAAACCCGGCACAGCAGGACTTCGTGCACGGCAACATCAAGGCGCGCGAGCGCATGATCGCGCAGTACGCGGTCGCCGGTGCGCGGCGCGGCATCGTGATCGGCACCGACCACGCAGCCGAATCGCTGATGGGCTTCTTCACGAAGTTCGGCGACGGCGGCGCGGACGTGCTGCCGCTCGCCGGCCTGAGCAAGCGTCGCGTGCGTGCGGTCGCCCGCGCGCTCGGCGGCGACGAACTGATCGTGATGAAGGTGCCGACGGCCGACCTCGAGGAACTGCGTCCGCTGCGCCCCGACGAGCACGCGTACGGCGTCACCTACGACGAGATCGACGATTTCCTCGAAGGCAAGCCCGTCGCCGACAGCGTGTACGAAACGGTGCTGCGCTTCTACGACGGTTCGCGCCACAAGCGCGCGCTGCCGTACACGCCGTTCGACTGGCCGGCCGCGTAAGCCGGCCGCTCCGGCCAAAACACCGCGCGCGCGAACCATGGCGGTTGCGCGCGGCACGTGCATGACGGGCAGCGCTACGCGTGCCCGCCCGTCTTCTTCGCCTGCAGGGCGCGAATCCGCATCCGCGCGCCCGTATCGCTGACCGTCGCGTCGTACATCGTCGCGAGATCGCGCTTGAGCGCGGTGCGCGACCCGCCGTCGAGATACACCATGTGCCCCGACGGATAGAAGCGCGCGGACAGGTTCTGCCGCACCTTCTGATCCTCGAGCGGCATCTGCTGCAGGTCGATCACGGTCTGGTAGAACGGCGTGACGAAATCGTACAAGCCGTTCGCCGACAACACCTTCAGGTCGACGTTCAGCGCCATCACCGCGGCGAGATCGCCCGCGGTATAGAGAATCAGGTTCCCCTTCGCATCGATGCCCTGCTGCGCGCCGGTCGGGTCGATGTGGCTGAAGTCCCAGTTCTGGAACGCCTGGTCGTTCAGGTCCGTGAACGCGGAGTTCGACGTGAACTTCAGCTGCTCGTTCAGGTAGCTGTTCCACATCGCCGTGTAGACGCCCGTCACGGCCGTCATCGTCGGATCGTTGCCGCCCGAGTTCGGATCGACCTTGCCGGCGATGCCCGACGAGATCCCGGTCACGCGCCCGTCGTACGACCCGAGCGCGAGCCCCTGCGCCTGCAGCAGCGTCGTCAGGAACAGCGAATTGCCGCGCGCGTTGTAACCCGCGATGTCGAGCCCCCACGTCTGCAGCGTCGCCGTGTCGATGCCCGTATAGTCCGACAGCTTCAGCACGGCGGCCGGGTCGGCATGCGGCACGTTGCGCAATGCGGTCAGGTAGTCGGTGCGCGCGAACTGCGCGACTTCCTCGACGAACGTGCCGAGATCGGTCGGCGCGGGCTTGACGCCGAGCTTCTTGTGATACCACGCGTCGGCCGCCGCGGTCGGCAGCGCGCCGACCGGATTGCCGGCCTGCCGGTAGTCGAGGATCGACGACTGCAGCGTGACGCCGTTCAGGTCGACGCCGTCCTCATGCAGCTTGTACGCGAGCACGCAGCTGCGCGCGGTGCCGTACGATTCGCCGAACAGGTATTTCGGCGAATTCCAGCGGTTGTTCTTCGTCAGGTAGCGCTTGATGAACTGCTTCAGCGAATCCGCATCCTGGTCGACGCCCCAGAAATTGCGGTTCTTGTTCGGCGCGACGGCCGCCGAATAGCCGGTGCCGACCGGGTTGATGAACACCAGGTCGCTGTGGTCGATCATGCTGTCCGGGTTGTCTTCCATCTGGTACGGCGCGGGCGGCGTGAACCCCGGCATCGACGTCTTGATGCGCTTCGGCGCGAACGAGCCGAGCAGCACGAACACCGACGACGACCCGGGCCCGCCGTTGTAGAAGAACGTGACGGGCCGCGTTTCCTCCTTCGCGCCGTCGGCCGTGAACGCGACGTAGAAGAGCTTCGCGGCCGGCTGCGAACTGCTCGGGTCGACCGTCACGAGATGGCCGGCCGTCGCCGTGTACGCGATGCGCTTGCCGTCGATCAGGATCGTATGGTGCGTGATCGCAGCCGCTTCGGTTGTGTCGGTCACCGAGTCGTCGGGGCCGTTGCCATACGCGACCGGATCGAAGAACGGCTGGTCGCGGCCGTGGCTCAACGCGACCGGACTGATGGTCGGCGGCACGCCATGCGAATTGTGGTCGCCGTGATGCAGCGGATACACGCCGCCGGAGGATGCGGAATCGATGCCCATCGTGCTGCTCCTGGAGGTGAAAAAAGACGCGGGCAGGAAACCCGCGTCGCATAAGAAGGTCCGTGCCGGCGCGTCAGCTCGACGGCTTGCGCGCGAGGATCGCCGCGAGTTTCGGGCCGTCGGGACTGCCGAGGCCCGTGCACGCATCCCAGCCGGACGCGGCTGCATACCTGCCGTTCGAGCCTTTCGTGACGTCGCGCAGCGCGCCCGGATTCTTGTACAGCGCCGGATTGATCCAGCCGGCCGATGCGCCGGCCGCCGCGTTGATCCGTGCGATCAGCGCGGCCCACAGCGGCGCGACCGCGCTCGTGCCGCCCATCACCGCGGCCGTGCCGGCGACCGACACCTCGTAGCCCGTCTGCGGCGATGCATCGCCGGCGACGTCCGGCACGCCGCGCTTCGCGAGCGGTGTGGTGCTGCCGTCGGCGAGCGCGACGGTCAGCCCCTGCTGCCAGGCCGGCAGGTCGAACAGCGTGCTGACGCCACCGCCGCCCGCGCCGCCGCCGGCCGCCTCGTCGTTCCACGTGACCTCGCTGCGAATGCCCTGCCCGGGCAGCGCATCGAGTTGCGTGCCGCCGCAGCCGAGCACGTACGGGCTCGACGCCGGGAAGTCGACGTGATCCGTGCCGTCCTGCAGCCCGTCACCCGAGCCGCTATCGCCCGACGCCGCGCACACCGTGACCCCCTGCGCCGCGGCCGCCTGCAGCACGCGGTTGAACGCCTGCGCCGACTGCGCCTGCCAGATCGCTTCCGGCCCGCCCCAGCTGATCGAGATCACCGACGGCCGGTTGGTCTTGTCGCTGACGGCCGCGTTGACGGCCTGGATGAAGCCTGCGTCGCTGTTCGGCGCGAAGTAGACGGCGATCTTCGCGGCCGGTGCGATCGCACCGGCGATCTCGATGTCGAGCGCGACTTCGCCGTCCGGGCCGTTCGCCTCGCCGGTCGGCGCATTGCGGCCGGTGCCGACGTTCACGTCGACGAGCGTCGGCGGCGTGCCGATGCCGAGCCCGCGGAAATACTGCTGGATATCGGCCGCGCGATAGCCACCGCCGAGTTCGACGATCGCGATGCATTGCCCGGCACCGTCGCCGGCCGGAAAGCCGTACAGCGACGCGAGCTGGATCGGCGTGAACGTGACGCCGGCGGCGCCGCGCGCGGGCTGGAACGGCGGGCGCAGCCGAAAGTGCGGCCGCGCCTGCGGACGGCTGTCGAGGCCGAGCACGGCCGTGACGGCATCGCCGAGCTCGTCCGGCAGCGCGATCGGGCCCGAGCGGCCGCGATACTGGCCGATCGCGCGATGCTCGAAACGCTCGAGCTTCACGCCGAATGCCGCTTCGAACTGCTGAATCGAGCCGGACAGCACGACGACGCTTTCGACCGGATCGACGCGATCGACCGTCAGCTGGTGACGACGCGCGAAGTCCTCGGTCTTGCGGATGTCGTCGGGATTGGCGGAGAAACGCTGCGCGAACGCTTCGCGCGACAGCGGTTTCGCCTGTGCGTCGCCGGTGGCGAGCTGGTGGACCAACGTATCGAGTTGCCCTTCTTCCTGCCGCCGCAACATGATCGTGACGTGAATGCGTTCTGCCGGATCGCACGGGCCGAGGCACTTGGACTCGGCGACGATTCGGGGTTCACGGTCGGCGTGAAGATGCCTTGCCATGTTCAGACCCTCCTTGGTACCGCGTTGCACGGAACAGCCAGGAAATCGGACAGGGCCGGCGGGAGACGGTTCCGTTCGGTCAGTCGGTTCGCGAAAGCGCGAGGTTAAGGGGAGTTTAGATCAGTCAGATGATTTGCGCGCACGCCCTTCTGCGGCGGGCGCATGCGCGCGAAGACCGGCCTTGCACGCGGTCCGTACCGATCGGCGCAGCGCCACCGTGCGGCCTGTCGACCCGCGCGGCGGCGATGCGATGAAGCAACTCAGTCCATCGACAGGCGCAGCGCGAACCCGATCAGCGCGGCGGAAAACGTCCAGCGCTGGACCGTCTGCGCGAGCGGATGCGCGCGCATCCACGCCGCGATGCGCGACGCGCCGAACACGCAGGCGAGGTCGAAACATACGCCGGCCGCGACGAGCAACGCGCCGAGCTCGAACATCTGCCACACGACGGGCCCGGCCTCGGGGCGCACGAACTGCGGCAGCAGCACCGAGCAGAACAGGAGTGCCTTCGGATTCAGCAGGTTCGTCAGCAGCCCCTTGAAGAACGACTGCCGCAACTCGCCCGCCGCCGCGTCGCCGTCGCCGAGCGCGAACACGGGCGAACGGAACACCTGGATCGCGACGTACGCGAGATAGAGCGCGCCGCCGTAGCGGATCACCTCGTACAGCCACGGCGCGCTGCGGATCAGCGCCGCGACGCCACAGGCGGACAGCGTCACGTGCGCGGTGCGCGACAGCGACAGGCCGGCCGCCGCCGCCATGCCCGGGCGCACGCCGCGGCCGATGCTGGTCTGCAGCACGAGCGCCATGTCGGGCCCGGGCACCGCGTAGATGGCCGCCAGCGCGGCCAGATAAATCAACAGCAAATGCGTGGAAATCATGGTCTGCCCCCGTCCTTCAATGACGATATGTTGCCGCTGAAGGTGGAGGGATTATTGGCCATCTTTGGCTCAGGATTGGCGATTCATGGCGGAATCCGCCACAATCACGGAATACAGAAAAGGATTCCGCCAACATGACCGAACTCGACAAAACCGATCGCGCGATCCTCGCCGCGGTGCAGCGCGACGGCCGCCTGCCGATCGCGCGCCTCGCCGATTCCGTCGGCCTGTCCGAGACGCCGTGCGCACGGCGCCTGAAACGTCTCGAAAACGACGGCTACATCGAGCGCTACCGCGCGCAGCTGTCGCGCCAGGCGCTCGGCTTCGGCGTGGTCGCATTCGTGCTCGTGCGGTTCGCGACGCACGACCGCAAGGTCGCCGACCGGTTCGAACGGGAAGTGCTTGGCATCGAGCGGATCCTCGCGTGCCACAACGTCGCGGGCACGGCCGACTACCTGCTGCAGGTGGTCGCGCGCGATCTGGACGACTACGGCACGTTCCTGCGCGACTCGCTGCGGATGCTGCCGGGCGTCACGTCGATCGAATCGGCGCTGTCGTTGCGGGAGGTGAAGCACGATGCGGGGTTGCCGGTGCCGTGATGCGGGCGGCCCCGGACGGAAGGCCGCGCACGACGGACACTCGACCCGTCACGTCGACGCGTTTCGATGCGGGCCATGACCGGGCACGCCGGCGTAACGCTTGTTCACATTGTCGACGTCGTCGGGCCTGCACGACGATGTCGTGCAACTGGCGTGCGCGCCGAGATTCGTCCGCCTACGTGACGATGTCGGGCGACTGGTGCGCGCGTTCGAGATCCTCGAGAAACGCTTCGACGAGCGGATCGCCGCGCCCGTCGCGCGCCACGACCATGTGGAACGTGACGTCGTAGCGCAGTTGCTCCGGATTGAGCGGCGCGAGCAATCCCTGCGCGACATACGGCGCCGCGAAGTGCTGCGGCAGGTAGCCGAGGTGATGGCCAGACAGGATCAGCAGCGCGACGGCCTCCATGTTGTCGGCGGTCGCGGTCACGCGATCGGGCGTCGTCGACATCTGCGCCTCCGGCAGCGGATACGAGCGCCAGGCCCACTCGAATCCGGCGACATCGTCCGGCGTCAGCGCGCCGGCACGTTCGAACAGCGGATGGCCGCGGCCGCAGTATGCGACCTGCCGCTCGATGAACAGCGGCGTGTAGTGCAGCGACGGCACGCGATGCCAGAAGTAGCCGACCGCGATCTGGATCTCGTCGCTCAGCAGCTTCTCCTCGAGATCGCCCGGCGCGCGCACCGAGATCGAGAAACGCACGGCCTCGTCGCGCGTGCGAAACGCGGCGATCGCCTCGGCGATCCGCGCGTTCTGGCTGACCGGCGTATGGCCGATCAGGCCGATATGCAGCGTACCGACCAGCTGGCGGTCCATGTGTCGCGCCGCCATCCCGAATTCGTCGAGCGCGGCGAGCAGCTTGCGGCTCATCGCGTGGAACCGCTCGCCTTTCGGCGTGAGCCGGAAGCCGCTGCGGCCGCGCTCGCAGAGCCGGTAGCCGAGCCGCGTCTCGAGCGACGACAGTTGCGCGCTGATCGTCGACTGGCCGACGTTCAGCATCGCCTGCGCGGCCGACACGCCGCCCGCGTCCGTGACCGCGAGAAACACG
Source organism: Burkholderia sp. Bp9143 (assembly GCF_003853645.1). GTDB lineage: Bacteria > Pseudomonadota > Gammaproteobacteria > Burkholderiales > Burkholderiaceae > Burkholderia. Next base: position 11,147 of record NZ_QTPO01000037.1, on the reverse strand, counting down.
CGGATCAACCGCAGATCGAGGGTCGACAGATTCCCGAGCACGTTATCCCCCTTCCATACATCGATGGAAATCGATGTTTACGTCGATATCTTCGCATTCTTCTTTCCGGCGTGACGCGTAAAACTATGTGCCAGGCCGCGTCGAATGATACGGCAACCCCACATCGGAAGAGACAAGCCCATGAACGACCACACCCATTTCCAGCCGCTCGGCGGCAATGAAATGCCGCGCTGCGGCGGCATCGCGACGATGATGCGCCTGCCGCACGTGGCGAGCGCCGCCGGGCTCGACGCCTGCTTCGTCGGCGTGCCGTTCGACCTCGGCACCTCCAACCGCACCGGCGCGCGCTTCGGCCCGCGCCAGATCCGCACGGAATCCGTGCTGCTGCGCCCGTACAACATGGCCACGCGCGCAGCGCCGTTCGATTCGCTGCAGGTCGCCGACATCGGCGACGTCGCGATCAACCCGTACAACCTGCACGATTCCATCGCGCGCATCGAGGCCGCATACGACGCGATTCTCGAGCACGACTGCAAGCCGATCACGCTCGGCGGCGACCATACGATCGCGCTGCCGATCCTGCGTGCGATCCACCGCAAGCATGGCAAGGTTGCATTGATCCACGTCGATGCACACGCCGACGTGAACGATACGATGATGGGCGAAAAGATCGCGCACGGCACGCCGTTCCGCCGCGCGGTCGAGGAAGGCCTGCTGCACGGCGACAAGGTCACGCAGATCGGCCTGCGCGGCACCGGCTATGCCGCCGAGGATTTCGACTGGTGCCGCGAGCAGGGCTTCCGCGTGGTCCAGGCCGAGGAATGCTGGAACAAGTCGCTCGCGCCGCTGATGGAGGAAGTGCGCGCGCGCATCGGCGATACGCCCGTCTACATCAGCTTCGACATCGACGGCATCGACCCGGCCTACGCGCCGGGCACCGGCACGCCGGAAATCGCGGGCCTCACGGTACCGCAGGCGCTCGAGATCATCCGCGGCGCGAAGGGGCTGAACATCGTCGGCTGCGATCTCGTCGAAGTCGCGCCGCCGTACGATCCGTTCGGCACCACGGCCCTGCTCGGCGCGAACCTCGCGTACGAGCTGCTGTGCGTGCTGCCCGGCGTCGCCTATCGCGACTGATCCCGGCACACGACCTATTCCAGATCAGAGGATTCCAGAGGAGCACATAACAGATGGGGACTTCCGTCAAGCAACCGAAGCGGGCGGCGCTCGCTTCGTTCGTCGGCACCACGATCGAGTGGTACGACTTCTATAGCTACGCGACCGCCGCCGCCATCGTGTTCGGGCCGTTGTTCTTCCCCGGTGAAAGCCGTTTCGTCAGCCTGCTCGCGTCGTTCGGCTCGTTCGCGGTCGGCTTCTTCGCGCGGCCGCTCGGCGGCGTGATGTTCGGCTATCTCGGCGACCGCTTCGGCCGCAAGCGCTCGCTGCTCGCGACGCTGATGCTGATGGCCGTGTCGACGGTCGCGATCGGCCTGCTGCCGACCCATGCGCAGGCCGGTGTGATCGCACCGATCCTGCTGGTGCTGATGCGCGTGCTGCAAGGCATCGCGGTCGGCGGCGAATGGGGCGGCGCGGTGCTGCTCGCCGGCGAGCATGCGCCCGAAGGCAAGCGCACGTTCTTCGCGTCGTTCGCGCAGCTCGGCAGCGCGAGCGGCCTGATCCTGTCGATGCTCGCGTTCGGCGCGATCAGCACGCTGTCGAAAGACGACATGATGAGCTGGGGCTGGCGCGTGCCGTTCCTCGCGAGCGCCGTGCTGCTGGCGGTCGGCTTCGTGATCCGCGCGAGCGTGTCCGAATCGCCCGAGTTCGAGGAAGTCAGGAAAAGCGGCAACACCGCGCAAAACCCGGTGCGCGAAGCGCTCAAGTACTGGCCGCTGCTGCTGCTCGCGATCGGCGCGAACGTGTACGGGATCGCCGGCGTGTATTTCAGCAACATCTTCATGATCAGCTACGCGACGCAGTTCCTGTCGCTCGACCGGTCGATGGTGCTGCATTGCATGACGATCGTCGCCGTGCTGCAGTTCGTCGTGCAGCTCGCGGCCGCGTTCCTCGCGCAGCGCTTCGGCACGACGCGCGTGCTGCTGATCACCGGCGCCTGGGCCGCGATCGTGCCGTTCGTGATGCTGCCGCTCGTGCACATGGGCACGCCGCTGTCGATCACGGTCGGCGTCGGCCTCGCGACGCTCGCGGAATCGGGCTACTACTCGGTGGTCGCGGGTTTCGTCAGCGGCATCTTCATCGCGCGCATCCGCTACACGGCGATCTCGATCGCGTACCAGGTGTGCGGCGCGATCGCCGGCGGCCTCACGCCGCTCGTCGCCACGCTGATCGCACAGAACACCGCGCCGCAATGGTGGCCGCTCGCGATCCAGTACATGAGCGCCGCCATGCTGTCGTCGGTGTGCGTGTGGCTGATCTCGCGCCGCGTCAGCATCGACGATGCGGGCGCGCCCGGCAAGGCGGACGATGCGCTGCCGCGCGGCACACGTACCGCGTAACCTCACCTCACGCAACGGGCAGGCGACATCGCCTGCCCGTTTGCATTGGGCGTCCGGCGGTACGCCGCAACGCCCCCGCCTCCCCGAACATTCATTACGACAAGCGGCCCGCACATGCGGGCCGCAAGCGTGCCGCCCGATCATCGATCGCGACGGCAGCCGCGCAGCGTTCGCTGCGTTATTTCACCTGGCTGCGCAGCGTCTTCGCGGCAGCGACCATGTTCGTCAGCGCCGGAATCACTTCCGCCCACTGGCGCGTCTTCAACCCGCAGTCCGGGTTCACCCACAGGCGTTCCGCCGGAATCCGCCCGGCCGCCTTCTTCATCAGGCCGACGATGTGATCCTGCGTCGGGATGTTCGGCGAGTGAATGTCGTACACGCCCGGCCCGATCTCGTTCGGATACCTGAAGCTGTCAAAAGCGTCGAGCAGTTCCATGTCCGAGCGCGACGTTTCGATCGTGATCACGTCCGCGTCCATGTCGGCGATCGACGCGATGATGTCGTTGAACTCCGAATAGCACATGTGCGTATGGATCTGCGTATCGTCCTGCACGCCATTCGCGGTGATGCGGAACGACTCGACCGCCCACTTCAGGTACTCGCCCCATTGCGCGCGGCGAAGCGGCAGCCCTTCGCGCAGCGCGGCCTCGTCGATCTGGATCACGCGCACGCCGGCCTTCTCGAGATCGAGCACTTCGTCGCGAATCGCGAGCGCGAGCTGGTAGCACGACACCGAACGCGGCTGGTCGTCGCGCACGAACGACCAGTTCAGGATCGTCACCGGGCCGGTCAGCATGCCCTTCATCGGCTTGTTCGTCAGCGACTGCGCGTACGTGATCCATTCGACCGTCATCGCCTTCGGGCGGCTGATGTCGCCGAACAGGATCGGCGGCTTCACGCAGCGCGAACCGTACGACTGCACCCAGCCGAACTGGCTGAATGCGTAGCCGTCGAGCTGCTCTCCGAAGTATTCGACCATGTCGTTGCGTTCGGCTTCGCCGTGCACGAGCACGTCGAGTTCGAGCGATTCCTGTTCGCGCACGCTGCGCTCGATTTCCGCGTGCATCGCCGCGCGGTAGCCGGTTTCATCCAGCGCGCCGGCCTTGAATCGGCTGCGCGCCTGGCGGATCTCGGCGGTCTGCGGGAACGAGCCGATCGTCGTCGTCGGGAACGCCGGCAGGTTCAGTCGTGCCGACTGCTTCGGCGCGCGCTCCGTATAGGGGCTCACGCGGTTGCCGAGCTGCGCGTCGATGCGCGCGATCGCGGCCTTCACCGCCGGGTTGTTCACGCGCGGCGAGCGGCGGCGCGAGTCGATCGCGGCCGTGTTCGCGGCGAGCGCGTCGGCCACCGCGTCGCGGCCTTCGTTCAGCGCGGTCGCGAGCACTTTCAGTTCGTCGAGCTTCTGCAGCGCGAACGCGAGCCACGAGCGGATCTCCGCATCGAGCTTCTCCTCGCTCGCGAGATCGACCGGCACGTGCAGCAGCGAGCACGACGGTGCGAGCCACAGGCGATCGCCCAGTTGCTTCGCGAGCGGTTCGAGCCAGTCGAGCGTCGCACTCAGGTCCGCCTTCCAGATATTGCGGCCGTTGATCGCGCCCACCGACAGCACGCGGTCGGCCGGCAGTTCGCGCACGAGTACGTCGAGTTCGTCGCGGGCGTTGATCGCATCGATATGCAGGCCGTCGACCGGCAGCGAGGCGGCGAGTGTCAGGTTGTCCTGAAGCTGGCCGAAGTACGTCGCGAGCAGCAGCTTGATGCGGCGCGTCTCGAGCGCGTCGTATGCGGTGCGCAGCGCCTGGCGCCATTCGGCGTCGAGCTCGGTCACGAGGATCGGTTCGTCGATCTGCACCCATTCGACGCCCTGCGCGGTCAGCGTGTCGAGCAGCGCGCCATATACCGGCAGCAGCTTCGGCAGCAGCGCGAGGCGATCGGAATCGTCCTTCGCCTTGCCGAGCCACAGATACGTGACGGGGCCGAGGATCACCGGCTTCGCGGCGACACCCTGCGCCTGTGCTTCCGCCAGTTGCTGGAGCAGGCGCGACGGATCGAGCGAGAAGTTCGTATCCGCATGGAATTCCGGGACGATGTAGTGATAGTTCGTATCGAACCACTTCGTCATTTCACCGGCCGCAACACCGCCGCAGCATGCCGCGTGTGCTTCCGCCGACTCCGCCGAGCGGCCGCGCGCGACGCGAAAATAATTGTCGAGCGCATCGCCATGGAAGTCCTGCACGCGCGTCGGCAGGTTGCCGAGCGTGAAGCTCATGTCGAGTACCTGATCGTAGAACGCGAAATCGCCGATCGGTACGAGATCGAGGTCGCGCTGGTCGTTCCAGTGGCGCTGGCGGAGCTCGGTGCCGAGTGCCTTCAGCGCGTCGCGCGATGATTCGCCCTTCCAGTAGCGTTCGAGAGCGAACTTGAGTTCGCGCTTCGCGCCGATGCGCGGAAAACCGAGGTTGTGTGTCGTAACCATGAAGCTGCCGTCCAGAAGAAATAGTCGATCCGGCAGCCATCATAGGGATTTCACCCCATGAAATAAAATGGCATTATTTCATTTATCCATTAAATTTGTTCATGTATTTGTTGGGTGAGCGATAGCCATGCTGGAACGATTCCATCTCGTCGTGATCCGCGAAGTCGAGCGCCAGGGCTCGCTGACCGCAGCCGCCAACGCGCTGCATCTCACGCAATCGGCGCTCAGCCATACCGTCCGGAAAATCGAGCAGCAGCTCGGCACGCCGATCTGGGATCGGGAGGGGCGCGGCCTGCGGCTCACGCAGGGCGGGCAGTATCTGCTGAAGCTGGCGCACCGGCTGCTGCCGCAGTTCGAACTCGCCGAGGAGCGGATGAAGCAGTACGCGAAGGGCGAGCGCGGCACGCTGCGCATCGGGATGGAGTGCCACCCGTGCTACCAGTGGCTGCTGAAGGTCGTGTCGCCGTACCTGTCGCGCTGGCCGGACGTCGACGTCGACGTGAAGCAGCGCTTCCAGTTCGGCGGCATCGGCGCGCTGTTCGGCCATGACATCGACGTGCTCGTGACGCCGGACCCGCTGAACAAGCCGGGGCTGCGCTTCGATCCCGTGTTCGACTACGAGCAGGTGCTGGTGGTCGCGGATGCGCACCGGTTCGCGAACGCCGACTACGTGACGCCCGAGCAGCTGACCGACGAGGTCCTGATCACCTACCCGGTCGAGACCGACCGGCTCGACATCTACAACCAGTTCCTGACGCCGGCCGGCATCGTGCCGCGGCGCCACAAGTCGATCGAGACGACCGACATCATGCTGCAGATGGTGGCGAGCGGGCGCGGCGTGGCCGCTCTGCCGAGATGGCTGGCCGATGAATACGCGGACCGCATGCCGGTCGTGCCGGTCAAGCTCGGCAAGAAGGGCATCGCGAAACAGATCTTCCTCGGCATCCGCGACGCGGATGCGTCGATCGACTATCTGGCCGCATTCGTCGCGCTGGCGCGCGAATCGACGTGGAACGCGCCGCGCATGCTGCGCTAGCCGCGCTCGCGCCGTGCGCACTTCCGGCGGTCCGCATGCCGATGCGCAGGCCCGTTGTTCACTATATGGACGACGACGCGAGCCGGCACGGCATGTCGCGTCGCGACGTAACGGCACCAACCCCTTACACACCTGTAAAGCAATGATTCGCCCTCCCGACTGTCATCAAACTGACTGGTAGCGAAAGCTAGGATCGGACGCGGTTCCCTTACGAGATGCCGTCATGAATCAACCTGCTTCGTCCGCACCGAACAATTCGGGCTCCGTCGAACGCACCGGGCAGGTCGGCTATGCCGTGTTCCTGCTGGTGCTCGCGCTCGGTGCGATCTATATCGCCACGCACCTGATCGCCGATCTGTCGCCGGTCCGCGAAGGATCGCTGTTTCCGTACCTGATGCTCGGCGCCGCGCTGCTGATCGCGCTCGGCTTCGAATTCGTCAACGGCTTCCACGACACCGCCAACGCGGTCGCCACCGTGATCTATACGCACTCGCTGACGCCCAACGTCGCGGTGATCTGGTCCGGCATGTGGAACTTCCTCGGCGTGATGGTCTCGAGCGGCGCCGTTGCGTTCGGCATCCTGCAGTTGCTGCCGGTCGAACTGATCCTGCAGGTCGGCAGCGGCGCAGGCTTCGCGATGGTGTTCGCGCTGCTGATCGCCGCGATCGTGTGGAACCTCGCGACCTGGTATTTCGGGTTGCCGTCGTCGAGCTCGCATACGCTGATCGGGTCGATCATCGGTGTCGGTCTGATGAACCAGCTGATGCACGGGCCATCGGGCACGAGCGGCGTCGACTGGGGCCAGGCGCTCGGCGTCGGCAAGTCGCTGCTGTTCTCGCCGATCGTCGGCTTCCTGTGCGCGGCACTGCTGCTGCTCGTGCTGAAGGCACTCGTGCCGATTCCGGAACTGTACAAGGAGCCACCGAAGGATCAGCCGCCGCCGTTCTGGATTCGCTGCCTGCTGATCCTCACGTGCACGGGCGTGTCGTTCGCACACGGGTCGAACGACGGGCAGAAAGGAATGGGCCTCATCATGCTGATCCTGATCGGCACGGTGCCGACCGCGTATGCGCTGAACAAGGCCGTCACGCCGGCCGAAACGCAGACCTTCGTCGCCGTCGCGAACCAGGCTGCCGCGACGCTCGGGAAGTACACGAACGGCGTCGCGCCGTCCGCGAACCCGCGTGCCGACGTCGAACACTACGTGCAGCATCGTGACCTGACGCCCGCCGTGCTGCCGGCCGTGCAGCAGCTGTCCACGTCGCTCGCGACCGCGGTCGGCGCGTCGGGGTCGATGGCGGCGGTGCCGCAACGCGACGTCGACAACGTGCGCAATACGATGTATCTGGTGTCCGAAGCCATTCGCCTGATCGAGAAGTCGGGGCAGCCCGCGTTCGCCGCTGACGACAAGCTCGCGATCGACAACTATCGCAAGCAGCTCGACCACGCGACCAAGTTCATTCCGACGTGGGTAAAGGTGGCCGTTGCGATCGCACTGGGCCTCGGCACGATGGTCGGCTGGAAGCGGATCGTCGTGACCGTCGGCGAGAAAATCGGCAAGCAGCATTTGACGTATGGGCAGGGCGCGTCGGCCGAACTCGTCGCGATGCTGACGATCGGCGCAGCCGACGTGTATGGCCTGCCCGTGTCGACGACGCACGTGCTGTCGTCGGGCGTCGCGGGCACGATGGGGGCGAACGGATCCGGGCTGCAGTGGAGCACGGTGCGCAGCCTCGTGCTTGCATGGGTGCTGACGCTGCCCGCGTCGATCGTGCTGGCAGGCGGGCTCTACTGGCTGTTCCGGTCGGTGGCTTGATTGGGGAACGGTGGGTGGCCGGTGAGCGCTGGCCGCCTGCTGTAGCAGGTTCCAACGTCGCTTCTTCGCTTCTCCGCTTCTCCGCTCCGACACGTCGCGGCATTCGACGTGTCCGTGCCGCGCCCTCCCCTTTCCCCCTTCCGAATTGGAGCGCAAGATCTGGAGCGCGCCGGCACACGGACGCCGCTAGACTGGCTTCATCAACTTTCATCGTGACTTCGACCGTACACGCGACGCTTGCGAATATTCCGCGCGACTGTACGACGCCACACTGCTGACGAACCGAGGTAGGCCCGTGAATATCGCCGATCTGCAATCTGCCGTCGAATCGACGGACATCGCGCAACGCGTCGACGCAATCGACTGGTCGACCGTCGATGTCGAGCTCGATCGCTACGGATGTGCGCGTGTACCGGGCCTGATCTCCGCAAGCGAATGCGATGCGCTCGCCTCGCTCTATCCGCCGGATGCGCTCTATCGTTCACGCGTCGTGATGGCACGGCACGGGTTCGGGCGCGGCGAATACAAGTACTTCGCGTACCCGCTGCCTGCGGTCGTCGCCGAGCTGCGCGCGACGCTCTACCCGCATCTCGCGCCGATCGCGAATCGCTGGAACCAGGCACTCGGGATCGACGTCCGCTATCCGAAAGAGCACGAGACATTCCTCGATCGCTGCCACGCGGCGGGACAGACACGACCGACGCCGCTGATCCTGCAATACGGTCCCGACGACTACAACTGCCTCCATCAAGACCTGTACGGCGAGCATGTCTTTCCGCTCCAGGTCGCGATCCTGCTGTCGGCACCTGGTCGGGATTTCACGGGCGGCGAGTTCGTGCTGACGGAACAGCGGCCACGCATGCAGTCACGCGCGGAAGTGGTGCCGCTGACACAAGGCGACGCGGTGATCTTCGCCGTGCATGGCAGGCCCGTGCAGGGAACGCGCGGCGCCTACCGCGTCAACTTGCGCCATGGTGTGAGCAGAATTCGAAGCGGCCACCGCTACACGGTCGGCATCATCTTCCATGACGCACAGTGACGGCCCGCGAAGCGCGCATGGCGCTGTCGTGCCATTCGGCACGCGGATGGGTTCGCGCAGCGGTTCCCACCCATCATTGTTCGAGGCGAGTTGTACCGTGGCATCGCCGCACGGTCTGCTCATCGTCCGCAGTAACGGATGACGGGTTGCGCCGCCCGTCGGACCATCGTCGCCATGATGGATCGACGTTTCAGGTGAGCAACGAAAAGCCGCAGCCCTCACCTGCAGCAACGCCAATGCAACGAGAGATCCGGCCTACCCTCGGGCCACATTTGCCCGCAGGCGATCGCCAGCATTGGAGGCCAGTCGCGCATAGCCCGGCAACGTCAGCAGCGCGAGCACGCCCGCTGCAACGAACGCCCAGCGAAAATCGTCGAGTACGTAGTGCACGCCGACCGCGTCGCCACGCACCAACGCCGCGAGCCGCAGCGACAACGCGCCGAACGCGATCCCCATCCCGATCGTCATCTGCTGCGCGGCACTCCACAGCGTGCTGGCCGCGCTCGTCTGCCGAGCCGGGATATCCGCATATGCCAGCGTCGCAAGCGTCGTGAACTGCATCGACCGCGTGAGTCCGTAGACGAAGACGACGCACAGCGTGATCGCCAACGGCGTCGACGCGGTCAGCCAGCCGCACGCGATCGTGAAGATGCCGACGATCGTCACGTCGACGAGCGCAACGCGCCGGAAACCGAAGCGGTCGAGGATCCACGAGGTTCCCGCCTTCATCCCGAGATTGCCGAGCGCGCTCGCGAGCAGCAGCAGGCCGGATTGGAACGGCGACAGCCCGAAGCCGATCTGGAACAGCAGCGGCAGCAGATACGGCACGGCATTGATCGCCATCCGCGTGATCGAGCCGGTGATTACCGTCACCGAGAACGTCGGCACCTTCAGCGTCGTGAAATCGAGCAGCGGATGCGTGCAGCGTTGCGCGTGCATCCACGCGGCGATGCCGAACAACACGCTCGCGCCCACCAGAATGCCCGCGCGCGTGAAGTCGACGTCCTGCTGGCCAGCCGCTTCGGTACCGATCAGCAGACAGGTCAGCGCTCCACCGGCCAGCACGAAGCCGACCCAGTCGAGCGGCCGTTGTTCGTCGGCCCGCGTGTTCCGGACGATCAGCCAGGTACAGACGAGCGCAGCAATGCCGAACGGGACATTCAACAGGAAGATCCATCGCCATGACGCGTAGGTCGTGATGAAGCCTCCGATCGGCGGCCCGACGACCGGCGCGACGATGCCCGGCCACGTGATCGTCGCGATCGCACGCATCAGCCTGGCCTTCTCGGTGCTGCGCACGACGATCATCCGTCCGACCGGCACCATCATCGCCCCGCCGACACCCTGAAGCAGGCGCGCGGCCGTGAACGTCACCACACCCTCGGACAGCCCGCACAGCACCGACGCGCCGGTAAAGACGAAGATGGCGGTGGCGAACACCGTGCGCGAGCCATAGCGATCCGCGATCCAGCCACTGATCGGGATGAACACCGCGAGCGCCAGCATGTACGCCGTCATCCCGAGGCTCAGCGCGTTCGGCCCGACGCCGAACGAACGCGCCATCTGCGGCAGCGCGGTCGCGATCACGGTCGTGTCGAGGTACTCCATGAAGAACGTTGCGGCGACGAGATACGGCAAGAAGTCGGTCGTCCGACCACCTTGGGCAGGGCTGTCAGTCATGAACGGTACGGGAGACGGAATGCGAAGGACGCCGAGTGCCGGCAGATGGAGACAAGCGCCGGGAATCGGGACGAATGGCGATATTACTCTGAAGGGCGGGTTGTCCGCTCTGTCGGGCATGCGCAGCTGGACTTTATGCGCATAGATTTTTATGACGATATCGTGCTGCGTTCGCCGAATGGCGCACACGATCAGGTCGACGCGACACGTCGAAGGACGGGTAGATCAAGTAGGGGCATTTTTCGCCGGAAAGTGGCATTTATCGACAATCGTCGATCAACATCGCACATCGTCGGCCATCACATCACCATCGCCGGATTCACTGACATTGGCCGGACGCTGACTGAGGGGGATTGGTCTGATCTGAAGAAGGATGTGCCGGGAGATCTCGGTGGTGCAAAGTGGCGGATTGCTCGAGAACCGTGGGTGCAGACGGTCCTGCCCGCTCATCGACGACCACGTCGACGGATCGCGCTTTTCCGCGCCGCAAAATGCAAAAACCCCCGCCTGTTCGGGCGGGGGTTTCTGGCTTAGGGAGCCTGACGATTACCTACTTTCACACGGGAATCCGCACTATCATCGGCGTA
>NZ_QTPO01000036.1 GCF_003853645.1 Burkholderia sp. Bp9143 | reverse complement strand
GCGCTCACGGGCCTGCTCGTGACGACGTTCGCGTTCCTCGGCGTCAACATGTTCCTGTCCGGGCTGCACAGCTACGGCAAGCTGTAAGATTTCCGACGCGGGTCCGACAAAAGACCGCCGGTGCACTGCGTGCCCGGCGGTTTTCTTTTGTAACGGGCGGGCGGTCCGGGCGTCGAACGGCGCAGGATGGGTCGGGTCGAACGCTCATGAAGCGTGCGCGCCGCGCATGCAGGAGGAGCAGCACGATGTGGATCAAACACCCTTTGCGCACCGTACTGACCGGCGGTGATATCGCGCAGAGCCAGATTACGCCGCGCGCAGTGTTCGAGAACCGGCGGCGCGTATTGCAGGCCGCCGGCCTGGCGGCGGCGGGCGGATTGCTCGGGGGCAGCGGCGCTGCGTTCGCCGCCTATGCGTCGCCCGACGCGCGAGTCGCGAAGCTCGTGGCGAAAACCAACCCGAAGTTCGTCGCGGCCGACAAGGTGACGCCGTTCAAGGACATCACGTCCTACAACAACTTCTACGAATTCGGCACCGACAAGGGTGACCCGGCCCAGAACGCCGGCACGCTGAGGCCGCGCCCGTGGCGCGTGAGCGTCGAGGGCGAGGTGCTGCACCCGAAGGTGTTCGATCTCGATGAACTGCTGAATCTCGCACCGCTCGAGGAGCGCGTGTACCGGCTGCGGTGCGTCGAAGGATGGTCGATGGTGATCCCGTGGATCGGCGTGCCGCTGTCCGAGCTGATCAAGCGCGTGCAGCCGACCGGCAACGCGAAATACGTGCAGTTCATCACGTTGGCCGATCCGTCGCAGATGCCGGGGCTGTCGACGCCGGTGCTCGACTGGCCGTACTCGGAAGGGCTGCGGATGGACGAGGCGATGAATCCGCTGACGCTGCTGACGATGGGCGTCTACGGCCAGATGCTGCCGAACCAGAACGGCGCGCCGGTGCGGATCGTCGTGCCGTGGAAGTACGGCTTCAAGAGCGCGAAGTCGCTGGTGAAGATCCGCTTTGTCGACAAGCAGCCGAAGACGAGCTGGAACACGTATGCGTCGAACGAATACGGCTTCTATTCGAACGTGAACCCGAACGTCGATCACCCGCGCTGGAGTCAGGCGACCGAGCGCCGGATCGGCGAGGACGGCTTTTTCACACCGAAGCGCAAGACGCTGATGTTCAACGGCTATGGCGATCTCGTCGCGTCGATGTATCAGGGCATGGACCTGAAAAAGAACTTCTGAGCACGACGGTGAGAAACGACATGCCTCCTTCGACGCTGACGCCGGGGCACGCGTCCGGCACACGCACGGCCACCGCCGGTAGTTCCCGGGCCGGCGCGGTGCGTGCTGCCTCGCCGCGCTGGCTTGTGCCGGCCAAGGTGCTGGCTTTCGCGGCCGGCCTCTATCCGCTCGCACGTCTCGTGCTGTTCGGGCTGACCGACCGGCTCGGCGCGAACCCGATCGAATTCATCACGCGTTCGACGGGTCTCTGGACGCTGGTGATGCTCTGCCTCACGCTCGCCGTCACGCCGCTTCGTCGCGTGACGGGCGTTCCCGCGTTGCTGCGCTTTCGCCGGATGATCGGCCTGTTTGCGTTCTTTTACGCGACGCTGCATTTCACGACGTATCTGTGGTTCGACAAGTGGTTCGACGTGCTCGCGATCCTGAAGGACGTCGGCAAGCGTCCGTTCATCACGGTCGGCTTCGCCGCGTTCGTGCTGCTGATTCCGCTGGCCGCGACATCGTCACGCGCGATGGTGCGCCGGCTCGGCCGTCACTGGGCGACGCTGCATCGCGCAATCTATGCGATCGCGCTGTTCGGCGTGCTGCATTTCTGGTGGATGAGGGCAGGCAAGCACAATCTCGCGCAGCCGAAGCTCTACGCGACGATCGTCGCGGTGCTGCTCGGCTGGCGGCTGCTTGAATGGGGCTGGCGGCGCGTTCGTGCGTGACGATGCGGGCCCGAAAAAAACAAAAGGCGATGACGGGAAGTCATCGCCTTGGTCGCGAAGGAAACCGCGCGAGCGGCGGCGCGCGATTACTGCGTGGCGGCCGGGCCGGATGCCGGCGTCGCGGCCTTCGACGCATCGCTCGACAGCTCCGGCGACAGCGTGAGCGGCGTGCCGGAAGAATCGGGAATGCTGTCGGACGACGCGTTTTCGTCGGTCGGCGTGACGTCGGACGGCGGCGCGTCCTGCTGCTGGATGGGCTTCGCCGGCAACGGGGGCACGGTGGGCAGATAGAGCGGGCCGCGTTGACCGCAGCCGGCGAGAATCGCCAAAGCCGCTACAATCGCGCTCATCCGGAAAACGACTCGCATGATCGTCCCTGAACAATTTAACCGATAGAGTTTAGCATGTCCGATACTGAATACCTGGCCCGTGCCGAGGCCGTGCTGGCGGCCGTCGAGCGTACCGTGGACGCCGCGAACGACGGCGATCACGACATCGATCTGGAGCGCAACGGCAGCGTGCTGACGCTGACGTTCGAGAACGGCTCGAAGATCATCGTCAATCTCCAGCCGCCGATGAAGGAACTGTGGATTGCCGCGAAGGCGGGCGGATTCCATTACCGTTTCGTGGACGGCGAATGGCGCGATACGCGTACCGGCACCGAGTTCTTCGCGGCGCTCACCGACTACGCGACGCAGCAGGCCGGCCTGCCGATCACATTCGGCGCGTAACGTCCGGCACTCGCCCGGCCGGGCGCCGATACGCCGGATCGAAGCACAAAGAAAAAGCGCCCCGCGGGGCGCTTTTCTCATGCTCGGGCCGTTTGAGTCAGTGGCCGCGGAACAGGTTCATGATGTCCTGCTTCTCCTGCTCGTCGACGTGCGGCACCGCTTCGTCGGTGCTCTGCACCGCCGGCGCCTGCGGCACGCCGACCGTCGACACGAAGCCGTGCCCCGGCGTGAACTCGGTAAAGTACAGCTCGCTGCCGAGCGCCTGGACGTCGTCCGGCATCGCCGGCTTGAACTCCGGCACGCCCTTCAGCGCCGCGCCCATGTAGTCGATCCAGACCGGCAGCGACAGGCCGCCGCCGGTTTCGCGATCGCCGAGGCTGCGCGGGTTGTCGTAGCCGATCCATGCGATCGCCGCGAGCGTGCGCTGGTAGCCGGCGAACCACGCGTCGTGCGAGTCGTTCGTCGTGCCGGTCTTGCCCGCGAGGTCGGTGCGCTTCAGCACGTTGGTGCGCGCGCCCGTGCCGCGCTGCGCGACGCTCTGCAGCAGGCTGTTCATCACGTATGCGTTGCGCGCGTCGATTGCGCGCGGCGCGTTCTGTTCGGCGATGAGCGGCTGCGCACGTGCGACGATCGCGCCGTTCGGATCGGTCACTTCGGCGATCAGGTACGGATTCACACGGAAGCCGCCGTTCGCGAACACCGAGTACGCGCCGGCCATCTGCAACGGCGTGACCTGGCCAGCGCCGAGCGCCATCGGCAGGTAGGCCGGATGGCGCTCGGCGTCGAAGCCGAAGCGCGTGATGTACTGCTGCGCGTATTTCGTGCCGATGTGGTTCAGGATCCGGATCGACACGAGGTTGCGCGAGCGCTGCAGCGCGGTGCGCATCGACATCGGGCCTTCGAAGCCGCCACCGTAGTTCTTCGGTTCCCACGGCTGGCCGCCGGTTTCCGCGGCGCTGAAATACAGCGGGCCGTCGTTGATCACCGTGGCCGGCCCGAGGCCCTTGTCGAGCGACGCCGAGTAGATGAACGGCTTGAACGACGAACCCGGTTGCCGCCACGCCTGCGTGACGTGGTTGAACTTGTTCTTGTTGTAGTCGAAGCCGCCGACGAGCGAGCGGATCGCGCCGTCCTGCGGGATGATCGAGATGAACGCGCCTTCGACCTGCGGCAACTGCGTGATCGACCACTTGCCGGCGTCGTTCTTCACGACCCGGACGATCGCGCCCGGGCGGATGCGGCGGTTCGGCTGCGCGCTGGCCGACAGCGCGCCCGACGCGAAGCGCAGGTTGTCGCCTTCGATCGTCGCGCTGCTGCCGTCGATGAAGGCGACGGTGATCTGGCGCGGGGTGGCCGCGGTGACGACCGCCGCGATCAGCTCGCCGTTGTCGGGGTGCTCGAGCAGCGCATCGTCGATCGCCTGCTCGCGGTCGTCGGCGCCGGCCGGCAGCTCGATGAAGCCTTCCGGCCCGCGATAGCCGTGGCGGCGCTCGTAATCCATGATGCCCTTGCGCAGCGCGGTGTACGCGACCTGCTGGTCGGCGGAATCGATCGTCGTGACGACGTTGAAGCCGCGCGTGTAGGTTTCCTCGCGGTACTGCGCGTACATCATTTGTCGGACCATTTCCGCGACGTACTCGGCGTGCACGCTGAACTCGCGGCCCGCGCCCTTGACGACGAGCGGCTGCGCAACGGCTTCGTCGTACTGCGCGCGCGTGATGAAGTTCAGATCGAGCATCCGCTGCAGGATGTATTCCTGGCGCACCTTCGCGCGCTTCGGATTGACGACCGGGTTATACGCGGACGGCGCCTTCGGCAGCCCCGCGAGCATCGCCGCTTCGGCGAGCGTGATGTCCTTCAGATCCTTGCCGAAATACACGCGTGCGGCGCTCGCGAAGCCGTACGCCCGCTGGCCGAGATAGATCTGATTCATGTAGACCTCGAGAATCTGATCCTTCGTCAGCGCGCGCTCGATCCGGTACGCGAGCAGCATCTCGTAGATCTTGCGCGTATAGGTCTTCTCGCTCGACAGGAAGAAGTTGCGCGCGACCTGCATCGTGATCGTGCTCGCGCCCTGGGACGCATGGCCGTTCGTCAGCGCGACGAAGCCGGCGCGGGCGATGCCGGTGAGGTCGACGCCGCCGTGATCGTAGAAGCGCGCGTCCTCGATCGCGAGGATCGCCTTCTTGAGCGAGTCGGGCACGTCCTTGAAATGGACGATGTCGCGGCGTTCCTCGCCGAATTCGCCGATCAGCACGTGATCGGACGTATAGATCCGCAGCGGTACCTTCGGACGATAGTCGGTCAGCGCTTCGAGCGACGGCATGTTCGGCCATGCGACGACGAGCGCGTAGCCGAGCACGAGGCCGCCGGCCACGACGAGGGCCACGCACATCGCGGCGAGGCCGATCAGGACTTTCAGCCACCAGGACCGCTTCTTCGGCTCGGGCGCGGGAGGCGGGGACGTAGGAGACGTGGATTGCATAGGCATACCGGAAAACAGTCCCGCGATTATAGCTGCCCGGTAAGACCGGTCCTGACGCGGGGGGCGCCCGCCTGAAAGCGGCGAATCGCGGTGCCGCCAGCATAGCGTCCGCGCGGCCGTTCCGCGCCATGGCTGGCCGTCCGGCCGACTGTTGGGCACGCGCGCCGCTTTGCAGAATCAGGCCTCGGAATCGCGGCGTGGGCCGCAACGATCGCGGGAGGCTGGGATGGCAGGACGATGGGCGGCGCGGTTCGCGCCGGGCAGGCACCGTTCGACGGGCATCGACGTCGGGGCGGACGAGGTGAGGGTGGCCGTGCTGAGCCGGCGCGGCCGGGTCGTGGATGTGCGGGTCGAAGGGCTCGAGCGGGAGCCGGTGGGACTGGCGGGCGGGCCGGATGACGCGCGTTGGGCCGCGGTCGCACGTGCGTTGTCGGCGGCCGTGTCGCGGTTGTCGGCGGCGGGCGTGCACTGCGACGCGCGCGGCGTGATGGCGTTGCGCGACGACGAGATGCGGACCGCGACGCTCGACCTGGCCGGGCGCGACGACATCGCGGACGCCGCCCGGCAGGCGGCCGAACGGATCTCGGGCCTGGCGCCCGACAGCCTCGCGTTCGACTGGCGGCAGGACGACGGTGCGTGCCAGGGCGAGATTGCGGTCGCCGTGGCGCCGCAGGCATTGCTCGAGCGGCGGATCGACGTGGCCGCGCAGGCCGGCATCGACCTGACGGCCGTCGACGGCGAGTCGGCCGCCGCGCTGCGCGCGTTGCGCTATGCCGCGCAGTTCGAACTCGACGCGCACGGCCCGTACGCCGCATTCTGGTTCTGCGACACGGGCGTGCGCGGCTGGCGGGTCGATGGCGCGATCGCCGCGCCGGTGCTCTCGGTATCCGCCGACGTGCAGGCGGCATTCCCCGACGCATTGCGCCAGTGCGTGTTGGAGCCGGTGCGCTGCGTGCTCGTGGCAGGTGACGAGCGCTGCATCGCCCGCTGCGGCACGTCGGTCGCCGATATCGGCGACGCGCTCGGGGTGGCTGCGGTGCCGTTCGACTGCACCGGATGGGATGGGCTGCCGGGCGTGTCCGCCGGCGCGCCGGGCGGTCCGGCGTTTGCCCTCGCGGTGGGGCTGGCGCTGCGCGGGGTGTGGGAATGACGGCCGACACGGGGTTCGGGCGGGTGGCCGCCAGCCATGCCGCGCTCGGCGGCTTCAATCTGCTGCCGTACCGTGAGCGGCTGGCGCAGGCATTGCGGCGGCGCCGTGCCACGCAGTGTGGGGCGGCGATCGTGCTCGGCATACTCGGGGCCTGCGTCTGGACGGGGGCGGCGACAGTGTGGCGATGGCGCGTGGATGTCGAGCGTACGCGTGTGGAGGCGCGGCTGCGGCAGTTGCAGCCACGGGTCGATGCCGCACGGCGCGCCGCCGGCGCGGCCGCCGATCTCGCGCAACGCGATGCGCGGGCGGTCGTGCTTGCCGCGCCTTACCAGCGCGTTGCCGGGCTGCTCGTGACGCTGGCGCAGGTGCGCGACGACACCGTTCGGCTCGAGGCCTTGCGCACGACATCGTCCGGCGCCGTGCTCGATGCGCGCGCGACGAGTTACCGGGCGGCCGTGCGATGGCTCGTACGAATCGCGGCCGAGCAGCGCGAGTGGCGATTCGATGTCGGTGCGCTGACACCGGCTTCGGCCACGCCGGTCACAGGCTCGGCCGTGCCGTTCCGGTTTTCCGTGCAGGTGCGCTGGTACGACGCGCCGCCGCGGCAGAAGGCAGCGGGAGGCGACGCATGACGGTGATCGTGCATCGGTCCACGCGTGACGGTGCCGAGTGGCTCGGCCGCGTGACGCGGATGTCGCCGGCCGCGGCGCATGCCGTCGGCTGCGTGCTGGCATTCGCGTTCGTGATGGCGGGCAGTATTCATCTGATGGATGCCGTCGACGCGAGCGGACTTGCACGCAGTCGCGCGTTGCTGGCAACGGCACAAGTGCGTGCCGCCGACGCACAGCGGCTGCTCGCGGCCGCGCCACGGCGCGACATGGGCCCGGCTGCCGGGCGCATCCCCAGTTCGCCGCGTGCGCCGGGGTGGCCCGCGCTGATGCTGGAGCTGGCGGACCTGGCCGGCGTGAGCGGACTCCGGATCGTGTCGATCGAACCGCGGCGCACTGACGATGCGGTGCCGGATGGCCGTCGCACGGTGCGGATCATCGCCGATGGCGGTTTTCCGGCGCTGCTGCGGCTGATGGGCGGGCTGGCGAGTTTTCCCGCGCTGGTGGTGCCGTCGAGGCTGCATATCGAGCGGAAACCGCCCGAGTCGCGGGTGGACATGACGATCGACGTGTTTCCTGCACTGTCGGGGGCCCGTGTCCCGGATGGCACGGTGCCGGTGCTTGCCGGTGCGCCGAGCGACGATCCATTCGGCGGCGCCGGTTCGCCCACGGTGACCGTCGATACGGCGCCGCGCCTGGCCGGCACGATTCGCGACGTACGCACCGGGCTCGCGCTGTTCGACGCGGGCGACGGCGTATTCGCGACCGTCGCGCCGGGCGAAGCGTTCGGGGTGTCGCGCGTGGTGAGCGTCGATGCCGGTGCCGTGACGCTTGCGACGGCCGATGGCGCGCGCCGGTTCGTCGTGGACGACGGAGGTCGCCCATGACGAAGTGTGGACGATGGGCGATCGCATTCTGGGTCGGATCGCGCGTGGCCGCGGCGCATGCGGCGCTCCCGCCTCTGCCCCCGTTGCCGCCGGCTGGCTGGCCGATCGCATCGATGCAGGCGCACGCACAGGACACACCGCTGCCGCAGGGCGCGCCCGGCGGCGCGGACGGCGTGGACGTTGCAGCGCCCGCGCATGATGGCCCGCTGCCGTTCGATCAGGCGACGCGCGCGGCGCGTCAGGCGGACACAACCGCACCGGTGCCCCCGCTGGAAGGGCCGCCGGTTCCATTGCCGCCGCCGACGCGCATGAGCGACGCCGCGGCACGGCATCCCGGTGATGCGGGCGACGCGCGGCGGATCTCGCTGAATCTGCAAGGTGCCGGGCTTGCTGCCGCGTTCGACGCGCTCGCGCGATTCACCGGGCTCAACATCATCGTCGGCGAACAGGTGCGCGGCACCGTGACGTTACGTCTGAACAATGTCCGCTGGCGCGATGCGTTCGACACGTTGCTCGACACGCACGGGCTGGCGATGTCCCGGCGCGGCAACGTGATCTGGGTCACGCCGGCGGCCGAACTCGCAGCGCGGGAGCGCGAGCGCTTCGAAACCCACGCACGCGCGGCCGAGCTGGAGCCGCTCGCCAGCCGGACCTTCGCGCTGCATTACCCGCGCGCGCAGGACGTGCAGCGGCTGCTGGCCGGGGCGACCGGCCAGCGCCTGCTGTCGAAGCGCGGCGCCGCGGCGGCGGATTCGCGCACGAACCTGTTGTTCGTCACCGATCTTGCGCCCCGCATCGTGCAGATCGCGGGCCTGATCGACGCGATCGACCGGCCGTCGCGGCAGGTCCGGATCGAGGCGCGCATCGTCGAAGGCGAGCAGGGCTTCTCGCGCAACCTCGGCGCGCGCGTCGCGCTGCGCGCGCAGGGACGGGCGCCCGCGGCCGACGGCGCGGCATTCGCGACGGACACGCGCAACGCGCTCGACCTGGCCGCCCGACCGCTCGGCGGCTTCGAGGCGGCGACGGCCGGCTTCACGTTGTTCGCCGCGCCGCTCAGCCGCGTGCTGGACGTTGAATTGAGCGCGCTCGAGGCGCAGGGACGGGGCCAGATCGTATCCAGCCCGCGCGTGGTGACGGCCGACCGCGTGAAGGCGATCGTTGAACAGGGCTCGGAGTTGCCGTACCAGGCCAAGGTCGGCAACGGCGTGAGCGGCGTGCAGTTCCGCCGTGCGACACTGAAGCTCGAGGTCGAGCCGCAGATCACACCCGACGGGCGCGTCGTGCTCGACCTGGACGTGACGAAGGACAGCATCGGCGAGCCGACGGCGGCCGGCCCGGCGATTCATACGAAGCACGTCCAGACGCGCGTCGAGGTCGAGGATGGCGGAACGGTCGCGATCGGCGGGATTTACGAGCAGTTGAACCGGGACGATGTGACGCGGGTGCCGCTCTTGGGCAAAATACCGGTACTGGGCGCGCTTTTCCGGCACCGCGCGCGGCGTGACCAGCGCAGCGAACTGGTTGTCTTCATCACGCCGACGGTCGTCGGCGCGCGTTGCAAGACGGCCGGCGCGGGCGACGCGGATGCGGGAAAAACGGGGCCGGAAGCCGATGGCGCAGGCTCGACAAGGCAGCCGCTTTGCCAGTAAGCTGCGCCACACACCAGCAAGATTCAAGCAGAGGAAGCCGTTGCAAGCGCGGGACCCACATGCAAACGTATTTTTCGTCGGCCTTATGGGAGCGGGTAAGACCACCGTGGGCCGCGCGGTCGCGCGCCGGCTCGACAGGACGTTCTTCGACTCCGACCACGAAATCGAGGCCCGCACGGGGGCGCGCATTCCGGTGATCTTCGAGATGGAAGGCGAGGCCGGGTTTCGCGACCGCGAATCGCAGGTGATCGCCGATCTCACGCAGCGCGAGAACATCGTGCTCGCGACGGGCGGCGGCGCGGTGCTGCGGCCCGAGAATCGCGATTGCCTGAAAGGCAACGGCATCGTCATCTATCTGCGCGCCAATCCGCACGATCTGTGGCTGCGCACACGCAAGGACAAGAACCGCCCGCTGTTGCAGACCGACGATCCGAAGGCGCGTCTCGAAGCGCTCTACGAAGTGCGCGACCCGCTGTACCGCGAATGCGCGGACTTCATCATCGAGACCGGCCGCCCGTCGGTCAACGGCCTCGTCAACATGGTGCTGATGCAACTCGAACTGGCAGGCGTCATCGCCAAGCCGCTACAAGCATGATTACCGTCAACGTCGACCTGGGCGACCGCGCCTACCCGATTCACATTGGTGCCGGCCTGATCGGCCGCACCGAACTGTTCGCCCCTCACATCACCGGTTCGTCGGTCACGATCGTCACGAACACGACGGTCGATCCGCTCTACGGCGACGCGCTGCGCGCGGCGCTCGCGCCGCTTGGCAAGCGCGTATCGACGGTCGTGCTGCCGGACGGCGAGGCCTACAAGAACTGGGAAACGCTGAACCTGATCTTCGACGGCCTGCTGACCGAGCGCGCCGACCGCAAGACGACGCTCGTCGCACTCGGCGGCGGCGTGATCGGCGACATGACCGGCTTCGCCGCCGCGTGCTACATGCGCGGCGTGCCGTTCATCCAGGTGCCGACGACGCTGCTGTCGCAGGTCGATTCGTCGGTCGGTGGCAAGACGGGCATCAACCACCCGCTTGGCAAGAACATGATCGGCGCGTTCTACCAGCCGCAGGCCGTAATCGCCGATATCGGCGCGCTGACCACGTTGCCCGATCGCGAGCTGGCGGCCGGCGTGGCCGAGGTCATCAAGACGGGTGCGATTGCCGATGCGGCATTCTTCGACTGGATCGAGGCGAACGTCGATGCGCTGAACCGCCGCGAGCCGGCCGCGCTCGCTCATGCGGTGAAGCGCTCGTGCGAGATCAAGGCAAGCGTGGTCGCGGCCGACGAACGCGAAGGTGGGCTGCGTGCGATCCTGAACTTCGGCCATACATTCGGCCATGCGATCGAGGCCGGGCTCGGCTATGGCGAGTGGCTGCACGGCGAAGCGGTCGGCTGCGGGATGGTGATGGCGGGCGACCTGTCGGTGCGGCTCGGCCTGCTCGACGAAGCGTCGCGGCAGCGGCTGGATGCGGTGATTGCCGCCGCACATCTGCCGGTCCGCGGGCCGGCACTCGGCGATGCGCGCTACATGGACCTGATGCGCGTCGACAAGAAGGCCGAAGCCGGTGCGATCAAGTTCATCCTGCTGAAGCGATTCGGCGATACGCTGATCACCCAGGCGCCCGACGAAGCCGTGTTCGCGACCCTGGCGCAGACGACCCGGTAACGGCGCCCCGGATGCCCCGGCGCCCCTGACATGGAGGAGACGTGAGCGAGACATCCAGCAGCAAACCGACCAAAGCCGGCCGCGCATCCGTCGCGGCGCTGGCCGAGCCGCCGACGCTGGCGGCGCTGGAAGCCCATCTCGCTCCGTATGCCGCCCACGCGTCGCAGTCGCGCGGCCGCCGCCATCAGGAAACGCCGCCGGCGGCGCGCACCGAATTCCAGCGCGACCGCGACCGCATCGTTCATTCGACCGCATTCCGCCGGCTCGAATACAAGACGCAGGTCTTCGTCAATCACGAAGGCGACCTGTTTCGCACCCGCCTCACGCACAGCCTCGAAGTCGCGCAGATCGCGCGTTCGGTCGCGCGCAACCTGCGGCTCAACGAGGATCTCGTCGAAGCGATCTCGCTCGCGCACGATCTCGGTCATACACCGTTCGGCCATGCCGGGCAGGACGCGCTGAATGCGTGCATGCGCGAGCACGGCGGCTTCGAGCACAACCTGCAGAGCCTGGCTGTGGTCGACGAGCTCGAGGAGCACTACGGCGCGTTCAACGGCCTGAACCTGTGCTTCGAGACGCGGGAAGGCATCCTCAAGCACTGCTCGCGCGAGAACGCGCGCAAGCTCGGTGCGCTCGGCGAGCGTTTCCTGCAAGGCCGCCAGCCGTCGCTGGAAGCGCAGCTCGCGAACATCGCGGACGAAATCGCATACAACAACCATGACGTCGACGACGGCCTGCGCTCCGGCCTGATCACGATCGAGCAGCTCGCCGAAGTCGAGCTGTGGCAGCGCCACTACGACGCGGCGCTCGCCGAATTCCCGCATCTCGAAGGCCGCCGACTCGTCCACGAGACGGTGCGCCGCATCATCAACACGCTGATCGTCGACCTGATCGACGAGACCACGCGCAATCTCGCGCGCGTCGCGCCCGCGTCGCTCGACGACGTGCGCGCCGCGCCGCCGCTGGTGGCGCACAGTGACGCGATCGCCGCGCAGGCGGCGGCCCTCAAGCGTTTCCTGTTCAAGAACCTGTATCGCCACTACAAGGTGATGCGCATGGCGAACAAGGCGCAGCGCGTCGTCACCGGGCTGTTCGACGCGTTCATCGACGATCCGCGCCTGCTGCCGCCGCCGTACCAGTCGGACGACGAAGCGCAGCAGCCGCGCCTCGTCGCGCACTACATCGCCGGCATGACCGACCGCTTCGCGCTGAAGGAATATCAGCGCCTGTTCGTCATCAACGACAACTGACTGTCACAAACGATCACTAGACTTCGCCGGTTCAATGGCGATGGGAATGTTGCACACGCTGTTGGTAACGTTTTCATAGGAGAGAGGTCGATGAAGAAGAAGCCTGCGGGGACCGTGGTTCGCTCGATCGCGCTGGGCGGCGCGCTCATGTTCGGTATGCAGCATGCGGCGTTCGCCGTGACGGAGATCCAGTTCTGGCATGCGATGGAGTCGGCGCTCGGCGAGCGCGTGAATGAACTCGCCGCGCAGTTCAATGCATCGCAGGGCGACTACAAGATCGTGCCGGTGTTCAAGGGCACCTACGACCAGGCACTCGCGGCGGGCATCGCCGCCTATCGCAGCGGCAACGCGCCGGCGATCCTCCAGGTCTATGAAGTCGGCACCGCGACGATGATGCAGGCGAAGAAGGCTGTCGTGCCCGTCTACGACGTGTTCAAGCAGGCCGGCGTGCCGCTCGACGAAAAGGCGTTCGTGCCGACCATCGCGAGCTACTACAGCGACGCGAAGACGGGCCATCTCGTGTCGATGCCGTTCAACAGCTCGACGCCGGTGCTTTACTACAACAAGGACGCGTTCAAGAAGGCCGGGCTCGATCCGAACCAGCCGCCGAAGACGTGGGCCGACGTGCAGGCCGACGCCGAGAAGCTGCGCAAGTCCGGGATGGCGTGCGGTTTCACGACCGGCTGGCAGGGCTGGATCCAGCTCGAGAACTACAGCGCATGGCATGCGCTGCCGTTCGCGAGCCGCAACAACGGCTTCGACGGCACCGACGCGGCGCTCGAATTCAACAAGCCGCAGCAGATCGCGCACATCGCGTTCCTGCAGCAGATGCAGAAGGACGGCACGTTCACGTATGCGGGCCGCAAGGACGAAGCGTCCGCGAAGTTCTACAGTGGCGACTGCGGGATCCTGACGACGTCGTCGGGCGCGCTCGCGAACGTGCAGAAGTTCGCGAAGTTCAGCTACGGCACCGGCATGATGCCGTATGACGCGAACGTGAAGGGCGCGCCGCAGAATGCGATCATCGGCGGCGCGAGCCTGTGGGTGCTGGCCGGCAAGGATCCGGCGACCTACAAGGGCGTCGCGAAATTCCTCGCGTTCCTGGCTTCGCCGCCGATCGCCGCGAAGTGGCACCAGGAAACGGGCTACCTGCCGGTCACGACGGCCGCGTACGACCTCACGCGCCAGCAGGGCTTCTATGCGAAGAACCCGAGCGCGGAAACCGCGATCAAGCAGATGATGAACAAGCCGCCGCTGCCTTATACGAAGGGGCTGCGCCTCGGCAACATGCCGCAGATCCGCACGGTCGTCGACGAAGAGCTGGAGCAGGTCTGGGCGCAGAAGAAGTCGCCGAAGGACGCACTCGATTCGGCCGCGTCGCGCGGCGACGAGCTGCTGCGCCGCTTCGAGAAGTCGGGCGGCTGAGCCCGCATCGCGTTCGTGCTGCAGGTCGCCGCGCCGCATGGGCGCGCGCGGCCGGCGGCGCGGTTCCCTTCCCGTTTTGCCTGACCGGATGCCCGCGATGCAATCCCGTTCCCGTTTCGGCGCGAGCCTGCTGCCGTACCTGCTGATCGCGCCGCAGCTCGCGATCACCGCCGTGTTCTTCCTGTGGCCGGCCGGCGTCGCGCTGTGGCAGTCGACGCAGATGCAGGATGCGTTCGGCACGTCGAGTGAATTCGTCGGCTTCGCGAACTTCACGCACCTGTTCGCCGATCCGCTGTACCTCGACTCGTTCCGCACGACGCTGGTGTTCAGCTCGCTCGTCACGGTCGGTGGGCTCGCCGTGTCGCTGTTGCTCGCCGCCTGCGCCGACCGCGTGATCCGCGGCGCGCGCGTGTACCGCACGCTGCTGATCTGGCCGTATGCGGTCGCACCGACGATCGCGGCCGTGCTGTGGGCGTTCCTGTTCAACCCGAGTATCGGCCTCGTCACCTATGCGCTCGCGAAGGGCGGCATCGTGTGGAATCACGCGCTGAACGGCGGCCAGGCGATGTTCCTCGTCGTGCTGGCGTCGGTGTGGAAGCAGGTGAGCTACAACTTCCTGTTCTTCTACGCGGGGCTGCAGGCGATCCCGCGCTCGCTGATCGAAGCGGCGGCGATCGACGGTGCCGGGCCGGTGCGGCGTTTCTTCCACATCGTGCTGCCGCTGCTGTCGCCCACGAGTTTCTTCCTGCTGGTCGTGAACCTCGTCTACGCGTTCTTCGATACGTTTCCGGTGATCGACGCGGCCACCGCGGGCGGCCCCGCGCAAAGCACGAAGACGCTGATCTACAAGATCTTCACGGAAGGCTTCCAGGGGCTCGACATCGGCAGTTCGGGCGCGCAGTCGGTCGTGCTGATGATCATCGTCGTCGGCCTGACGGTGATCCAGTTCCGCTTCGTCGAACGCAAGGTGCAATACGCATGATCGAAAATCGCAAGGGCTTCGACCTGTTCTGCCACGCAGTGCTGATCGCGGGCGTCGTGCTGATCGTGTTCCCGGTGTACGTCGCGTTCTGCGCGGCGACCATGAACGCGCAGGAAGTGTTCACGATCCCGCTGTCGCTGGTGCCGAGCACGCACCTGTTGGAGAACATCGCTTACATTTGGGGGCACGGCAGCGGCGGCACGACGGCGCCGTTCGGCCGGCTGCTCGTCAACAGCTTCGTGATGGCGCTCGGGATCGCGGTCGGCAAGATCGCGGTGTCGATCCTGTCCGCGTATGCGATCGTCTATTTCCGCTTCCCGTTCCGCAACACTGCGTTCTGGCTGATCTTCATCACGCTGATGCTGCCGGTCGAGGTGCGGATCTTCCCGACCGTGCAGGTCGTGTCGACGCTGAACCTGACGAACACCTACGCCGGGCTCTCGCTGCCGCTGATCGCATCGGCGACCGCGACGTTCCTGTTCCGCCAGTTCTTCATGACGCTGCCCGACGAGCTGATGGACGCCGCGCGCATCGACGGCGCGGGGCCGCTGCGCTTTTTCCGAGACGTCGTGCTGCCGCTGTCGAAGACGAGCATCGCGGCGCTGTTCGTGATCACGTTCATCTACGGCTGGAACCAGTATCTGTGGCCGATCCTGATCACGACGGAGGCGTCGCTGTCGACGGCGGTGGTGGGCATCAAGACGATGATCGCGAGCGGCGACGCCGCGACCGAATGGCAATACGTAATGGCGGCGACGCTGCTGGCGATGATTCCGCCGCTCGTCGTCGTGCTGGCGATGCAGCGCTGGTTCGTGCGCGGCCTCGTCGATTCCGAGAAATGAACCACGGACGGCAACCGGGAGAAGGACCAAGTATGGCTGCGCTGAGCTTGAAGGGCGTCAGGAAATCCTACGACGGCAAGCAGCACGTGCTGCACGGCATCGACGTGGAGATCGCCGACGGCGAATTCATCGTGCTGGTCGGCCCGTCGGGCTGCGGCAAGTCGACGCTGCTGCGGATGATCGCGGGGCTCGAGACGGTGACGGACGGCGAGATCGCGATCGGCGATCGCGTCGTCAACGCGCTGGAGCCGAAGGATCGCGACATCGCGATGGTGTTCCAGAACTATGCGCTGTATCCGCACATGACGGTCGCGCAGAACATGGGCTACGGGCTGAAGATCCGCGGCATCGAGCGCGCGACGATCGACTCGCGGGTGGCCGCGGCCGCGAAGATCCTCGAACTCGAGCCGCTGCTCGCGCGGCGGCCGCGCGAACTGTCGGGCGGCCAGCGGCAGCGCGTCGCGATGGGGCGTGCGATCGTGCGCGAGCCGTCGGTGTTCCTGTTCGACGAGCCGCTGTCGAACCTCGATGCGAAGCTGCGCGTGCAGATGCGGCTCGAGATCCAGCGGCTGCATGCGCGGCTCGCGACGACGAGCGTGTACGTGACGCACGACCAGATCGAGGCGATGACGCTCGCGCAGCGCGTGATCGTGATGAACCGCGGCTATGCGGAGCAGATCGGCGCGCCGGTCGACGTGTACGAGAAGCCGGCGACAGTGTTCGTCGCGGGCTTCATCGGCTCGCCGGCGATGAACCTGATGCACGGCCGACTGTCGGACGATGGCGCGACGTTTGCGGTCGCGGGCGGCGGTCCGGCGCTGCCGGTCGCCGGCGCGCCTGGCATCGGCACCGCGATCGCCACGGGGCGCGACTGGGTGCTCGGTGTGCGGCCGGAGCACATGACGCCGCAGCCGGGTGTCGCGCAGGCGACGCTGCCGGTCGACTCGTGCGAACTGCTCGGCGCGGACAACCTCGCGCACGGCCGCTGGGGCAACCACGACGTCGCTGTGCGCCTGCCGCACGCGGATCGTCCCGTGCGCGGCACGGCGCTGGGCGCCGCGCTGCCCGCGCACCGGCTGCATTTCTTCGATCCCGAGACCGGCAAGCGTGCCGGCTGACCCTGACGGACCCGCTGCGAGGCGCACGATGACTTCCCGTACCGACTGGCCCTATCCGCGCGTCGTCGCCCATCGCGGCGGCGGCACGCTCGCGCCGGAGAACACGCTCGCCGCGCTCGACGAGGGCGCGCGGCGCGGTCACCGGATGGTCGAGTTCGACGCGAAGCTGTCCGCCGACGACGTGAGCTTCCTGTTGCACGACGACACGGTCGACCGCACGTCGAACGGCCGCGGTCCGGCGGCGGGCATGCGTTATGCGGCGCTGGCCGAGCTCGACGCTGGTGCCTGGTTCGACACGCGTTTCGCGGGCGAGCGGATGCCGACGCTTGAGGCGGCGGCGGCGCGCTGCATCGCGCATCGGTTGGCGGCGAACGTCGAAATCAAGCCGTGCCCGGGCCGAGAGCGCGACACGGGGCAGCGGGTGGCCGCCGATGCGGCCGCGTACTGGCACGGCGCGGCCGTGCCGCCGCTGCTGTCGTCGTTCTCGTTCGACGCGCTGCAACAGGCGCGCGCGAGCGCCCCGGCGCTGCCGCGCGGGATGCTGTACGAGGCGGTGCCGGACGACTGGCACGCGCAGGCAGTCGGCGCGCTCGGCTGCGTATCGTTGCACGCAAACCACAAGGAACTCGACGAACCGCTCGTGCGAGCGATCAAGGCAGCCGGGCTGCGCATCCTGGTTTATACGGTCAACGACCTCGCCCGGGGGCGCGAACTCGTGCGCTGGGGCGTCGATGCGGTCTGCACGGACCGCATCGACCTGATCGGCCCGACGGCACTCGACGACATCGTGTAACGCCGCGCCATACGGCAAAACCCTGCACGGGAACGTGCCTGACGCGAAAAAACGACGCCCCGGCGGGATTCCGACCGGGGCGTTTCACATCGCGGGCCCGTTACTCGAGGAAAATTCCGCTACAAATTGCAGCAGGATTAACCATTCCCCAAATATTCGACTACGCTTAGAAGCGGTAGCCGACGTTCAGGTACGTGACGATCGGGTTGAGAGAGATCTTCGCTTTCGACGTCTCGGTCAGGGTGCCGACCGGCGTCCGGCGGGCCGTCGTGAAGGTTGCGGTCACGCTGACCGGGATGTACGAGATCGACAGGCCCCCGAACCAGTGTTTCGTGAAGTTGTACGTGAAGCCAGCATTGAACACGGGGGCCCATTGGTTGCTGGTCGTAGCGCTGGTCGGGCCACCGAGCACGCCGTTCTCGAAGCTGCTGTTCGTGATCTTTGCGCCGGTGAACCAGACATACGTCGCGCCGACGCCGACATACGGACGGAACTTCGCGTTGGCGTCGTTGAAGTGGTAGCGAAGCAACACGGCGGGGCTCCACTGATACGCACGACCGAGTACGCCGAACTTTTCGAACTGACCCTTGCCGGTAATGTCGAACTTCGGCGGTATCCCCATGACGAGCTCGGTGGAGATGTGGTCGGTGACGAAGTAGCCAGCTGCGAGCCCAAGCGTATCGGCGTCGTTGATGCCGGCGCCCGTGTTGGGGATCGATTGGTTGATGGGCGTGCCGCCGACACCGTACAGGAACAGCGGGTCGCTGCTGTCCTGAGGGGACAGGTGGAACCAGCCCGTGCTGACATAGAAGTCGCCTGCAGATTGTGCGTGTGCCGTACCGCCCGCAAATGCGAGCGCTGCGGCCCCCGTAATGGCCAGTTTTCGATTCATTGTGTCTCCTCCGATCAAAGGCGTGCTCATTATGACGACTGCGTTTAAAACCAAACAAGCTCGCAAGTTAGAGCTTTCTCCCTAGCATTCGCACGACCGTACGCTTCCGCGCCCCGCCGGGACAGGCATTCTACGCAGGTGCGCATTTTCGGACCTTCGGGTATTTCCTAACGCGTTCAAACGGACATTCAGCATGGCACGGTTAGCACGACTCTACGTTCCCGACCAGCCGCAGCACGTGATACTGCGCGGCCTGGATCAGCAACCCGCGTTCGTCGACGACCAGGACTACGAACTCTTCATCGATTGTCTGAAGGCCGCGGCACGCGATCACCATCTTTCGGTACATGCCTACGTGCTGCTTCCGCGTCAGGTGCAACTCCTCGTGACGCCGAGCGACGAGGCGAGCCTGCCGAAGGCGATGCAGGCGGTCGGCCGCCGCTACGTCGCGCACTTCAACCGGCGTTATTCGCGCCGGGGCACCCTGTGGGAAGGCCGCTATCGCGCGACCGTGATCGAAGGCGAGCGCTATTTCCTGCTCGCGAGCCGCGTGGTCGAGATGAGCCCGGTGCGCTCGCAGCTGGTCGCGACGCCCGACGCCTATCGCTGGTCGAGTTTCCGGCACCACGTCGGGCTCACCGTCGACAGCCTGATCACCGACCATCCGCTCTACTGGGCGCTCGGCAACACGCCGTTCGACCGTCAGCGCGCGTACAAGGAGCTGTGCGAGCAGCCGCTCGACGAGCGGCAGGCCGATCAGCTCCAGCAGGCGACGCTGAAGGGTTGGGTGCTCGGCGGCGAAAACTACCGCGAGTGGGCAGCGCGCACCGCGAATCGCCGCGTGTCGCCGCTGCCGCGCGGACGCCCCAGAAAGGTGCGTGAAAACACTCCGCCGATCCAGCAGTAACCCGGGAAAGGCGGATCACGAGGCGGCGCTGCGGGCGCCGCTTCTTTTTGCACCATGACGATGCGGCCCCAATAAAACGGCACCAGATCGGAGCATTGGTTTAATTGGGGATCTATCAAGCGGTTTTTGTTGCTATTCCTTTGATTCGTCGCGTATATTCCGAATTCCGGTGGCCCGGGTGAAGCTCGCCCAACCACTGTCGGCCGTGCCGTCTCCCGTCGGGAGCGGGATCGACGGCAACAAAAAAATGGTTCAACGGCCCTCGAGGCCCCTTTACGACGGTGTCCCCATGAACGACCACCAGCAGCCGCTCGCCGCGGTGCCCGCCGCACAAGGTCTGTACGACCCGCAAAACGAACACGACGCCTGCGGCGTCGGCTTCGTCGCTCACATCAAGGGCAAGAAGAGCCACGAGATCATTCAGCAGGGTCTGAAGATCCTCGAGAACCTCGACCACCGCGGCGCGGTCGGTGCCGATCCGCTGATGGGCGACGGTGCCGGCATCCTGATCCAGATTCCGGACGCGTTCTATCGCGAGGAAATGTCGAAGCAGGGCGTGACGCTGCCGCCGGCCGGCGAATATGGGGTTGGGATGATCTTCCTGCCGAAGGAGAACGCGTCGCGTCTCGCGTGCGAGCAGGAGCTCGAGCGGACGGTGCGGGCAGAGGGTCAGGTTGTGCTCGGCTGGCGCGACGTGCCGGTCGACCATGCGATGCCGATCTCGCCGACGGTCAAGGCGAGCGAGCCGCTGATCCGCCAGATCTTCATCGGCCGCGGCAAGGACATCATGGTGACGGACGCGCTCGAGCGGAAGCTGTATGTGATCCGCAAGACCGCGAGCCACCGCATCCAGGCGCTGAAGCTCAAGCACGGCAAGGAGTACTTCGTGCCGTCGATGTCGGCGCGCACGATCGTCTACAAGGGGCTGCTGCTGGCGGGCCAGGTCGGCGTGTACTACCGCGACCTGCAGGACGAGCGCGTCGTGTCGGCGCTCGCGCTCGTGCACCAGCGCTTCTCGACCAACACGTTCCCGGCCTGGGAACTGGCTCACCCGTACCGGATGATCGCGCACAACGGCGAGATCAACACGGTGAAGGGCAACGTGAACTGGCTGAACGCGCGTACCGGCGCGATCGCGTCGCACGTGCTCGCCGACGACCTGCCCAAGCTGTGGCCGCTGATCTACCCGGGCCAGTCGGACACCGCATCGTTCGACAACTGTCTCGAACTGCTGGTGATGGCCGGCTACCCGCTGGTGCACGCGGTGATGATGATGATCCCGGAAGCCTGGGAACAGCACACGCTGATGGACGAGAACCGCCGCGCGTTCTACGAATACCACGCCGCGATGATGGAGCCGTGGGACGGCCCCGCCGCGATCGCGTTCACCGACGGCCGCCAGATCGGCGCGACGCTCGACCGTAACGGCCTGCGCCCGGCGCGCTACATCGTGACCGACGACGACCTCGTCATCATGGCGTCGGAAGCCGGCACGCTGCCGATCCCCGAATCGAAGATCGTCAAGAAGTGGCGCCTGCAACCGGGCAAGATGTTCCTGATCGACATGGAACACGGCCGCATCATCGACGACAAGGAGCTCAAGGACAACCTCGCGAACGCGAAGCCGTACAAGAGCTGGATCGACGCCGTGCGCATCAAGCTCGACGAGATCGAGCCGAAGGCCGAGGAAGTCGCGGCCGGCCGCACGCAGGGTGCCGCGCTGCTCGACCGCCAGCAGGCGTTCGGCTATACGCAGGAAGACCTGAAGTTCCTGATGGCGCCGATGGCGCAGCAGGGCGAAGAGGCCGTCGGTTCGATGGGCAACGACTCGCCGCTCGCGGTGATGTCGAACAAGAACAAGACGCTCTATCACTACTTCAAGCAGCTGTTCGCGCAGGTCACGAACCCGCCGATCGACCCGATCCGCGAGAACATGGTCATGTCGCTCGTGTCGTTCATCGGCCCGAAGCCGAACCTGCTCGACACGAACAACATCAACCCGCCGATGCGTCTCGAAGTGTCGCAGCCGGTGCTCGACTTCAAGGACATCGCGAAGATTCGCGCGATCGACCAGTACACGGGCGGCAAGTTCAGCGCGTACGAACTGAACATCTGCTATCCGGTCGCGTGGGGCAAGGAAGGCATCGAGGCACGCCTCGCGTCGCTGTGCGCGGAAGCCGTCGACGCGGTCAAGTCGGGCTACAACATGCTGATCGTGTCGGACCGCAAGACGGACGCCGAGCACGTCGCGATTCCGGCGCTGCTCGCCACGTCGGCGATCCACACGCACCTCGTTCAGCAAGGGCTGCGCACGAGCACGGGCCTCGTCGTCGAGACGGGCTCCGCACGTGAAACGCACCACTTCGCGCTGCTCGCGGGCTACGGCGCGGAAGCCGTGCACCCGTACCTCGCGATGGAAACGCTCGCGAAGATGGCAGAAGGCCTGTCGGGCGACCTGTCGCCGGAGAAGGCCGTCTACAACTTCACGAAGGCGGTCGGCAAGGGCCTGCAGAAGGTGATGTCGAAGATGGGCATCTCGACGTACATGTCGTACACGGGCGCGCAGATCTTCGAAGCGCTCGGCCTGTCGAGCGACCTCGTCGAGAAGTACTTCAAGGGCACGGCCTCGAAGGTCGGCGGCATCGGCCTGTTCGAAGTCGCGGAAGAAGCGATCCGCCTGCACCGCGACGCGTTCGGCGACAACCCGGTCCTGCGCGACATGCTCGACGCGGGCGGCGAGTACGCATACCGCGTGCGCGGCGAAGACCACATGTGGACGCCGGATTCGATCGCGAAGCTCCAGCACGCGACGCGCAGCAACTCGTACCAGACGTACAAGGAATACGCGCACCTGATCAACGACCAGACCAAGCGTCACATGACGTTCCGCGGCCTGTTCGAGTTCAAGGTCGAGCCGACCAAGGCCATCCCGATCGACGACGTCGAATCGGCGAAGGACATCGTCAAGCGCTTCGCGACGGGCGCGATGTCGCTCGGTTCGATCAGCACCGAAGCGCACGCGACGCTCGCAGTCGCGATGAACCGGATCGGCGGCAAGTCGAACACTGGCGAAGGCGGCGAGGACGAGAAGCGCTACCGCAACGAACTGCGCGGCATTCCGATCAAGGCTGGCGAGACGCTGAAGTCGGTGATCGGCGACGAGATCGTCAGCGACATTCCGCTGAAGGACGGCGATTCGCTGCGCTCGAAGATCAAGCAGGTCGCGTCGGGCCGCTTCGGCGTCACCGCCGAGTACCTCGCGTCGGCCGACCAGATCCAGATCAAGATGGCGCAGGGCGCGAAGCCGGGCGAAGGCGGCCAGCTGCCGGGCCACAAGGTGTCGGAATACATCGGCAAGCTGCGTTACTCGGTGCCGGGCGTCGGCCTGATCTCGCCGCCGCCGCACCACGACATCTACTCGATCGAGGATCTGGCGCAGCTGATCCACGACCTGAAGAACGTGAACCCGAGCTCGAGCATCTCGGTGAAGCTGGTGTCGGAAGTCGGCGTCGGCACGGTTGCGGCCGGTGTCGCGAAGGCGAAGGCCGACCACGTCGTGATCGCGGGCCATGACGGTGGCACGGGCGCATCGCCGCTGTCGTCGGTCAAGCATGCGGGCACGCCGTGGGAACTCGGCCTCGCCGAAACGCAGCAGACGCTGGTGCTGAACCGCCTGCGCGGCCGCATCCGCGTGCAGGCCGACGGCCAGATGAAGACGGGCCGCGACGTCGTGATCGGCGCGCTGCTCGGCGCGGACGAATTCGGCTTCGCAACGGCGCCGCTCGTCGTCGAAGGCTGCATCATGATGCGCAAGTGCCATCTGAACACGTGCCCGGTCGGCGTCGCGACGCAGGATCCGGTGCTGCGTGCGAAGTTCAAGGGCCAGCCCGAGCACGTCGTGAACTACTTCTTCTTCGTTGCCGAGGAAGTGCGCGAAATCATGGCGCAGCTCGGTGTCGCGAAGTTCGACGACCTGATCGGCCGTGCCGACCTGCTCGATACGCGCAAGGGCATCGAGCACTGGAAGGCGAAGGGCCTCGACTTCTCGCGCGTGTTCTACCAGCCGGAAGAGTGCGAGGACGTCGCGCCGCGTCACGTCGACGTGCAGGATCACGGCCTCGAGCGCGCGCTCGACCACGTGCTGATCGAGAAGGCGAAGGCCGCGATCGAGAACGGCGAGCATGTGTCGTTCATCCAGCCGGTGCGCAACGTGAACCGCACGGTCGGCGCGATGCTGTCGGGCGTGATCGCGAAGAAGCACGGCCATGACGGCCTGGCCGACGACGCGGTGCACATCCAGCTGAAGGGCACGGCAGGCCAGAGCTTCGGCGCGTTCCTCGCGAAGGGCGTGACGCTCGACCTCGTCGGCGACGGCAACGACTACGTCGGCAAGGGCCTGTCGGGCGGCCGGATCATCATTCGCCCGACCAACGACTTCCGCGGCAAGTCCGAGGAAAACATCATCTGCGGCAACACGGTGATGTACGGCGCGATCGAAGGCGAATCGTTCTTCCGCGGCGTCGCGGGCGAGCGCTTCTGCGTGCGCAACTCGGGCGCGACGGCGGTCGTCGAAGGTACGGGCGACCACGGTTGCGAATACATGACGGGCGGCACGGTCGTCGTGCTCGGCGAGACCGGGCGCAACTTCGCGGCCGGCATGTCGGGCGGTCTCGCATACATCTACGATCCGGAAGGCACGTTCGCGGCGAAGTGCAACAAGTCGATGGTCGCGCTCGATCCGGTGCTGCAGCAGGCCGAGCAGGACCGTACGGTCGACCGCGCGCTCTGGCACGCAGGCACGACGGACGAAGCGCTGCTCAAGGGGCTCGTCGAGCGTCATTTCCAGTTCACGGGTTCGCCGCGTGCGAAGTCGCTGCTGGAAAACTGGGACGCGGCGCGCCGCCAGTTCGTGAAGGTGTTCCCGCACGAATACAAGCGCGCGCTGGGCGAGATCGGTGCGAAGAAGGCGGCGAAGGAAGTGCTGGCCGCCTGAGCGACGAACGACATAGCGAATGCCGCGCGCGCCTGACTGCCGCGCGCGGCTCCCCCACCCGATACACCGAACAGAAGAGCACCTTATGGGCAAGGCAACCGGTTTTCTGGAGTTCGAACGCCGCCACGAGGCGTACGAAGCACCGCTCACGCGCGTGAAGCACTACAAGGAATTCGTCGCGGCACTGACCGACGCGGACGCGAAGGTCCAGGGCGCACGCTGCATGGATTGCGGCATCCCGTTCTGCAACAACGGCTGCCCGGTCAACAACATCATCCCGGACTTCAACGATCTCGTTTACCGCCAGGACTGGCAGCAGGCGATCGAAGTCCTGCATTCGACCAACAACTTCCCCGAGTTCACGGGCCGCATCTGCCCGGCGCCGTGCGAGGCAGCCTGCACGCTCGGGATCAACAACGATCCGGTCGGCATCAAGTCGATCGAGCACGCGATCATCGACAAGGCCTGGGCGGAAGGCTGGGTGAAGCCGCTGCCGCCCGAGCACAAGACCGGCAAGAAGGTGGCGGTCGTCGGTTCGGGCCCCGCGGGCCTCGCCGCCGCGCAGCAGCTCGCGCGCGCCGGCCACGACGTGACGGTGTTCGAGAAGAACGATCGCGTCGGCGGCCTGCTGCGTTACGGCATCCCCGACTTCAAGCTCGAGAAGTGGCTGATCGATCGCCGCATGCGCCAGATGGAAGCGGAAGGCGTGACGTTCCGCACAAGCGTGTTCATCGGCAAGGATCCGCTGCCCGAGTCGATCGGCAGCCTCGCGAAGGAAACCATTTCGCCGGAGAAGCTGAAGGAAGAATTCGACGCGGTCGTGATCGCGGGCGGTTCGGAAACGCCGCGCGACCTGCCGGTGCCGGGCCGTGAGCTCGCCGGTGTCCATTTCGCGATGGATTTCCTGCCGCAGCAGAACCGCGTGAATGCGGGCGACAAGCTCGTCGACCAACTGGTCGCGAAGGGCAAACACGTGATCGTGATCGGCGGCGGCGACACGGGTTCGGACTGCGTCGGCACGTCGAACCGTCACGGTGCGAAGCAGGTCACGCAGTTCGAGCTGCTGCCGCAGCCGCCGGAAGAGGAAAACAAGCCGCTCGTGTGGCCGTACTGGCCGATCAAGCTGCGCACGTCGTCGTCGCACGAGGAAGGCTGCGAGCGTGACTGGGCGGTCGCGACCAAGCGTCTCGAAGGCAAGAACGGTAAGGTCGAGAAGCTGATCGCGGTGCGCGTCGAGTGGAAGGACGGCAAGATGCAGGAAGTGCCGGGCTCCGAGTTCGAGATGAAGGCCGACCTGGTGCTGCTCGCGATGGGCTTCACGCAGCCGGCAGCCACCGTGCTCGAGGCGTTCGGCGTCGCGAAGGACGCACGCGGCAACGCGCGTGCGGCGACCGAAGGCGATCGCTCGTACTACACGTCGGTCGACAAGGTGTTCGCGGCAGGCGACATGCGCCGCGGCCAGTCGCTCGTCGTCTGGGCGATCCGCGAAGGCCGCCAGTGCGCGCGCTCGGTCGACGCGTACCTGATGGGGCATTCGGAACTGCCGCGGTAAGCTCGATCGCGCAAGCAGGTTCCGATGAAAACCGGGGGTCCGAAAGGGCGCCCGGTTTTTTTATGGCCGGCGCCCGCAGGCGCCGATGTCCGTCGACCCCCAGTCCCGGTCGCGCGTGTTCGGGGCTGCCGCCAACCCTCCCCATTTCCGCGAAGCGTCGCCTAACCTGATCACATCGGGTGCTGATTTTCCGCGATCCTGTTTTCTTTCGTTTTGTAATATTCCTTGAAAACTGTCATATCATGTCGCCCCTTCAGTCGCGTTCGCGCGGCCGTCGCATATGACTGACCCCATTTACAAGGACTCTGGATGGAAGCATTCGTGCAAGGGCTGATCGACGCCGTCAACGGCGTGCTGTGGAACTACGTGCTGATCGCGCTGCTGCTCGGCGTGGGCGCGTGGTTCACGCTGCGGTTCCGGATGATCCAGCTGAAGGCGTTGTTCCTCAGCACGAAACTGGTCGGCAGCAAGGGTGAGCCGGGCAGCATCTCGTCGTTCCAGGCGTTCGCGACCGGGCTCGCGAGCCGCGTCGGCACCGGCAACATCGCGGGCGTCGCGGTCGCGCTGACGGTCGGCGGGCCGGGCGCGATCTTCTGGATGTGGATGACGGCGCTCGTCGGGATGTCGTCCGCGTTCGTCGAGGCGACGCTCGCGCAGATCTTCAAGGTGTCGCATCCGGACGGCAGCTATCGCGGCGGCCCCGCGTACTACATCCAGACGGGCTTGCGCTCGCGCGGCTTCGGCGTGCTGTTCTCGCTGTCGCTGATTCTCGCGTTCGGCTTCGTGTTCAACGCGGTGCAGGCCAATGCGATCGCCGACGCGTTCCATACGTCGTTCGGCTGGCGCCGCGAGACGGTCGGCCTTTGCCTCGTGCTGCTCACCGCGCCGCTCATCTTCGGCGGGATTCGCCGCATCGCGTCGGTCGCGCAGGTGATCGTGCCGGTGATGGCGATCGGCTACCTCGCGCTGGCGGTCTACGCGGTCGCGACGCACGTCACACTTGTGCCGGGCGTGATCGCGCTGATCGTGAAGAGCGCGTTCGGGCTCGAACAGGCGGCGGGCGGCCTGACCGGCTATGCGGTCAGCCAGGCGGTCGCGATGGGCGTGAAGCGCGGGTTGTTCTCGAACGAGGCCGGCATGGGCAGCGCGCCGAACGCGGCCGCGACCGCGAGCGTGCGGCATCCGGTCGTGCAGGGACTGATCCAGATGCTCGGCGTGTTCGTCGACACGATCGTGATCTGCAGTGCGACGGCGTTCGTGATCCTGCTGTCGGGCCAGTACGAACTCGGCACCGGCATGGAAGGCGCGGCGCTCACGCAGCGCGCGATCGCGAGCCACGTCGGCGACTGGGGCGGCATCTACATGGCCGTCGCGATCTTCTTCTTCGCGTACTCGTCGGTGATCGGCAATTACGCATACGCGGAAGGCAACGTCGAATTCATCACGAAGCGGCGCGGCGTGCTGCCGCTGTTCCGCATCGCGGTGCTCGGGATGGTGATGTTCGGCAGCGTCGGGAAACTGCCGCTCGTGTGGGCGATGGCCGATACGA
The DNA here is from genome assembly GCF_003853645.1 of Burkholderia sp. Bp9143. GTDB lineage: Bacteria > Pseudomonadota > Gammaproteobacteria > Burkholderiales > Burkholderiaceae > Burkholderia. Next base: position 69,342 of record NZ_QTPO01000036.1, on the reverse strand, counting down.
GCATGGGGCTGATGGCGATCATCAACCTGGTCGCGATCCTCGCGCTCGGCAAGTATGCGCATGCCGCGTGGCGCGACTATCGCCGCCAGCGCGCGGAAGGTGTCGCCGATCCGGTGTTCACGCGCAACACGATTCCCGAGCTTGCGCGCGTGCTGCCCGCCGATGTGTGGGGCGAGCACGGCCCGCTGCCGCAGCGTCCGGCTTCGGAGGATGCGGTGGTCGAAGCGCGCGTGGCGGTGCGCGAGTCATGAACGGCGACCGGCTCCGTGCATTCGTCGCGCTGGTGCCCGATGCGGCATCGCGCGATGCGCTGCACGCGTTGCCGGTCACCCGCGGCGCGCGCCGCACGATGCCCGATCAATTGCACGTGACGCTCGCGTTCATCGGCGCAATCGAACGGGAGCGGTGCAATGCGCTGGCCGCGCGCCTGCCGGCACTCGCGGCCGGGCATGCGCTGCCGTTACAGGTGGTCGAGCGGATCGCGTGGTGGCCGAGCCTGCCGCGCGCGAGGCTGATCGTCGCGGAACTGGCGTCCGATCCCGCCTGTGCGGCGCTGAATGCCGACGTGTCCGCGCTGCTGCACGAACTGGGCGTGCCGGCCGACCGCCGGCCGTTCAGGCCGCACGTCACGCTCGCGCGGCTGCCGCGCGACGCAGACGGGCAGCCTGCGCACGGCGGCGCGACCGGGCGGCCGGTCGCGCTGCGTTTCGTCGCGCTGACGCTATTTGAAAGCCGGCTGTCGCACGACGGCGTGTCGCATGTGCCGATCGTGTCGGTGCCGGTCGCGCCGGCGTAGCGGGAAGGCGGGAAGGACGAGGACGAGAAGGCCGGCATGTGCCGGCCTTTTGTTTTGCGGTTACGCGGCGACCTTGTCGCTGTCGTTCACGCGTTCGACGTTGATCGTGCCGACGTGGAACGCGGCCAGCGCTTCGCGGTGCGCGATGCTGACGATCGCGGCCTTCGGCAGCCGTTCGGCGAACAGGTGATAGAGCCGCGCTTCGTTGTCGGCGTCGAGCGCGCTCGTCGCTTCGTCGAGGAACAGGAAGTCCGGCTTGTGCAGCAGCACGCGCGCGCCGGCGAGGCGCTGCTGTTCGCCCGGCGACAGCACACGCGTCCAGTGACCGGTCTCGTCGAGGCGCTCGGCGTAGTCTTCAAGGCGGCACGCGCGCAGCGCGTCGCGGCATGCGTCGTCGGTGAACGCGTCGGGCGTGGCCGGATAGGTGAGCGCGGCCTTCAGCGTGCCGATCGGCAAGTAGCTCGTCTGCGGCACGAACATCATCCGCGCACCGACCGGCGCGTCGATCGCGCCGTCGCCGAACGGCCACAGGCCCGCGAGCGCGCGCATGAACGTGCTCTTGCCGGAACCCGACTTGCCGATCACGAGCCAGCGCGAGCCGGGTTCGATCGTGAGGTTGCCGATGTTCGCGAGCGCGTTGCCGTTCGGCAGCGCGAGCTTCAGCGACGACGTCGACAGCTTCGCGGCATCGACGTAGTGCAGGTTGATGCCGCCGTGTTCGGTCGCGGGCGACAGGCTTTCCTTCAGGTGCGACGTACCCATCACGCGCTTGAATTCACGCAGACGGTTGACGGTCGCGCGCCATTCGACGAGGGTCGAGTAACTGTTGATGAACCACGAGAACGAATCGCTGACGGTGCCGAACGCGGACGAGATCTGCATCAGCACGCCGAACGAGAACGCGCCCGCGAAATAGCGCGGCGCCGCGACGACGAGCGGGAAGATGATCGCGATTTGCCCGTAGAAGCTCAGCACGAACGTGAGGCGCTTCGTGTACTTCATCACGCGCCACCAGTTGTCGCGAATGCGCATGAACAGGCTCTGCGCGTTGCCGGTCTCGGTTTTCTCGCCCTCATAGAACGCGATCTGCTCGGCGTTCTCGCGCACGCGGATCAGCCCGAAGCGGAAGTCGGCCTCGACGCGCTGCTGCTGGTAGTTGATCGACACGAGCGGGTGGCCGACCTTCTGGATGATCAGCGAGCCGACCACCGCGTACAGCGCGGCCGCCCACACCATGTAGCCGGGGATCTCGATCGGCGTCGCGCCGAGCGAGAACGTCAGCGCGCCGGCGAGCGACCACAGGATCGTGATGAACGACACGAGCGTGACGACCGTCGACAGCAGGTCGAGCGACAACGCGAGCGTTGTCGTCGCGAACGACTGGAGGTCGTCGGTGATCCGCTGGTCGGGGTTGTCGGCGAGGCGGTCGCGTTCGATCCGGTAGAACGCGCGATCGCCGAGCCACTGGTCGAGAAACCGGTCGGTGAGCCACTGGCGCCACCGGAACCCGAGCATCTGGCGCAGGTAGCGACCGTACACCGCGAGGATGATGAAGCCGAACGCGAGCGCGGAGAACTGCATCAGCAGGTTCGGGAAGTCGTGGACGTCCTTCGACTGCAGCGCGTTGTAGAACTGCGCGTTCCACTTGTTCAGCTTGACGTTGATCCAGACCACGCAGAGGTTGATCGCGATGATCGTGACCAGCAGCCCCCACGCGATTTTCCATTCGGACGACACCCAGTAGGGCTTGATGAGGCTCCATGCGGATACCGGGCGCTCGTCCTGCGGCGCGTCGGAGGCGGAGCGGACGGAATCGATCGATTGGGTCATGTGCTTCCTGATGAGTAGCCGGCGCGTGGGCCGGGCGAAGCCGGACGCGCGCCGCGATACGGCATGCCGGGACGAGGTGCCGACTGACGGCGGGCGTCCGGATGGTGGCCCGCGCGTCTTAAACGGCACTTAAGGCCGGCGGTGACGCGGCAACCGGCCGCTCGCGCGGCTGGCCTGCGGGCATTGTGCCAGAGCGGCGCGGCGTGACGGCGAATTTGCCGCAAGGGGGACAGTTTGCGGGGCTTTCCGCTTTTATGGTCTAATGACCGACGACGAAACAGGGGTGCTTCGAGCGCGGCCGACGGACAGTTCCGGGCAACGCGGCGAGGCTGAGAAAGACCCTTCGCACCCGATCCGGGTAATACCGGCGAGGGAAGTTTCTGATCCCGCCGGGCCGCGCTGGCTGCCATCCCACATGGTCAGCGCCCGAGTCCCGCCCGGCCGGCCTTTGCTGCCGGTTTCGTCCTTTTGGGTACGCGCGTCGCGCGTTACGGAAGGAATGATGACCGCTCAATCTTCAGTCTTTTGCGCTGTTCCCGGCCCGCTGTTACGTGCGTTCGCACGGGACGGTGTACGCGCGTCGACGTCCGTCGTACGCGCCCGCTCGGTTCGAGGGGAGGGCGCGCGATGAATCTCCACGCTTCCCGGCCGGATTTCGCGGTACTCGGCGGCGGCCTCGTCGGCCGTCTGATCGCCTGGCGGCTCGCGGGCGACGGGCATCGCGTCGCGCTGTACGAGCGCGGTGGCCCGGACGGCGAGCAGTCGGCCGCGTGGGTCGCGGCCGCGATGCTCGCGCCGCTCGCCGAGGCGGCGAGTGCCGAACTGCTGATCACCGAGCTCGGCGCCGCATCGCTCGCGCGCTGGCCGCAATGGCTCGCGGAACTGCCCGAACCCGTGTTCTTCCAGCATCACGGCACGCTCGTCGTCTGGCACCACGCGGATCGTGCCGAGGCGCCGCTGTTCGAGCGGCGCGTGCGCGCGAACGCGCCTGCCGAACTGTTCGATGGCGGCTTCGTCGCGCTGGCCGGTGCGCAGGTCGACGCGGCCGAGCCCGCGCTCGCGGGGCGCTTCGCGCGCGGCCTGATGCTGCCGCGCGAAGGACAGCTCGACAACCGGCAGGCGCTGCGCGCACTCGCGGCGGGCCTCGCGCAACGCGGCGTCGAGCTGCACTGGCACGCGACGATCGACGACGCGAACCGACCCGACGCGCATTTCACGATCGATTGCCGCGGGCTCGGCGCGAAATCCGCGCTGCCCGCGCTGCGCGGCATCCGCGGCGAAGTCGCGCGCGTACGCGCGCCCGGCATCGGGCTCACGCGGCCCGTGCGGCTGTTGCATCCGCGTTATCCGCTGTACATCGCGCCGAAACAGGACGACTTGTACGTGATCGGCGCAACCGAGGTGGAGGGCGAGGACATGTCGCCCGTCAGCGTGCGCTCGGCGCTCGAACTGCTGAGCGCGGCGTTCTCCGTGCACCCGGCGTTCGGCGAGGCGCGCATCCTCGAGCTCAACGCGCAGTGCCGCCCGACGCTGCCAGATCACCGCCCGGCGGTGATCTGGGACGGCGCGACGACGCTGGCCGTCAACGGCCTGTACCGGCACGGCTTCATGATTGCTCCGGAAGTCGCGCATGCGGCGGTCGCGTTCGCGCAAGCGGCGCTCGGCGGCGCGTTCGCCGATACCGACGCGTTCGCCGCGTGGCGCGATGCCGCGCGCTGGCCGACGCTCCTTCATCACCGCGACGACGCGCGCCAGCCGGCCTGACGCGCGCCGCCGACCGAATTCGATCAAGCCTCATGGATATCCAGATCAACCAACAGACGCTGACGCTGCCCGACGGCGCGACGGTGGCCGACGCGCTCGCCGCGTACGGTGCGCGTCCGCCGTACGCGGTCGCGCTGAACGGCAATTTCGTCGCGCGCACGCAGCATGCGGCGCGCGCGCTCGCGACGGGCGACAAGCTCGACGTGGTGCACCCCGTCGCGGGCGGCTGAGCGCCGCCGGTTCGCCCCCGCTCTTCCAGGAAAACGACATGACGTCCATCACTTCCGCCGACGCGCTGACGCTGTACGGCGAAACCTTCGCAAGCCGCGTGCTGCTCGGCACGTCGCGCTATCCGTCGCTGCAGTCGCTGTCCGATTCGATCGCCGCGTCGCGCCCCGGGATGGTGACGGTCGCGCTGCGCCGCCAGATGACCGGCGGCACCGCCGAGGCCGGCTTCTTCGACCTGCTCAAGCGTCACGCGGTGCCGCTGCTGCCGAACACGGCCGGCTGCCAGACCGTCGCCGAGGCGGTGACGACCGCGCACATGGCGCGCGAGGTCTTCGACACCGACTGGATCAAGCTCGAGCTGATCGGCGACGACTACACGCTGCAGCCCGACCCGGTCGGGCTGATCGAGGCGGCCGCGCAACTGGTCAAGGACGGCTTCAAGGTGCTGCCTTACTGCACCGAGGATCTCGTGATCGGCCGGCGCCTGCTCGACGTCGGTTGCGAGGCGCTGATGCCGTGGGGCGCGCCGATCGGTACCGGCAAGGGCGTCGTGAACCCGTACGGGCTGCGCGTGCTGCGCGAGCGGTTGCCGGACGTGCCGCTGATCGTCGACGCCGGGCTCGGGGTGCCGTCGCACGCATGCCAGGTGATGGAGTGGGGGTTCGACGGCGTGTTGCTGAACACGGCCGTGTCGCAGGCCACGCACCCGGAGATCATGGCGCGCGCGTTCGCGCAGGGTGTCGAGGCCGGCCGTGCGGCCTACCTCGCCGGGCCGATGGATGCGCGCGAGACCGCGCATGCGAGCACGCCGGTCGTCGGGATGCCGTTCTGGCACCAGGACGGGGGCGGCGCATGAGCGCGCGCTTCGCCGATGCGTTCTGGCCGCCGGCCGATGAGCTGGCCGAAGCGGCCGAACGGATTCGCGCCCGCCTGGGCGACTGGCCGACCGGCACGACGCCGTGGCGGCTCTGCGTCGCGGCGCCCGACGTGCCGGTCGACGGCGACGTACTGATCGTATCCGCCGGCGACCATGCCGCGCAGGCGCGCGCGTCGGCCGCATCGCGCCCCGCATCGCCGGACGCGGTCGCGATCGAGTTCGACGAGCACGGCGCGGTGCTGCATGCCGCGGGCGTGCGGTACGCACTGGAAGCCGCGCATCCGCTCGCCGACGACTGGATCGCAGCGCTCGCGGCGTTCCTCGATTGTGGTTTCGCGCCGATCGATGCGCTGGTGCTCGCGCTGGCGTGGCGCGACGGCGACGAAACGCGCGATGCCGATGCGTGGCCGGTCGATGCCGCGCGGTTTCCGCGTGTCGCCGGCCTGGCCGCGGCACCCGAGCCGGCATTCCCGCCGTGCCCCGCGCAACTCGGCCTCTATCCGGTCGTCCCTGACGCCGAATGGGTCGAGCGCGTGCTCGATTGCGGCGCGCGGACCGTGCAGCTGCGCGTGAAGGACGCGAACCCGGACACGTTGCACCGGGAAATCGCACGTGCGGTCGCGGCAGGGCGCCGCTATCCCGACGCGCGCGTGTTCATCAACGATCACTGGCAGATCGCGGTAGAAGAGGGGGCGTACGGCGTACATCTGGGTCAGGAAGACCTGGAAACGGCCGATCTGGCCGCGATCGCGCGCGCCGGCCTGCGGCTCGGGCTGTCGAGCCACGGTTATTACGAGATGCTGCGGGCATTGCACGAGCGCCCGAGCTATCTGGCGCTCGGTCCCGTGTACGCGACCGCGACCAAGGCGGTCGCGGCGCCACCACAGGGCCTGGCGCGGATTGCCCGCTATGCGCGCTTCGCAGGGGCGCGGGCACCGCTCGTCGCAATCGGCGGCGTGGGGCTCGATGCGTTGCCGGACGTGCTGGCAACGGGTGTCGGCAGCGTCGCGGTCGTCAGTGCGGTAACGGGTGCCAGCGATTATCGGGCGGCGATTGTTGCGTTGCAGCAATGTTTTGCCCGACAATTTGACAATCATTGACCGCAGGGCCCGGAACGGCGTCACGACATCATTCCAAGGCAGGCCCTATAATTCGGCGTTCTGCGTAAAAGGACTGTCAGCTCCGTGAGCCCCACTCCTACCGAGACCCTGCTGGAACTTCGCGACGTCGACTTTGGCTACGGCGACCGCCTCGTCCTGTCGAACCTGAACCTGCGCTTCGGGCGCGGCCAGGTCGTCGCCGTCATGGGCGGGTCGGGTTGCGGCAAGACGACCGTGCTGCGCCTGATCGGCGGCCTGGTGCGCGCACGCCGCGGCCAGGTGCTGTTCGACGGCGCCGACGTCGGCGCGCAGACGCGCGACGGCCTGTACGCGCTGCGGCGCAAGATGGGCATGCTGTTCCAGTTCGGCGCGCTGTTCACCGACATGTCCGTGTTCGAGAACGTCGCGTTCGCGCTGCGCGAACACACCGACCTGCCCGAAGACCTGATCCGCGACCTCGTGCTGATGAAGCTCAACGCGGTCGGCCTGCGCGGCGCGCGTGACCTGATGCCGTCCGAGGTGTCGGGCGGGATGGCGCGCCGCATCGCGCTCGCGCGCGCGATCGCGCTCGACCCGCAGCTCATCATGTACGACGAACCGTTCGCGGGTCTTGATCCGATCTCGCTCGGCATCACAGCGAACCTGATCCGCACGCTGAACGAGGCGCTCGGCGCGACGTCGATCCTCGTCACCCACGACGTGCCGGAATCGTTCGCGATCGCCGATTACGTATATTTTCTGGCCAATGGCGGCGTGCTCGCGCAGGGTACGCCCGACGAGCTGCGCGCGTCGACCGATCCGAGCGTGCGCCAGTTCATCGATGGCGCGCCGGACGGCCCGTTCAAATTTCATTACACGAGCCCGCCGCTGGCAGCGGATTTCGGGCTCGGCGGAGGGCGCGCATGATCAGCGCGATCGGACGTTACGTCATCGGCGGCCTCGAGCGCGCGGGCTACGGCACGCGGCTGTTCGTGCGCCTCGTGCTGGAATTCTTCCCGCTGCTGCGCCGGCCACGGCTGGTCACGAAGCAGATCCACTTCCTCGGCAACTATTCGTTCGTGATCATCGCCGTGTCGGGCCTGTTCGTCGGCTTCGTGCTCGGCCTGCAGGGCTACTACACGCTGAATCGCTACGGGTCCGAACAGGCGCTCGGCCTGCTGGTCGCGCTGTCGCTGGTGCGCGAGCTCGGCCCGGTCGTGACCGCGCTGCTGTTCGCGGGCCGCGCGGGCACGTCGCTCACGGCCGAGATCGGCCTGATGAAGGCCGGCGAGCAACTCACCGCGCTCGAGATGATGGCCGTCGACCCCATCAAGACGGTGATCGCGCCGCGCCTGTGGGCCGGCATCATCGCGATGCCGCTGCTCGCCGCGATCTTCAACGCGGTCGGCGTGCTCGGCGGTTATTTCGTCGGGGTCGTGCTGATCGGCGTCGATCCGGGCGCGTTCTGGTCGCAGATGCAAGGCGGGGTCCAGGTGTGGGCCGACGTCGGCAACGGCGTGATCAAGAGCATCGTGTTCGGGTTCGCCGTGACCTTCATTGCACTGTTTCAAGGGTATGAAGCGAAGCCCACGCCCGAGGGCGTGTCGCGCGCGACGACCAAGACGGTCGTGTTCGCGTCGCTCGCCGTACTCGGCCTCGATTTCCTGCTGACCGCGCTGATGTTCAGCTAAGCCTCAGCCAAGCCAAATTTTGGGATGACGATGAAAAAGACTGCTCTCGACTTCTGGGTCGGCCTGTTCGTGGTGGTGGGCTTCCTTGCGGTGCTGTTCCTGGCGCTCAAGGTCGGCAACATGAGCTCGCTGTCGTTTCAGCCGACCTACTCGGTGAGGATGAAATTCGACAACATCGGCGGGCTGAAGGCGCGCGCAGCCGTGAAGAGCGCGGGCGTCGTGGTCGGCCGCGTGAAGACGATCGGCTTCGATCCCAACACCTACCAGGCGCTGGTGACGGTCGATATCGACGGCCAGTACCCGTTCCCGAAGGATTCGTCGGCGAAGATCCTCACCTCGGGCCTGCTCGGCGAACAGTACATCGGCCTCGATCCGGGCGGCGACACCGAAATGCTGAAGTCGGGCGATACGGTCACGATGACGCAGTCGGCGATCGTGCTCGAGAACCTGATCGGCCAGTTCCTGTACAGCAAGGCAGCCGACGCGGGCGGCGCGAAGCCGGCAGCCGGGGCATCGGCTGCACCCGCCGCGCCCGCACCGGTCGCGGTACCGGCGTCCGCGGTGTCCGGTTCGGCCGCCCAATAACCACACGAGAGAAAGACAAGAGGGTAATGACCATGCAGACGATCCGCATCAGGCACGCCGCGCTCGCCGTGGCGGCAGTCGCCGCGTTGAGCGGTTGCGCGACCGTGCAGACGCCGACCAAGGGCGATCCGCTCGAAGGCTTCAACCGGACGATGTACACGTTCAACGATACGGTCGACACGTACGCGCTGAAGCCGGTCGCGAAGGGCTACCAGTACGTGGTGCCGCAGCCGGTGCGCGACAGCGTGACGAACTTCTTCTCGAACATCGGCGACGTGTACATCGCGGCGAACAACATCGTGCAGCTGCGGATCGCGGACGGCGTCGGCGACATCATGCGCGTCGTGATCAACACGGTGTTTGGCGTCGGCGGCCTGTTCGACGTCGCGACGATCGCGAAACTGCCGAAGCATACGGCCGACTTCGGGATCACGATGGGCCGCTACGGCATGCCGTCGGGCCCCTACCTCGTGCTGCCGCTGCTCGGCCCGAGCACGCTGCGCGACACGGCTGGCCTCGGCGTCGACTACGTCGGCAACCCGCTCACCTACGTGAAGCCGGACGGCCTGAGCTGGGGTCTGTTCGGCGTGAACCTCGTCAACACGCGTGCGAACCTGCTTGGCGCGGGCGACGTGCTGGATGCCGCGGCGCTCGACAAGTATTCGTTCGTGCGCAACGCGTACCTGCAACGCCGCCAGATGCTGATCGACAACGCGCGGGGCGAGGCCTCGACGGCGTCGAGCAACGATGCGCTGCCGAAGTACGACCTGCCGGACGACGGCGCGGCTCCGGCGGCAGCCGGCGCGGCCGGTACGGCGGGCGCAGCGGCAGTCGGCGGCGCGACGGCACCGGCCGGTGCGTCGGGCGCGGCCGTTGCCGCACCGGCGTCGGGTACCGCGGAAGTGCCGAACCCGGCCAGCGCGACGACCGTGCCGCCGATGCAGGTGACGCCGCCGTCGCCGGGCGGGTTCCGCTTCCCGAGCATCCGGCTGCACTGACCCGCTTACATTCGTTACAGCCCGAAACGATTCAGTCGGTAGCGCGCGCGAACTTGCGCGTAAGCTACCGGCTCCAACCTTTGCATCGACTCTTCATGCAGGTCACTATGATGAAAAAACTGTTCCTGATCCCCGTTTTCGCGGCGCTGTTTTCGTTCGGCAGCGCAGCTCACGCGCAAGTCGACCAATCGAACCCGCAGTCGCTGATCAAGTCGGCGACGCAGCAGGTGCTCGACGAGGTCAAGCAGCAGACGATCAAGCAGGGCGATACCAACCGCATCATTACGATCGTCAACAAGGACATCCTGCCGTACACCGATTTCCGCCGCACCACGCAGCTCGCGATGGGTCGCAACTGGCGCACGGCATCGGCCGAGCAGCAGCAGCAGGTTCAGGAGCAGTTCAAGCTGCTGCTGATCCGCACGTATTCGGGCGCGCTTGCGCAACTGAAGCCGGACCAGCAGATCCAGTACCCGCCGTTCCGCGCCGATCCGGCCGATACCGACGTGGTCGTGAAGACGCTCGCGATGAACAACGGCCAGCCGGTTCAGATCGACTACCGCCTGTACAAGACGGCCAACGGCTGGAAGGTGTATGACCTGAACGTGCTCGGCGCGTGGCTGATCCAGACGTACCAGCAGCAGTTCAACGAGAAGATCCAGCAAAGCGGCGTGGACGGTCTGATCAAGTTCCTGACGCAGCGCAACCAGGAACTTGCCGCCGGCAAGCAGGCGTCGTGAGCGCCTTCGCAGCCGGCTCCTCGCTGACCGTCGCGAGCGCGAAGTCCGCGCTCGCGGACGGTCTCGCGCGCATCGGCGCGGGCGCGACCGCCGTCGATTGCGCGGCGCTGACGCAGTTCGACTCATCCGCGCTCGCCGTGCTGCTCGCATGGCAACGTGCCGCCAAAGCGCGCGGCGCGACCCTCGATCTCCTCAATCTCCCCTCGAAGCTCGCCAGCCTCGCGCGCGCCTACGGCGTCGACGCGCTCATCGACGGCGCCGGGCGACATTGACCCTGTCCGACCGAAGCCTGCCGCGCCAGCCGGCGCGCGCACGCTTCAGGCCGCGCGCCTCCGGCGCCGGCTTCACCAGCCGGTTTGCCCTATAATCAAGCGTTTTGCGGGGCAGCCAATCGGCGTCCGGCCCCCATTTTCTTTCGCAGCAAGCACAGAATAGGCGTCGCGGCCCTTGCGCCGCGCACAGTCATGTCAGCCATAGAAATCCGTCACGTCAAGAAGCGCTACAAATCGCTTCAGGCGCTCAAGGGCGTCAGCCTGTCGGTCGAGGAAGGCGAGTTTTTCGGTCTGCTCGGCCCGAACGGCGCAGGCAAGACCACGCTCATCAGTATCCTCGCCGGGCTCACCCGGGCCGATGAAGGCAGTATCTCGGTGCGCGGCCACGACGTCGTCAAGGACTTCCGGGGTGCGCGCCGCGCGCTCGGCGTCGTGCCGCAGGAACTCGTGTTCGACCCGTTCTTCACCGTCCGCGAAACGCTGCGGATCCAGTCCGGCTATTTCGGGCTGCGCCGCAACGACGACTGGATCGACGAAGTGATGGCCAATCTCGACCTCACCGAGAAGGCCGACGCGAACATGCGCGCGCTGTCGGGCGGGATGAAGCGCCGCGTGCTGGTCGCGCAGGCGCTCGTGCACCGGCCGCCCGTGATCGTGCTCGACGAGCCGACCGCCGGCGTCGACGTCGAACTGCGCCAGACGCTGTGGAAATTCATCTCGCGGCTGAACCGCGAGGGCCACACGATCGTCCTGACCACCCATTACCTCGAGGAAGCCGAGTCGCTGTGCGACCGCATCGCGATGCTCCGTCGCGGTGAGGTCGTCGCGCTTGATCGCACCGACGCGCTGCTGCGCCGCTTCGCGGGGCTGCAGCTGTACCTGCGGTTCGCAACGGGCGCGCTGCCAGCCGAATTGCGCGGGCTGGAGACAGATCCGGCCGCACGCGCGCCGGGCGAGCACCTGCTGCGCCTGTCGAACTACGACGACGTCGAGCGCATCCTCGCGCAATGCCGCGCGGCGGGCTGCACGTTCGACGAGATCGAGGTCCGCAAGGCGGATCTCGAGGATGTGTTCGTCCAGGTGATGAACGGGGCAGAAGTCGTCGAGGGGCTGGCATGAATAAACAACCCCCACGCGAACTGCGTTCGCTCGGGGGGGCGCAGCCCCCCCGTTCCCGCCAAACTCCTGAACCCGGCGCTGTCGGGCGAGTAGCGGGAAGCGGTTTTCAAACGCTGTTCTACAAGGAACTCCTGCGCTTCTGGAAGGTGTCGTTCCAGACGGTGTGCGCGCCGATCGTGACGGCGCTGCTGTATCTGACGATCTTCGGCCACGCGCTCTCGGGCCGCGTCGAGGTGTATCCGGGCGTCGAGTACGTGAGCTTCCTGGTCCCGGGCCTGGTGATGATGAGCGTGCTGCAGAACGCGTTCGCGAACAGTTCGTCGTCGCTGATCCAGTCGAAGATCACCGGCAACCTCGTGTTCATGCTGCTGCCGCCGCTGTCCTACAAGGACATCTTCGGCGCGTACGTGCTCGCGTCCGTCGTGCGCGGGCTCGCGGTCGGCACCGGCGTGTTCGTCGTGACGATCTGGTTTATCCCGATGCATTTCGCGGCGCCGTTGTTCATCATCGCGTTCGCGCTGCTCGGCTCGGCGATCCTCGGCACGCTCGGGCTGATCGCCGGGATCTGGGCCGAGAAGTTCGACCAGCTCGCCGCGTTCCAGAACTTCCTGATCATGCCGCTGACGTTCCTGTCCGGCGTGTTCTATTCGACGCACTCGCTGCCGCCCGTGTGGCGCGAGATCTCGCGTCTCAACCCGTTTTTCTACATGATCGACGGCTTCCGTTACGGGTTCTTCGGCGCGTCCGACATCAACCCGCTCGCGAGCCTCGCGATCGTCACCGGTTTCTTCGTGCTGCTCGCGATGTTCGCGATGCGGCTGCTCGCGACCGGCTACAAACTGCGTCATTGATATCGACGGCGGCGGCCGCCACGGGCGGCGCGCGCCGACAGGAGCCCCTCATGTTGCCGACTCCCGAACAGGTCAAGCAATACATCGCCGGCGGTCTCGCCTGCACTCATCTGGAAGTCGAAGGCGACGGCCAGCATTTCTTCGCGACGATCGTGTCGGCGGCCTTCGAAGGCAAGCGGCCGATCCAGCGGCACCAGCTCGTCTATGCGGCGCTCGGCGATCGCATGAAGCAGGAAATCCACGCGCTCAGCATGAAGACGCTGACGCCCGCCGAATGGCAGAACGCATAACCGGAACCACTGAGTGCAAGTCACCGTCAACGAGCGCGACGCCGTCGAGAGCGTCGCCACGGCACACCCGGCCGCCAACGGGGAATCGCAGGGACATGGGATGGACAAGCTGGTGATCGAAGGCGGTCGCCGGTTGTCGGGCGAGATCGTCGTGTCGGGCGCGAAGAACGCCGCGCTGCCGATCCTGTGCGCGGGGCTGCTCAGCGCCGAGCCGGTCGAGCTCGACAACGTGCCGAACCTGAAGGACGTGCGCACCACGCTGAAGGTACTGAACCAGATGGGCGTGAAGAGCGAAGCGGACGGTTGCCGCGTGCAGCTCGACGCATCGCGTGTCGACAACCTCGTCGCGCCGTACGAGCTCGTCAAGACGATGCGCGCGTCGATCCTCGTGCTCGGGCCGCTGCTCGCGCGCTTCGGCGAGGCGAAGGTGTCGCTGCCGGGCGGCTGCGCGATCGGCGCGCGGCCGGTCGACCAGCACATCAAGGGCCTGCAGGCGATGGGCGCCGAGATCAGCATCGAGCACGGCTTCATCGAGGCACGCGCGAAGCGCCTGAAGGGCGCGCGCATCGTGACCGACATGATCACGGTGACGGGGACGGAAAACCTGCTGATGGCCGCGACGCTTGCCGACGGCGAGACGGTGATCGAGAATGCGGCGCGCGAGCCGGAAGTGAGCGATCTCGCACACTTGCTGGTCGCGATGGGCGCGAAGATCGACGGGATCGGCACCGACCGCCTCGTGATCCAGGGCGTCGAGCGGCTGCATGGCGCACGCCATTCGGTGATTCCCGACCGTATCGAGGCCGGCACGTTCCTGTGCGCGGTTGCGGCGGCGGGCGGCGACGTGATGCTGACGGGCGTGCGCCCGCACATCCTCGACGCGGTGATCGACAAGCTGCGCGAGGCCGGCGTGTCGATCGAGGAAGGCGACAGCTGGCTGCGCGTGAAGATGGACCGCCGCCCGTCGGCGGTGACGATCCGCACATCGGAATACCCGGCGTTCCCGACCGACATGCAGGCGCAGTTCATGGCCCTCAATTCGGTCGCGACGGGCACCGCGCAGGTCGTCGAGACCATTTTCGAGAACCGCTTCATGCACGTGCAGGAGCTGAACCGGCTCGGCGCGAACATCACGATCGACGGCAACACGGCGCTCGTGACGGGCGTCGACAAGCTGTCCGGCGCGAACGTGATGGCGACCGACCTGCGCGCCTCGGCGAGCCTCGTGATCGCCGGGCTGCGCGCCGAAGGCGAAACGCTCGTCGACCGCATCTATCACCTGGACCGCGGCTACGACCGCATGGAAACGAAACTGACCGCCGTCGGCGCGAACGTGCGCCGCCTCTCCGGGAGCCAAGCATGACCGCGCCGCTGACCCTCGCCCTGTCGAAGGGCCGGATTTTCGAGGAAACCCTGCCGCTGCTGGCGGCCGCCGGCGTGCAGGTGGCCGAGGATCCGGATACGTCGCGCAAGCTGATCCTGCCAACGACCGATCCGAACCTGCGCGTGATCATCGTGCGCGCGAGCGACGTGCCGACCTACGTCGAATACGGCGCGGCCGATTTCGGCGTGGCCGGCAAGGACGTGCTGGTCGAGCACGGCGGCTCGGGCCTGTACCAGCCGATCGATCTGAACATTGCGCGCTGCCGGATGTCGGTGGCCGTGCCGGCCGGCTTCGACTATGCGAACGCGGTGCGCCAGGGCGCGCGCCTGCGGGTCGCGACCAAGTACGTCGAAACGGCACGCGAACACTTCGCCGCGAAAGGCGTGCACGTCGACCTGATCAAGCTGTACGGCTCGATGGAGCTGGCGCCGCTGGTCGGGCTGGCCGACGCGATCGTCGACCTCGTCAGCTCGGGCGGCACGCTGAAGGCGAACAATCTGGTCGAGGTCGAGGAGATCATGGCGATCTCGTCGCGCCTCGTCGTGAACCAGGCTGCGCTGAAGTTGAAGCGCGCGGCGCTCAAGCCGATTCTCGACGCGTTCGAACGCGCGTCGCAGAATGGCAATTGAGCGCATCACCGTAACGGAACTCCCATGGCCATCACCATCCGCAAACTCGATTCGACGAGCGACGGCTTCGATGTCGCGCTGCGTGCGGTGCTCGCGTTCGAGGCGAGCGAGGACGAAGCGATCGAGCAGTCGGTCGCGAAGATTCTCGCCGACGTGAAGTCGCGCGGCGACGCCGCGGTGCTCGAGTACACGAACCGCTTCGACCGGCTGGACGCGAACAGCGTCGCCGCGCTCGAACTGCCGCAGGACGCGCTGCAGACGGCGCTCGACGGCCTCGCGCCGAAGGCGCGCGCGGCGCTGGAAGCCGCTGCCGCACGCGTGCGGGCGTACCACGAGAAGCAGAAGATCGAGTGCGGCACCCATAGCTGGCAGTACACGGAAAGCGACGGCACGGTGCTCGGCCAGAAGGTCACGCCGCTCGACCGCGTCGGCCTGTACGTGCCGGGTGGCAAGGCCGCCTATCCGTCGTCGGTGCTGATGAACGCGATTCCCGCGCGCGTCGCGGGCGTCGGCGAGATCGTGATGGTCGTGCCGACCCCGGACGGCGTGAAGAACGACCTCGTGCTCGCCGCGGCGCTGCTCGGCGGCGTCGATCGCGTGTTCACGATCGGCGGCGCGCAGGCGGTCGGCGCGCTCGCGTACGGCACGGCCACGGTGCCGGCGGTCGACAAGATCTGCGGGCCGGGCAATGCGTACGTCGCCTCGGCGAAGCGCCGCGTGTTCGGCACGGTCGGCATCGACATGATCGCCGGCCCGTCGGAAATCCTCGTGCTGTGCGATGGCACGACCGATCCGAGCTGGGTCGCGATGGACCTGTTCTCGCAGGCCGAACACGACGAACTCGCGCAGTCGATCCTGCTGTGCCCGGACGCCGCGTTTCTCGAGCGCGTCGAGAAGGCGATCGACGAGCTGCTGCCGACGATGCCGCGCCGGGACGTGATCCGCGCGTCGCTCGAAGGCCGCGGCGCGCTGATCAAGGTGCGCGACATGGCCGAAGCGTGCCGGATCGCAAACGACATCGCGCCGGAGCACCTCGAGATTTCCGCGCTGGAGCCGCAGCAATGGGGCCAGCAGATCCGCCACGCCGGCGCGATCTTCCTCGGCCGCTACACGAGCGAAAGCCTCGGCGACTACTGCGCGGGCCCGAACCACGTGCTGCCGACGTCGCGCACCGCGCGCTTCTCGTCACCGCTCGGCGTGTACGACTTCATCAAGCGTTCGAGCCTGATCGAGGTCAGCGCCGAAGGCGCGCAGACGCTGGGCGAGATCGCCTCCGAGCTGGCATACGGCGAAGGGCTGCAGGCGCACGCGCGCAGCGCCGAACTCCGGATGAAGGGGTGACGCGCGCGCCGGAGCCGATGCCGACGCATCGGCTTCGGTCGCCAGGAGACCGGAGCAGGGCGGCAGCCGCCGCCTTGCCGACCATTTGACGCCGGCGCGATGCACGCCGGCTTGAGACCATGACGACGCCACAAGACATCATCCGCCGCGACGTGCTCGCGATGACGAGCTACCCGGTGCCCGACGCGAGCGGGTTCGTGAAGCTCGACGCGATGGAGAACCCGTATTCGCTGCCCGCGCCGCTCGCGGCGGCGCTCGGCGAGCGCCTCGCGCAGGTCGCGCTGAACCGCTATCCGGCGCCGCGCCCGGGCGCGCTGCTCGACAAGCTGCGCCACGCGATGGGTGTGCCGGCGGCGTGCGACGTGCTGCTCGGCAACGGCTCGGACGAAATCATCAGCATGATGTCGGTGGCATGCGCAAAGCCGGGCGCGAAGGTGCTCGCGCCGGTGCCGGGCTTCGTGATGTACGAACTGTCCGCGAAGTTCGCGCAGCTCGAATTCGTCGGCGTGCCGCTCAGGGCCGACCTGACGCTCGACGCCGACGCGATGATCGCGGCGATCGCCGAGCACCGGCCCGCGATCGTCTATCTCGCGTACCCGAACAACCCGACCGGCACGCTGTACGACGAAGCCGACGTCGAGCGGATCATCGCTGCCGCGCGCCACAGCCTGATCGTGATCGACGAGGCGTACCAGCCGTTCGCGGAGCGCTCGTGGCTGCCGCGCGCCGCCGAGTTCGACAACGTCGTCGTGATGCGCACGGTGTCGAAGCTCGGCCTCGCGGGGATCCGTCTCGGCTATCTCGCCGGGCTGCCGACGTGGCTGACCGAGTTCGACAAGGTGCGCCCGCCTTACAACATCAACGTGCTGACACAGGCGACCGCCGATTTCCTGCTCGATCACCTCGATGTGCTCGACGCGCAGGCGGCCGAACTGCGTGCGGAACGCACGCGTCTCGCGCAGGCCGTGGCCGCGCTGCCGGGCGCGACGGTGTTCCCGAGCGCCGGCAATTTCCTGCTGGTGCGCGTGCCGGACGCGGCGGCCGTGTTCGATGCGTTGCTCACCGAGCGGGTGCTGGTCAAAAACGTGAGTAAAATGCATCCGTTGCTGGCCGAATGCGTGCGGCTGACCGTCGGTTCTCCCGACGAAAACGCGCGCCTGCTGGCTGCTTTGAAAATCGCGCTGCCCGGTTGAGCCCAGGGCGCGGCGGCGCGCGACGATCAATCCCCATTTACATCAGACTCATTCAAGGAATTGCCATGCGTGTGGCGGAAGTCGTTCGCAATACCAGCGAAACGCAGATCCGTGTGAAGCTCGATCTCGACGGTACCGGCCGGCAGAAGCTGGCCACCGGCGTGCCGTTTCTCGACCATATGCTCGACCAGATCGCGCGACATGGCCTGATCGATCTCGAGGTCGAAGCGCATGGCGATACGCATATCGACGACCACCATACGGTCGAGGACGTCGGCATCACGCTCGGTCAGGCCGTCGCGAAGGCGATCGGCGACAAGAAGGGCATCCGCCGCTACGGCCATTCGTACGTACCGCTCGACGAGGCGCTGTCGCGCGTCGTGATCGACTTCTCGGGCCGGCCGGGTCTCGAATTCCACGTGCCGTTCACGCGCGCGCGGATCGGAACGTTCGACGTCGACCTGTCGATCGAATTCTTCCGCGGGTTCGTGAACCACGCGGGCGTCACGCTGCACATCGACAACCTGCGCGGGATCAATGCGCACCACCAGCTCGAAACGGTGTTCAAGGCCTTCGGCCGGGCGCTGCGTGCGGCGGTGGAGCTCGACGAGCGCGCGGCGGGGCAGATTCCGTCGACGAAGGGCAGCCTCTAACTTTCGAACGGACAGGACGCCAAGGACAACCTCACGGCTTCGGCGCGGCGCGCCGGCTTGCGATGGATCTGCTCAAATCGTTCATTTCGCTGCTGGCGCTGATCAACCCGGTCGGCGCCGTGCCGTTCTTCCTGAGCCTGACGGCACAGCAGACGGACGACGAGCGGCGCCGTACGATCCGGATCGCGTCGGTGTCGGTGTTCTGCGTGATCACGGTGACGACGCTGCTCGGGCAGCAGATCATCAACTTCTTCGGCATTTCGGTCGGCTCCCTTGAAGTGGGCGGCGGGATCATCATGTTACTGATGGCGATCAACATGCTGAACGCGCAGATCGGCAACACGCGATCGACGCCGGAGGAGCGCCACGAGGCCGAGCTGAAGGACAACATCGCGGTCGTGCCGCTGGCGATTCCGCTGCTCACGGGCCCCGGCTCGATCAGCACGGTGATCATCTATGCGGCGAACTCGCATCACTGGTATGAGCGGGCCGGGCTGGTCGCGATCGGCGCGGTTCTGGCGCTTCTGTGTTTTCTCGCGATGCGGCTCGCCGAGCCGATCGCGAACTGGATCGGCCGCACCGGCATCAACATCGCCACGCGGCTGATGGGTTTGATGCTGTCGGCGCTGGCGGTGGAATTCATCGTCAATGGACTGAGGGCGCTACTGCCTGCACTGAGATGAAAACTTCGATTGCGATTGTGGATTATGGGATGGGCAACCTGCGCTCGGTCGCGCAGGCGCTCAAGAAGGCCGAACCGGCCGCCGACGTGGCGATCGTCGACACGCCGGCCGCGATTCGCGCGGCCGACCGCGTCGTGCTGCCCGGCCAGGGCGCGATGCCCGACTGCATGCGCTGCCTCGGTGAGTCGGGGCTGCAGGAAGCGGTGATCGAGGCGTCGCGCACGAAGCCGCTGCTCGGCGTGTGCGTCGGCGAGCAGATGCTGTTCGACTGGAGCGCGGAAGGCGACACGAAGGGCCTGGGCCTGCTGCCCGGCAAGGTCGTGCGCTTCGAGCTCGACGGCCAGCTGCAGGACGACGGCTCGCGCTTCAAGGTGCCGCAGATGGGCTGGAACCGCGTGCGCCAGTCGCAGCCGCACCCGCTGTGGGACGGCGTGCCCGACGATGCATACTTCTATTTCGTACACAGCTATTACGTGACGCCGGACAACCCGGCACACACGGTCGGCGAAACGGCATACGGCGCGCCGTTTACGTCCGCGGTCGCGCGGGACAATCTCTTCGCGACCCAATTCCACCCCGAGAAAAGCGCGGAAGTCGGGTTGCGTCTGTACCGCAACTTCGTACACTGGAAGCCGTGAACGTCGCGTGCGTGCCACAGTCGGCGGGCCGGAAAGGCCTGTCGCGCGGGGCTTGCGCGCTTATGCGCCGAAAGAGTTGTACTAAACTAGCGAGACGGCGCGGCACCGGTTTGGCCGGTACGCGCCGGATTCTTTTCATTTTCCACGACGACACCCGATTGCTATGTTGCTGATTCCGGCCATCGATCTCAAAGACGGTCAGTGTGTGCGCCTCAAACAGGGCGATATGGACCAGGCCACGATTTTCTCCGAGGACCCGGCGGCGATGGCCCGCAAATGGGTCGATCTCGGCGCCCGGCGGCTGCATCTGGTCGACCTGAACGGCGCATTCGCCGGCAAGCCGAAGAATCTCGAGGCGATCGAAGCGATCCTCGACGAAGTCGGCGACGAAATCCCCGTGCAGCTCGGCGGCGGCATCCGCAGCCTCGAGACGATCGAGAAGTATCTCGACGCCGGCCTGTCCTACGTGATCATCGGCACCGCGGCCGTGAAGGACCCGGGTTTCCTGCAGGACGCGTGCACCGCGTTCGCGGGCAGCATCATCGTCGGGCTGGACGCGAAGGACGGCAAGGTCGCGACCGACGGCTGGAGCAAGCTGACGGGCCACGAGGTGATCGATCTCGCGAAGAAGTTCGAGGACTACGGCGTCGAGTCGATCGTCTACACGGACATCGGCCGCGACGGGATGCTGCAGGGCATCAACATCGAGGCGACCGTGAAGCTCGCGCAGGCGGTCGGCATTCCGGTGATCGCCAGCGGCGGCCTGTCGAACCTCACGGACATCGAGAACCTGTGCGAAGTGGAAGAGCACGGCGTCGAAGGCGTGATCTGCGGCCGTGCGATCTACTCCGGCGATCTCGATTTCGCGGCCGCGCAGAAGCGCGCGGACGAACTGAACGGCGAACTCGACAACGCCTGAGCGTCGTCGTTCCGTTCGCCGGGGCCGCCAGCAGGCGGCCCCGACCGGGCGCCTCGCGCGAGGCGCCCGTAACCGGCCGTCCCATCGCGGCATTTGGCGCAACATCATGGCTCTAGCTAAACGCATCATCCCCTGCCTGGACGTGACCGCCGGGCGTGTCGTCAAGGGCGTCAACTTCGTCGAACTGCGCGATGCCGGCAATCCCGTCGAAATCGCCCGCCGTTACGACGACCAGGGCGCCGACGAACTGACGTTCCTCGACATCACCGCGACCTCCGACCAGCGCGACCTGATCCTGCCGATCATCGAAGCCGTCGCGTCGCAGGTCTTCATTCCGCTGACCGTCGGCGGCGGCGTGCGCGCCGTCGAGGACGTCCGGCGCCTGTTGAACGCCGGCGCGGACAAGGTCAGCATGAATTCGTCGGCGGTCGCGAACCCGCAGCTCGTGCGCGACGCGGCCGACAAGTACGGCTCGCAGTGCATCGTCGTCGCGATCGACGCGAAGCGCGTGTCGGCCGACGGCGAGACGCCGCGCTGGGAAGTTTTCACGCACGGCGGCCGCAAGGGCACGGGCCTCGACGCGATCGAATGGGCGCGCAAGATGGCAGAGCTCGGCGCGGGCGAAATCCTGCTCACGAGCATGGACCGCGACGGCACGAAGTCGGGCTTCGACCTCGCGCTCACGCGCAGCGTGTCGGACGCGGTGCCGGTGCCGGTGATCGCGTCGGGCGGCGTCGGTTGCCTGCAGGATCTCGCGGACGGCATCAAGGACGGCCACGCCGACGCGGTGCTGGCCGCCAGCATCTTCCACTACGGCGAGCACACGGTCGGCGAGGCGAAGCGCTTCATGGCCGACCAGGGCATCGCGGTGAGGCTGTGATGAATACGGAAACGAAATCCCTGCCCGCGTGGCTCGACAAGGTCCGCTGGGACGACAACGGCCTCGTGCCGGTGATCGCGCAGGAAGCGTCGACGAACGACGTGCTGATGTTCGCGTGGATGAACCGCGAGGCGCTGGCGAAGACGATCGAGACGCAGCGCGCGGTCTACTATTCGCGCTCGCGCAAGCGCCTGTGGTTCAAGGGCGAGGAGTCGGGCCACGTGCAGCACGTGCACGAGGTGCGGCTCGATTGCGACGAGGACGTCGTACTGCTGAAGGTCGAGCAGGTGTCGGGCATCGCATGCCACACCGGCCGGCATTCGTGCTTCTTCCAGAAATTCGAAGGTACTGTGGACAGCGGCGACTGGGTCGCGGTCGATCCGGTGCTGAAAGACCCCGAACACATTTACAAATGACGCAATCGACCGAAGACACGCTGCTGCGCCTCGCGGCCGTGATCGATAGCCGCAAGGGCGGCGACCCCGAGCAATCGTACGTATCGCGCCTGTTCCACAAGGGCGACGACGCGGTGCTGAAGAAGATCGGCGAGGAGGCGACCGAAGTCGTGCTGGCCGCGAAGGACGTGCGCCAGGGCGGCGCGCCGACGGCGCTGGTCGGCGAGGTGGCCGATCTGTGGTTCCACTGCCTCGTGATGCTGTCGCATTTCGACCTGAGCCCGGCCGACGTGATCGCCGAGCTCGAGCGCCGCGAAGGGCTGTCGGGCATCGAGGAAAAGGCGCTGCGCAAACGCCGCGAGCGCGAGGAAAATGGCGGGTGACGGCCGACGGCCTGCCGCGCCGGCGACAGTGCGGTAAGCTGTAAGAATTGTCATCTAACGGGGGTAGCATCATGACCGAGACGCCGAGCCAGTTTCCGACACCGTCGGTGCCGGGCGCAGCGGACGCCGAGCGACTGAACGGTTTGCGCACGCTGACGCACGTGCTGTATGGCCTCTATGCGATTCATTGGCTGACGGGCGGCGTCACCGGCATCATCGCGATCATCATCAACTACGTGAAGCGCGGCGACGTGGCCGGCACGCCGTACGCCGACCATTTCGAATGGCAGATCCGCACGTTCTGGCGCGCGCTGATCGCCTACGTGATCGGCTTCGCGCTGATGTTCGTGGTGGTGGGATTCGTCGTCATGTTTGTCACATGGATCTGGACGCTGTACCGTATCATCAAGGGTTGGCTGTACCTGAACGATAACAAGACGCTCGATCCCCAGGCCTGGTTCTGACCGGTGCGCGGGCGTTTCGCAGGAGCAACATGAGTCACGATCCGAATTGCCTGTTCTGCAAGATCGCGGCGGGCGAGATCCCGAGCACGAAGGTGCACGAGGACGACGAATTCGTCGCGTTCCGCGACATCCGCCCCGCGGCCGAGACGCACGTGCTCGTGATTCCGCGCCGGCACCTGCCGACGCTGTCGGCGGCAAGCGACGCCGATGCGCCGATGCTCGGCCGCCTGATGCTGCTGGTCGCCCGTCTGGCCGATCAGCTCGGCGTCGCGTACACGGGCGGTGAAACCGGCTTTCGCACGGTGATCAACACGGGCCCCGGCGGCGGGCAGGAGGTCTACCACCTGCACGCGCATATTCTCGCCGGCCCGCGCCCGTGGCTGCGGATGGGTTGACGTCGCGGGGCGTTTCCCCGCATCGATAGTCGAAGCCGGCGTGCCGCCGGCGATTTGCGCCGCGAAGCGGCGTGGTTGAGGAGAGGTTTCATCATGGGTGGATTGAGCATTTGGCACTGGCTGATCGTGCTGCTGATCGTCGCGCTGGTTTTCGGTACGAAGAAGCTGCGTAACATCGGCAACGACCTCGGCAGCGCCGTGAAGGGTTTCAAGGACGGCATGAAGGAAGGCGAGACGCCGGCGGACGCGCAGCAACTGCCGCGCTCGGGCTCGGTCGACGTCAACGCGAAGGAAACGACGCGTTCCGACTCGAACAAGGCGTAACGCCGGCACGCTGACAGGCATTCGCGATGCTGGATCTCGGTCTTTCGAAGATGGCGCTGATCGGCGTCGTCGCGCTCGTGGTGCTCGGCCCCGAGCGCCTGCCGCGCGTCGCGCGTACGGCAGGCGCATTGTTCGGCCGCGCGCAGCGGTACATCAACGACGTGAAGGCCGAGGTCTCGCGCGAAATCGAACTCGACGCGTTGCGGACGATGAAGACCGATTTCGAGACGGCCGCGCGCAATGTCGAGACGACGATTCACGACAACCTGCGCGAGCACGAGAAGGAACTGAACGACACGTGGAACTCCGCGGTCGGCGGTCCTAACGAAGGCTCGGTCGATGCCGGCACGTACGGCTCCGACACGCCCGCGGCGCCGTCGTGGCGCGGCAGCACGGCCGCGCTCGCGTCGAAGCGTCGCAACTGGCGTGTGAAGCAGGCGGCGACGCCTGTCTGGTACAAGCGCGCGACCACCCGCCGCACGCACGTGCAGTCGGGTGCCGCGCGTGTCGCGCGCCACCAGCCGGCCAGCCTGCGCCGGCCGACGCGCTTCTTCTGAGCCGAGCGCATGCTCGCTCGTCAATCCTACCGAGGGCCGGTGTGAGCGACCCCCAGCAGAATCCGGGCGACGCCCCGGAAGAAACCTTCATTTCCCATCTCGTCGAGCTTCGCGATCGCATCATTCGCGCGGGGCTGGCCGTGATCGTCGTGTTCCTCGGGCTCGTGTACTGGGCGCCCGACATCTTCCGGCTGCTCGCGCGGCCGCTGATGGAAAACCTGCCGAAGGGCGGCAGGATGATCGTGACCGATGTCACCGGCTCGTTCTTCGTGCCGATGAAGGTCACGATGCTCGTCGCGCTCGTGATCGCGTTGCCGATCGTGCTGTACCAGATCTGGGCGTTCGTCGCGCCGGGGCTGTACCAGCACGAGAAGCGGCTCGTTGCACCGCTCGTCGGCAGCAGCTACTTCCTGTTCCTGTGCGGGATGGCGTTCGCGTACTTCCTCGTGTTCCCGACGATCTTCCGCGTGATGGCGCACTACAACGCGCCGCTCGGCGCGGAGATGTCGACCGACATCGACAATTACCTGAGCTTCGTGCTCGGGATGTTCATCGCATTCGGGGTTACGTTCGAGGTGCCGATCATCGTCGTGCTGCTCGTCCGGATGGGCGTGCTGACGCTGAAGAAGCTGAAGGAGATGCGGCCGTACGTGATCGTCGGCGCGTTCGTCGTCGCGGCGGTCGTCACGCCGCCGGACGTGTTCTCGCAGCTGATGCTGGCGCTGCCGCTCGTCGTGCTGTTCGAGATCGGGCTGCTGGCCGCGCGATTCTTCGTGCCGAAGCCGACGGAAGAACCCGAGGCGGAGAACAACGGCGCCGCGAGTTGACGAACGCGCTGCGGACCGTAGCCGGCATGAGGGTCGCGGTGGATGCGGCCTCCGCGCAACGTTGACGCGGGGCCGGCGACGGGAAGGTGCAGACGGTGACG
Source organism: Burkholderia sp. Bp9143 (assembly GCF_003853645.1). Taxonomy (GTDB): domain Bacteria; phylum Pseudomonadota; class Gammaproteobacteria; order Burkholderiales; family Burkholderiaceae; genus Burkholderia. The sequence goes on along the minus strand of NZ_QTPO01000036.1, from coordinate 44,456 downwards.
GCCAACGCGGCTTCACCGTGAACCGTGATCCCTGATACAAAGCAATAGGGCAGCCTGATCGGCTGCCCTGTTCATTTCCGGCTATGGCCCTGGCGGGCGGCGCCGACGCACCGGCCACACGCCCGGCGTTATCCGGAGTCGCTGTCCTGTTCGTCGAGCGTCTGCTTCGGCGGCGGCGGGCGTTTGCCGATCACGACGTTCACGTCGAACTCCTTGCCCTTGCGCACGACGTGCACCTTGGTCGGCGTGCCCGGCTTGATCTGCGCGACGGTGTTCAGCAGCTTTGTCGTGTCGGTGATTTCGTCGCCGTTCACGCTCACGAGGATGTCACCCGGCTTGATGCCGGCCTTGTCGGCCGGGCCGCCCTGCAGCACGCCCGCGACGATCGCGCCCGACTTCTGCTGGAGCCCGAACGATTCGGCGATTTCCGGTGTGACGTCCTGCGGCTCGACGCCGATCCAGCCGCGCGTGACCGAGCCCGTCGTGATGATGCTTTCGAGCACGGTGCGCGCGGTCGACACGGGAATCGCGAAGCCGATCCCGAGCGAGCCGCCCGAGCGCGAGTAGATGGCCGTGTTGATGCCGAGCAGGTTGCCGTTCACGTCAACCAGCGCGCCGCCAGAGTTGCCGGGGTTGATCGGCGCGTCGGTCTGGATGAAGTTCTCGAACGTGTTGATGCCGAGGTGATTGCGGCCGAGCGCGCTGATGATCCCCATCGTGACTGTCTGGCCGACGCCGAACGGGTTGCCGATCGCGAGCACGACGTCGCCGACCCGCGACTGGTCCGAACGGCCGAGCGTGATCGTCGGCAGGTTCGTCATGTTGATCTTCAGCACGGCGAGGTCGGTTTCCGGATCGCTGCCGATCACCTTCGCGGTGGCCGTGCGGCCGTCGGCGAGCGCGACTTCGATCTGGTCGGCGCCGTCCACGACGTGCTGGTTCGTTAGAATGTAACCTTCAGGGCTCACGATAACGCCCGAGCCAAGGTTGGCGGCCGGTTCGTCCTGCTGCTTGCGGGCGTTGCGGTCGCCGAAGAAGTAGCGGAACAGCGGATCTTTCGCGCGCGGATCGGGCGGCAGCGAGCCGTCCTTGCTGGAGAAGACGTTGACGACGGCGGGCATCGCCTTTTGCGCGGCCTCAGCGTACGACGTGGTCGCGGGTGCCCCGCCAATGCCCGGCGCGACTTCCCGCAGCGCGACGATCGGCGTGGCGAGCTGCTTGCCGAGCTGTCCTTGCCGTTGCAGCCATTGCGGCTTGAGCGTCACGACGATGAACATCAGCGCGAGCAGCACGGTCACCGCCTGCGCGAAGAACAGCCAGAAGCGTCTAAGCATCTGAATAGATTAGAGGTTTATATGGATCGGATCGAACTCGAATTGTACTTGAACAATACCCTTGAAATCGCGCGCTTCAAGGACTATTGCCCGAACGGCCTCCAGGTCGAGGGGCGCCGCAAGATCGAGAAGATCGCCACCGGCGTAACGGCGTCGGTCGCGTTCCTCGAAGCCGCGCTCGAATGGGGGGCGGATGCGGTGCTCGTCCATCACGGCTACTTCTGGCGCAACGAGGCGCCGCAGATCACGGGCCGCAAGTACCGGCGCCTGAAGCTGCTGCTCGCGAACGACCTGAACCTGTTCGCGTTCCACCTGCCGCTTGACGCGCACCCCGAGTTCGGCAACAACGCGCAGCTCGGCGAGAAGCTCGGGCTGCTCGGCGAGCAGCGTTTCGGCGACGGCGACCTCGGCTGGATGGCCACGCTGCCGATGCCCGTCTCGCTCGAGCACTTCGTCGCGAAGGTCGAGCGCACGCTTGGCCGCACGCCGCTCGTGCTCGGCGATCCGGACATGCAGTTGCGCCGCATCGCGTGGTGCACGGGCGCCGCGCAAAGCTATTTCGACGCGGCGATCGACGCGGGAGCCGACGTGTTCCTCACCGGCGAGGTGTCGGAATCCGTCACGCACGCATCGGCCGAGAGCGGCGTCGCGTTCGTTGCGGCAGGGCACCATGCGACCGAACGCTACGGAATCCAGGCGCTTGGCACCCACTTGTCCGAAGAATTCGATATCGAACACCTTTTTATCGACATTCATAATCCGGTCTGAACGAAGGATTTGCGGCGGCGCATCGAAATTTCACAATGTAGCGGGTGCTTAAAAGTGAAATGATTTAATCACTCCGATAGTGGGGGAAAACCCTTAACTATCAACTACTTCGAAGGGATTTTCATCTCCGGGCCTTGTAAATGGCGACTCCATTCGCGCAAACTAGCGGCGGAATGAAAAGTCGTGACGGAAAATCCAACTCAGAAGTGGGGCGTGTGATGCGAGACAAGGAAGAGAAACGCGTCGACAGCGGCCGCCGTACCTGGCTGATTGCGACATCCGTAGCAGGTGGCGTGGGAGGCGTAGCCACCGTCATACCTTTCGCGGCGTCGCTTGCGCCGTCCGCGAAAGCGAAAGCGGCCGGGGCCCCGGTCGAGATCGACATCAGCGGCCTGAAGCCCGGCGAGATGGTCACCGTGCCGTGGCGCGGCAAGCCGGTCTGGATCCTGAATCGCACCGATTCGATGCTGGCCGATGTGGTCAAGGCCGACAAGGAAGTGGCCGATCCGACCTCGAAATCCCCGTATTCGATGCCGTTGCCCGCGTATTGCGCGAACGAATATCGCGCGCGGGCTGATCGCAAGAACATTCTCGTCGTGATGGCCGTGTGTACGCACCTCGGCTGCACGCCTAGCCAACGCTTCACGCCGGGTCCGCAGCCGAACCTGCCGGACGACTGGCCGGGCGGCTTCCTGTGCCCGTGCCACGGTTCGACCTACGACCTCGCCGGCCGCGTGTTCAAGAACAAGCCGGCGCCTCAGAATCTCGACATCCCGCCCTACATGTTCACGTCGGCGACGACCCTCGTGATCGGCAAGGACGAGAAAGGAGAAGCGTGATGGCCGATAACAAGGAAGTCTCCACGACAGGTCTCACCGGCTGGATCGACCAGCGCTTCCCGCTCACGTCCACCTGGAAGAATCACCTTTCCGAGTACTACGCGCCGAAGAACTTCAACTTCTGGTACTTCTTCGGCTCCCTTGCGCTGCTGGTGCTCGTCAACCAGATCGTCACGGGCATCTTCCTGACGATGAACTACAAGCCCGACTCGGTGCTCGCGTTCGCGTCGGTCGAGTACATCATGCGCGAGGTGCCGTGGGGCTGGCTGATCCGCTACATGCACTCGACCGGTGCATCGATGTTCTTCGTCGTCGTGTACCTGCACATGTTCCGCGGGCTGATGTACGGGTCGTATCGCAAGCCGCGCGAGCTCGTGTGGATTTTCGGTTGTGCGATCTTCCTGTGCCTGATGGCCGAAGCGTTCTTCGGCTACCTGCTGCCGTGGGGCCAGATGTCGTTCTGGGGTGCGCAGGTGATCGTGAACCTGTTCTCGGCGATCCCGTTCGTCGGCCCGGACCTGTCGTTGTGGATCCGTGGCGACTATGTCGTGTCCGACGTCACGCTGAACCGCTTCTTCGCGTTCCACGTGATCGCGATTCCGCTCGTGCTGATCGGCCTCGTGATCGCGCACATCGTCGCGCTGCACGAAGTGGGGTCGAATAACCCGGACGGCATCGAGATCAAGGCGAAGAAGGACGCGAACGGCATTCCGCTCGACGGCATCCCGTTCCATCCGTACTACTCGGTGCACGATTTCTTCGGCGTCTGCGTGTTCCTGATGGTGTTCGCGCTGATCGTGTTTTTCACGCCGGAGATGGGTGGTTACTTCCTCGAGTCGAACAACTTCGTCCCGGCGAACCCGCTGCAGACGCCGCCGGAGATCGCGCCGGTCTGGTACTTCACCGCGTTCTACGCGATGCTGCGCGCGACCACTGACCCGTTCAAGATCGTGCTGATGATCGTGATCGCGCTGCTCGGCGTACTCGCGCTGATCCGCGCGCGCGGCAAGTGGAAGCTCGGCCTGCCGGTGCTGGCCGCGGCGATCGTCGTGTTCATGTTCGTGACGGAATCGAAGTTCTGGGGCGTCGTCGTGATGGGCTCGGCGGTGATCACGCTGTTCTTCCTCCCATGGCTCGACCGCAGCCCGGTGAAGTCGATCCGCTACCGGCCGCTGTTCCACAAGGTGTTCCTTGGGATCTTCGTCGCGGCGTTCCTGATCCTCGCGTTCCTCGGCACACGGCCGCCATCGCCGGTCGCGACGCTGATTGCGCAGGGCTGCGCGCTGATCTACTTCGCGTTCTTCCTCGGCATGCCCTTCTGGACGCCGCTTGGCACGTTCAAGCAACCGCCGGAACGGGTGCGCTTCAAGCCCCATTAACGTGAGCGAGGAGAGAACGACATGAAGAAACTGCTTTCGACACTCGCACTGATCGGGGCGACGGCCGTGGCGCTGCTGACGGCGCCGGCCGTGCGCGCGGAAGGTAATTTTCCGCTCGACCGGGCGCCCGATAACACGGAAAATCTCGTTTCGCTTCAGCACGGCGCGCAATTGTTTGTAAACTATTGCCTGAACTGCCACAGCGCGAACCTGATGCGCTACAACCGTCTGACGGATCTGGGCATATCCCAGAAGGAGATCGAAACGAATCTCCTGTTCACGACCGACAAGGTCGGGAGCACGATGTCCGTCGCGATGCGGCCCGACGACGCGAAGAACTGGCTCGGCACCTCGCCGCCCGACCTGTCGGTCGAGGAGCGGGCGCGCGGCCGCGACTGGCTGTACACGTATCTGCGGAGTTTCTACCGCGACGATGCGCGGCCGAGCGGCTGGAACAACGCGGTGTTCGAGAACGTCGGCATGCCCCATGTATTGTGGCAACTGCAGGGGCAGCGCACTGCCAAATTCGAAGACAAGACGGACGAGGAGACGGGCGAGAAGGTCCACACGCTCGTCGGCTTCCAGCAGGTCACGCCGGGGACGTTGTCGTCGCCCGACTATGATGCTGCGGTGGCCGACCTGGTGGCCTATATGACATGGATGTCCGAGCCGGCCCAGCAGACCCGCAAACGCCTCGGCGTGTGGGTGCTGGTCTTTCTCGGCGTCCTGACTTTCCTGTCCTGGCGGCTCAATGCCGCGTACTGGAAAGATATCAAGTAAACACGCCTGACCGGCGTGGGGCCGGCGCAAGGCGGAACCCGTAAAAGGGGTTGCGCCGCGTGCCGGCCCTCGGCTTTTTTGAGGAAACGCAAATATGATGGTTCTGTATTCCGGCACAACTTGCCCGTTCTCCCAGCGTTGCCGGCTGGTGCTGTTCGAGAAGGGCATGGATTTCGAGATCCGTGACGTCGACCTGTTCAACAAGCCGGAAGACATCTCGGTGATGAACCCGTACGGTCAGGTGCCGATTCTGGTCGAGCGCGACCTGATTCTGTACGAATCGAACATCATCAACGAATACATCGACGAGCGCTTCCCGCACCCGCAACTGATGCCGGCCGACCCGGTGCAGCGCGCACGTGCACGCCTGTTCCTGCTCAACTTCGAGAAGGAGCTGTTCGTTCACGTCAGCACGCTCGAGAACGAGAAGGGCAAGGCAGCGGAGAAGAACCACGAGAAGGCACGCCTCGCGATCCGCGATCGCCTGACGCAGCTCGCGCCGATCTTCGTGAAGAACAAGTACATGCTCGGCGAGGAGTTCTCGATGCTCGACGTCGCGATCGCGCCGCTGCTGTGGCGTCTGGATCACTACGGCATCGAACTGTCGAAGAACGCCGCGCCGCTGATGAAGTATGCCGAGCGGATCTTCAGCCGTCCGGCCTACATCGAAGCACTGACGCCGTCCGAAAAGGTCATGCGTCGTTGATGATGCAATGAAGGCAAGACGGAGTGGGCGGCGCGGCGTGCCGCGTGCCCACTCCGGGTTCGAGGATTGTGATGCAAGAGATTTCAACGAAGCCTTATCTGCTGCGCGCGCTGTACGAGTGGTGCACCGATAACGGTTACACGCCGCATATCGCGGTGAGGGTCGACAACTCGACGCGCGTGCCGCGTCAGTTCGTGCGTGACGGCGAGATCGTGCTCAACATCAGCTTCGAGGCGACGAGCCAGCTGCAGATGGGTAACGAGTGGATCGAGTTCACCGCCCGGTTCTCCGGGAAGGCGCACAAGATCGAGATTCCGGTGGCCAACGTGCTCGCGATCTACGCGCGGGAGAACGGGCAGGGGATGGCGTTCCAGGTCGATGCGGTGGCGGGTGAGGGCGCGGATTCGGGTGCGTTCGAAGACGAGGCCGAGCAGGGCGATGATACGCAGCGTGATGAATCGCCTGCCGTGTTGACGCCGGTCGCTGATCACGGTGCGAATGAAGAACCGTCCGAAGGCGCCGACGAACCGCCGAAAACCGACGGAGATGGCTCGAAAGGTGGCAGCAGACCTCGCCTCAAGATCGTGAAATGAGGTAGAATCTCGCGCTTACGCCGGCTTAGCTCATCTGGTAGAGCAGTTGATTTGTAATCATCAGGTGGCGGGTTCGAGTCCTGCAGCCGGCACCAAACACTAGTTTCAAGTAGTACCCGGAAGTCCCAAAACCCGCGTCCAGCCTAGCGCTGACGCGGGTTTTTTGTTTCAGGACGTCCCGTGAGAGGCCGGGGCATCCCCAAAATTTGGGGGTAAGATTCGGGGTATGACTTCCGGGATTTGGGGGTATGCCGTACCCCCGACGAACAATGAAAACCAAACCTCTTACCGACGCCAAGTGCCGCAACGCTAGATTCGATGAGGCCGGGGGAAACAAACTCTTCGACGGCGGCGGCCTGTATCTTGATCTGCGCTCCAGCGGTTCGAAGAAATGGCGGCTCAAATACCGGTTCAATGGCAAAGAAAACCTGCTGACGTTCGGCGACTATCCCGCGACGTCGCTCGCTGATGCTCGGTCGAGGCGTGACGAAGCGAAGCGGCTGTTAGCGGAAGGGAAGAACCCTGCGTTCGAGCGTGACGTCGAGAAGCAGACTCGCGCCATTGCCGCACAGAACACCTTCGAGGCCGTCGCGCTGGAGTGGTACGAGGCGCAGCAAGCAACATGGAGCGCTTCGCACGCGAACCGAGTCAAGAAACAGCTCGATCGCGAGGTGTTTCCCCTGATCGGCCGGCGTCCGATTTCTTCGATCGGCGCACCGGATTTGCTCGCGGTCATTCGACGAATCGAAGGTCGAGAGGCGTTCGAGACGGCGCGCAAGACGTTGCAGACATGCGGCCAAGTGTTTCGTTATGCCGTGGCGACGAGCCGTGCCGAGCGAGATCCGTCGCCGGATCTGCGAGGCGCATTGAAGGCGGTGCCCGTCAAGCATATGGCGCGAGTCGGCGAAAACGAGCTGCCGGAGTTGCTTCGCTCGATCGCTACTTATGAGGGTGAGCCCGAGACTCGGCTCGCTCTGCGATTCCTGGCATTAACGTTCGTTCGCACTATCGAGCTGCGGCAGGCCGAGTGGACGGAGGTCGATGTGGAGCGCCGAGAGTGGCGAATTCCGGCCGAGAAGATGAAGATGCGCCGCGTGCATATCGTGCCGCTCGCCGAGCAGACGATCGCGCTGCTTTCCGAGTTGCGCGCGCTGACGGGCCACCGTCGCTGGCTGTTCCCGAACAGCCGCAGACCGTTGCAGCAGATGAGCGAGAACACGATTCTGTACGCTCTATACCGGATGGGCTATCGCAGCCGTATGACCGGGCACGGGTTCCGTGGTCTCGCTTCAACGATCTTGAACGAGAAGGGATTCAATTCCGACTGGATCGAGCGCCAGCTCGCCCACTCGGAGCAGGACGGGGTGCGGGCGGCATACAACCATGCCGAATATCTGTCTGAGCGCCATCGAATGATGCAGTGGTGGGCGGACTATCTCGACAAGCAGAGCGGGGCGCAGATTATCCCGATCGCGGCGGCAGGATAGATCCGTGCCGCTGCGAGTATGACCCCCTTCCATGCGTCCCCCACCAGCAAAACGGACACGGCCTAGGCATAGGGTAAGCTGATGATTTGGCCCCTTATTATGTGCCCCCCCTATGTTTGCCGTCAGTAGAGAAAACACGCGGGTGTGAGCCCCCGCGTCTTTGCCCTAGACGCAGGGTCCCCCGCTTTCCGGCCACCCGGACACTTGCGGCCGGCGCAACAATGCCCGATCGGGGCGCATCGCGGACACCCCCCTCAAAAACACGTCTCCGACACCCGTCAAATCCCGGAAAGCCGCGCCCCGTCTGGCGTCGCGGTCGACGCAGAAGCTCGACGCCTGTCCGCTCACTGCACAACGCGTTGGAGATTTGGAGATAAACGCCTGAATCGGCCGCAAAGCCTTATGGGGTAAGGATTCGCGTGTCTCCAAACGATTTGGAGAACGCTGGAGATACTGGAGATAAACCGGGCTGGATTGTTACGATAGCGGCAAGATTCGCGGCAGCCGCCCGCCCGGTTCCGTCTGGAGCGTATCGCTCAAAGTAACTTTGACGCACGGGCCAAAAATGCCGCGCAAAGGAATGCCCGCCACCGCCCTCCCGGACGGCGGCGGCGTCTTTCACAGTTCGAGCGTGAAGATGGACGGCAGCACACGGTAGACCATGAACTTGCCGTGACCGGGGATGTATTCCTGCCGGTACGGATAGCCGTCGCTACGCGGCATCAGCACGCCCCGCTTCATCAGTGCCTTGGCGACGATCTTGTGATCGAAGCCGGCGCACACGTCCTTGCGGAACACGGCCGCTTCGATCAGGTACTCCGTCTCGACGCTTTCGGCATCGTCGGCGCTCATCTTGCCGCCAAACTCGGCGTAATACTCGCGATCGGAGGCGATGGGCGTGCGCCGCTCGTCGCGCTTCACGTGCTGCTTGAAGCCCGCTCGATGCGGCACGTTCGGCCGATGGTCGTCCTGCGCCCGGTTCATCCACACGAAACGGTTGTCGCCATGTGCGGCGAGGAAATGCTGTACCTGCCGCACGGCTTCGGCCTCGTCCGAGTTGCCGGTGCCGCCGCGCAGTTCGAGCCAGCCCTCGAAGCAGCGACGTGCTGCCTCGACCGCTTCGCCCTGCGGCCAGCCCGTTAGCCCGTGCGCGGTCGCCAGCTCGCCGGCCACCGCGACGAGGCAGAACCGCTTGGCGACGCGCGCGACCTGCGAATGCGAGCCGTCCGGCACCCATTGCCCGACCAGCTCATCGACGCGCATGCGCAGATGCTCGGCCAGCTCGCCGGCCTGCGACGACGCCCACTCGATGAACGCGGGGCCGGCCGTGCCGTAGTGCATGCCTGCGTGCCGCTCTAGATGCTCGATCAGCGCGGCCGGCGTCGGGAAGCCGTGCAGCTTCTCCACGACGCCCATTTCGCCGACCTCGGCCGGGATCGCGGGCAAGCGCACCTCGATCCCGCCTTTCATCGGCTTGTTGCCCTCGGCCATCAACGCGGACACGCTCTTTTCGCCGTTCGACAGGAACAGCAGCCGCCACGTGAGAACCGGCTTTGCCGAGCCGCTACGCGATGCGCGGGCCTTGCCCGACTCGTTCGCCAGCATGTAGATCACGTCGCCGACCAAACGCGGCTCGACCTGCCCGATTTCATCGAGGATCAGCAACGCGTCGCTATGCTGGGTGGCGACGGCTTCGAGCGCGTTGTCGGTCGCCTTCCAGCTCCGCACGTAGTCCGGCGAGCCGAACACGGACGCGGCGATGACGCCGCCCGTCGACTTGCCCTTGGACGTCGTGCCGAGCAAGTGGAAACCGCCCGACTGGAGCCCGGAGAAGTGCAGCAGCGGACCAGCGAAGGCGGTAGCGACGCAGAACAGCAGCCGGCTATTGCCGACGCAGTAGGCCGCGACCTCGCGCTGCCAGTCGTCCAGCGTCCCGCGCTCCTTGAACTGGCTCTGGATCGGCGTGTCGGCCTGATAGATCAGCGCCTCTTTGCCGGTGCCGATGACGCGATCGGGCAGCACAAACGCGCCGTGATGCCAGCCGACGCGCGGCACGCAGCGCACGCGCTCGTCCGGCTGCGCCATCTGCACATAGTTCGCGATCTGCGTGCGGGCGATCTGCGTCACGCCAAGCTTCACGCCCATATCGAGCAGCATGCGGCGCAGCTCCGTGCCGTCGCCGGCAAAGAGGCCGGCCGGCACCGCCCACCGTTTCAGGATGCCGTCGCGATCGGTGAATTCGAGCAGGTAGCCCCACTCGCTGTTCATCTCGTTCCGGGTCTCCGCGATCACGTCGATCCGCGTGCTGACCCAATGCGGGGGCAGTGGATCGCCTTGATTGTTGAAGCCGTGAAACCACACGCCCTTGTCGTCGACGACGAACCGCGACTTGCCGTCCTGCGCGCGAGCCGTTTTCGGGCGCTTGGCGGGCTTCGCGGCGGCTGGAGCGGGCTTGCCCTTGCCGGCATCCGCCGAGCCGGTCGGCGCGAGCGCAGCGCGCACGGCGGCCACCACCGCATCCGGGCCGACGTGCGCAGCGAGGTCGTTGAAGTCGGTGCCGGCGGCCGGGCGGTTCGGACCGAAGTCGGGCACGGCCAAGATGCCGGCGACGGCCTCGGCCGCCGCGCGGGCCTTCGTCACGCCCGGATTGCCCTTCGTCGTGTGGTCGTCGTCGGCGCACACGACAATGCGGGCGTCCGGATACTGGCCGCGCAGCGCCGTCGCGACCGCGTGCAGGTTGCCGGCGTCGAACGCGACGGCGGCCGGACAGCTCGTCGCGGCCGCGAGCGTCGCACACGTGGCGTAACCCTCGCCAATCAGCAGCGTGGACGGCGCGGAAGATAGCGGGCCGCCGATCAACGAGAAGCAGCCCGCCTTGCGGCCGTTCGGCAGATAGCGCTTCTGGCCGTCCGTGAGGATAAATTCCAGCGTCCACAGCTTGCCGTCCGCGTCACGCGCCGGGATGACGAGTGCGCCGTCGCATGCGGCCGTGCCGATGCACAAGCCGCCGCGATAGATGCGCAGCGCGTCGACCGAGATTCGCTTGCGAACGAGATACGGGTGATCGGCCGGCGCAGGCTCGGCCGCCGACCAGATCGACTCAGCGAGCGCCGACGCGGTTTGCTGTTTCTCGGTCAGTTCGGCCAGCTCGGCCGCCTCGCGGGCCGCACGCTCGGCTTTCTGCCGCTCGCGCTCCACTGGATCGACGGGCTTGGCTCGATGCGCGCGCGGATCGAAGCCGCTGAGCTTGGCGAGGTGAAACAGCGTGTTGATGGTGATCTTGCCGCCCTTGAACGACTTCCACACATCGCGCGCGTCCTTGCCGTTGTAGTTCTGCGCGCCTTGGCTCCATTCGTTCCAGAGGGCGAAGCCCTCCTCGCCAAACTCGGCCTTGAGCGCCATCCCCACCTGACGCCACGTGTCGCGGTCGTCGGGCGGAACATAGCCGAGCGCGACTCTCGCCCGCTCGAATTCGGACATGGGTGCGTTACTCATAGGTTCCCACTGGACGCGCGTCGGTCGGCTTCCGATTAGTAGTCCATATCGGACAAGCAGCTACCCGACGCGCGAAGAATTGAATGATGCGACGATGCCTAGCGCCGCAGCGTCAGCCGGCCGCGCGAGGCACCGACAGAACCGCACCGCCGGCCGTGATGTCGTTGCTGTAGACGTAGCGGCCGAGCCGCGACTCGCCGAGTGCGTCGTTCGCCGCCTCCAGCGCCGCGCCGATCGACGGCAGGGACGCGCGGAACAGGCTCAGCACAAGCCAGTAGTCGTCATCGGACATTGCCTTGTCGGCCGCCCAATGCAGGCTGTCCAGCAGCTCCATGGCGTCACTGATCCGCGTGCCGATGCGGTTGCGGTCGGGGCGATTCACCTCGGCCACGAAGTGCGACGCGAGCGGTTGCACGGCATTCTTGTTCGTCTTTGCCATGACTGCCCCTCAATGCGTCGTGCGCGGTTCGCGCGTGACGAGGCCGAGCGCCGCGAACAGGTGCTGCTGCACGCGCCCCATCAGGCCGGCCGCGAACGCTTGGCGGCTGATCGTCACGCGGTGCGCGTCGACGTCGCCTGCGTCCTGCATGGCAGCTTCCATGCCGCGTGCGAACGCAGCGGCTTGATGCGCCGCGTAGTCGTGCAGCCGCACGTCGCCTTTCAGGTCGAGCCATGCGTCGGCGCAGATCGCGCCCAGGTCGACGGCGAATTGCAGCTCGATCGGAGCCCCGGTATCCAACGGCGGTGCGTTGTCGAATCCGTCGACAACCGCGGTTCGGATGCGCTGATCAGTCATGGCACACCTCCGGCTGCGCAGTACGGCGCATTTCGGCCGAGTACCGGCTCGCGACGCTTTGCCCCATGTCGACGAGCGCTCGCTCGTAGGTGCCCTCCGCAAGATGCGAACGGACAGCATCGAACAGGGCTTCGAGCTGGGCGAACTGATGGGCCGCACACATGGCGATCATCGTGACTTCGTTCGGCAGGCGGTATTTAGACATGGCGCACCTCCAGAATCGATGCGAGGAGTTGCCGGACGTCGGCCGCGCAATCCAACTCCGCCTCGCCGCGAATCGGCGTGAGATTCCAGTCATGGACGGCTGCGTGCATGAAGTCGCCAGACCGGCGACCGCAGACGCTACGCCCCGAGACGGGGCCGCCCAAGATCCGCACGCGCCAATCGTGATCGGGCGTCGGGCGAGCCGATGCCACCTCGACCAGCATGCCGATACGCGAGCGTGCATCGCACTTCGTGACGATCGCCAGATCGCCAATCTTGCAGCGCAGCTCAGCCATGGCGCACCTCCGCACGGACGAGCGCTGCGATTGCGGCCAGTGCCGCGCCGGTCGCGTCGAGCGCATCTTGATACGTGCTGGCGGTTGCCGCGTCGCGCAGTGCTGCGCGGACGATGGATTGAATAAGGTGGGATTGCTGCCCGGTCTGGGCGTGCGACGACTGGCGCATTGGGTGCGACCTCCTTTTGCTGGGTTCCGGAACCCGGCCCCCAACGCCAATTGGGGTGGCCGAGCACATGACGGAGTTGGCGTACCGGCGCAAAAGGAAACCGGCGTGCCCGAAGGCACCCCCGCCAAGGCCCGACCATTGAAGGAGCTTAGCGTGCGGACGTAAAAAAACCGCGCTGCGGCGGTTGTCCGCCTTTTGCATGTTCCGGACGCCAATCCGGGTCGCTGTTGTCTCAGCGACGTGCACAGGATACTGCGCACCGCCGCGATGTGCAAATCGAGGAAGGGACGGACCAGCGGCAGCGGTGTGCCGCGGCCGACTCCTCGCGCCCTTTGTCACAACAAAGTGACTTTGGCTCGACGTCATGCTGGGGCTTTCGGGTCAAGCAAGAAGACCGCGATTTTGATTGTTTCGGCCGCCTTTTTCAGTCGTGACGGAACAGTTTTTCCGTCGCGCTCGAACATCGTTGCCGCCGCGACCATACCGTCCGCCGCTTCTCGTCGCGCCGAATCATCGCAGCGACGATATGCGGTCGCATAGCGCTCACGCTGATGCGCAATCCTTGCAAGGTAATGGTCAATCTCCGCAGCTTTCTGTGCGGCGCGTGCCGATTCTAGATCGGATGCGGTTTGCTTGTCTGCCACACGTGCATTCATGCCTCACCTCGCTTCGTCAGCGACGCAAGCCATGCTTCAATATCTGCCTCACGCCAACCAACTGCGCGTGGGCCGAGTGCGATTGGCTTGACGAAGGTGCCGGCGCTAATTCGTCGATAGATCTCGCTGCGACTGAGACCGACTCGCTCCGTCAACGTGCGCATCCGGATAATACGGGTCGATTGTGCCGATACAGCCGACAAGTCATCGAGCTTTTCTTGCATACGGGTATCTCCTTTGATTGCCCCCAAAATGGAACGATTTGGGACGGCCGCAAAGTATTCTTGAGTCCGATACCTGCTACAAGATTTGCGCATGCACGATGCAGACGAGGCGCGCAAAATGCGCGCTGTTCTCGCACAATAACTAGCTAACAAGCAGAGTGGTTAGCCTGCGTGCAAACTAGCTTTTCTGTTGGGTCGTCGTCGCTGTCTTTTTTTTCCATGCTCGACACCAGCCCTCAATGACTGCCGAGCTTTCGAGATGTTCCGACTTGTCCAGAACCTCGCGCGCGAACTCGGCGGCGCTCTTGTACTGAACGGAGCCGGCTTGCCACGCCAACCAGTGCCGAAAGGCGGCTTCTTTTTCCCTTGCTTTGGGGCTACTGTTGTGACGCGCAATGGCGGCACGACGGCCATTCTCAGAAAGAGCCTCCGCTACTGACACGGAAGGCAATGTTCCATTCGGAGCCTCTTTGTGCTGCCGCGATAAATTGAGTGCTTTGACAGCGTTAAGAACGTCGTGCACTGATAAGTTGGATGCGTGAGCCGGTCTCAATGACGACGCTTCGAGGTGGGACACGGCCTCAGCAAGATACATGCGTCGAATCCAATGCCTATGCACAAAACGTGGGATGCCGAACGACAATGCCGGAACGGACAGTTCATCCGTGATTGGGCGTCGCAGCCACGCGTCAGCGATGATGCTGAGGTGATCGCAGAACAACGCCGAAAAGGTGCCGTCGTCATCAAACACGTCTGGAGCACGCGTAGTCAGCTCGGCCGGCATAGAAGTTTGCTCCTGCCGAACGCAGTTCAAGAATTCGATGACCTCTCGTCGGAATTGCGCTGCTTGCTTCAGTAGCGTATCAAGCCCAGGGCCGGGAGCACATGCACGCTCCGCTTCAAGGTGCGCAGCGAGACCAGTCAGATTATCGGGAATCTTGATCGCGATATCGTGGGCTTCATCGGGTGTCATGTCAGGATAAAGCCGTGCAAATACTTCGGCGCGATATGCCGCGTCGACCATGAATCGCTTTCCGAAGTGCCGATGCAGTGTCGCGTTCCGATATGCCTCATCGCGTTCGAACCAGAGGCCGCAAAGCGAATACTCAACGGCTCTGAGCTCCGCGAACACCTCAATGCATAGGCTTCTTATCTCTGCACGGAGCCGAGATCTCGTCAGTCGCGCTCGCATCCGTTGCAAGCCGCGTGGATGGTAGCGGCTCTCCATGTGCTTTTCGGCGGGCAGTAGAACTGCCCCAATTCGATCGTAAACATAAGGTTTGCAGTTAATAGAACTCATTTCTCGACCGATGAACGACATTTGGCCTCCAAATCGAAGCGTCTAGTTCCGTATTGTCTCAAGATTTCGGACCTCGGGAAGCGTCATCCTTACTGCCGTGAATTGAAGCTTTCCCAATGTAGAGAGAATTTCCGACGAAGTGGAGTTAATTGTGTCGCGGAAGGATATGAACGAATCCCATCGCTAAAGACTACAAGTACTAGGGAGGAGCCTGCTTGCAGGTGAGTTCGCGCGGCGGTAGAGTCGTTCACCCGGCAAATCAGTCGGCTCGAACAAACAACATAGTCAACCACGCGCAGCCATGTCTTCATTTAAGCCTCTGTGGCCACGGCGGCCGCACCGACGCACCGGCAGGTTTCGAACTCAGGCGTTCTTGGACGTGTCGGCTGACGACATTGACACCGCGATACCGCCTGTGCGCACTGTCCTCGACATAGTCGAGGAGTTATTGCCGGATGGGACGCGGCCAGAGATGCATCCGGCTGCGACCCGGCTCGAACGCCTTTTGCTCTGTCCCGAGTGGCCGGCAGATGTATTCGCAGTTGCTGCGACGTTGATGGAGATTTCCGGGTGCTACGCGGGTGCGACGCTAGTCGACGGTGATTATCTGCGTCACGCGGCGTACATCGGGGAAGTGATCGCGGCAGCGCAAGCTTGGAAAACAACTGGCAATTGTCCAGGGCTGGTGGAGGGATGGTGGGCTGCCCTGTTAACGGTGCACGGTGGTTCGCCAATCAGTCAACTCGATATGACACAGGTACCGTATTCGCCGGCAGTTTCGCTGTTGATGCGGTTACTTGCCACGGCAGACGAGGCGTCTGCCGGAGTTGGCTGGATTTCTCGTCCGGCCGATCCAGCTGGGCCTTCAGTCATCGTAAACCGAGCGGCGGTATCCTTCCTCGACCGGGTTGTGGCGCATCCGACAAAAGCGGCTGCTCTCTTGAAGTATGTACCGAGATCATTGTGCGAGATGGTGCCTCCGGATCGCGCGACGGTACTCCCGAAATCACTTACGCCGTCGGTGGGATGTACCGTTCGTTCGATGAGTCATCACCTCGCGCTGCTCCCGCCGACAACAATTGTCGAATCGCAGTGGATTCTTCCAGACAATGGAACCAATAACGACCTGATGCGGTTGCTCGTTATTCCGTATCCGTTCCGGGTTGATGACGAAAGCTTTATTTCGGCCGGCCCTCCCCGTAATTTGGGCCATAACGCGAGGATGCAACCGTACTTCGCACTGAATCCTACTTGGCTTGAACACCCGCAAAAAGTCACTGCCGCAATGTTGCGCGATGAGCTGATAGCCCCGTTGGTGACTGGTGCGGTGCGTAAATTCGGTGCCAGAGCAATTGATGGAATCCTTTTCCCGGAGTGTGCACTTACGGCCGAACTAGCCGGCGATCTGCTTGATTTGCTCAAGCAACGACCAATCGAGGGACTGAAATTCCTGATCGCTGGCACATTGGTTGCTGGGATTCCAGGCGATGGCAACAGCGACGGTGCGCCGGGTAGAAACCTCGCCAAAACGATGTTGTTTGCGCCTGACGCAGCGCAAGGAGAGGATCCGCTACTATGGGACGATGAGCATTCTAAGCATCATCGCTGGGCGTTGGATGGGGCGCAGATTAGACGGTACGGGCTAACTGGTATCGAGGCAGCCGATCGCGTTAAGGTGTGGGAGCATATCGGTGTCGCGCCGCGAAAGCTTCAGTTTCTCGCGCTGCGTGACGATCTGTGCATGACAGTGCTCATTTGTGAGGACCTCGCACGCGCGGATCCAGCTATGCCGGTAATTCGCTCGGTTGGGCCAAATCTAGTCGTTGCGTTGCTGATGGATGGGCCGCAGCTCGGAGGCCGCTGGCCCGGCCGCTATGCGACGGTGTTGGCGGAAGACCCCGGATCATCTGTTCTGTCGATTACCTGCTCGGGAATGGTGGACCTATCGAATCTTGGCGAGCGGTCCCCAGCGCGGGCGGTGGGGCTGTGGCGCCATGAGGGTGGCTCCAATACGGAACTCTATTTGCCTCAGGGGCACCACGGCTTGGTGCTGACTGTTCGCGCGAAAGAGGATGAGCAGTTCTCGCTTGACCATCGCACTGACGGAAAAGCGACGAAGCGCTGGGTACTTGAAACGATCACGCCGCTTGCAGCGCCTGCGAATTGGTTCTAGTCTGACAGTGAAACACTAGGGAGTGGCAATGAACACACGACGTAGCAAGGCCGATATGGGCGTGATTGGCCGCCCCGCGACGGCCGAGGAGCGTGATCGACTTCAGCGATTCGTTGCCGAGTATGAACGGCAGGTCAATCAACGGCGCGCAGACGATGCGGACAAGTTGCGCGCGCTTGCGGCGCAGTACCGAATTAACATCCAAGGGACGACTGAAGTGGCCAAGCCCACTAATAACGCGCGTCTGTCACGAATGGCCACGCTTCGAAAGGAGCATCGCCAACGAATGATGCTTAAGGCAGCCAAGAAAGGAGGGACGTCCAGATAATTCCTGGATGTCCTCAGAAACCGCCGGACGACCGGCGGTTTTTTTTTCGTCCGTCGTAAGCCCGATCAGAGGCTCGCAGCCATGTCCGAAACCGATCCCTTTCGGACAGCGTTGTTTTGGCCTGTCCGAAAATAAGGGTTGAAATGTTTTGGACAGGTGTATATATTCGGACGTCCATTTCGTACAGATTGAGTGCCCGATATGTCCCGAACCTTCGCTTATGCCCGCGTCAGCACGTCCGACCAGACCACCGCGAACCAGTTACGCGAGATCGAGGCGGCCGGCTTCTCGGTCGACAAGCGCCGTGTTGTGTCGGAAAGCATTTCGGGGAGCGTGAGCGCTGACCAGCGTCCGGGGTTTGCGCAGTTGCTCGTCAAGATGGAAGAGGGCGACGTGCTGATCGTGACGAAGCTCGACCGGCTGGGCCGCAATGCGATGGACGTGCGGGCCACGGTCGAGGGATTGGCGGAACGTGGTATCCGGGTTCACTGTCTTGCCCTGGGCGGCGTTGATCTGACGAGCGCGGCCGGCCGGATGACGATGCAGGTGTTGAACGCGGTGGCCGAGTTCGAGCGGGATCTGTTGATTGAGCGCACGCACGCCGGCATCGCTCGCGCGAAGGCGGAAGGCAAGGCGATGGGGCGGCCGTCTGCCCTGTCGGACGATCAGCGGGCGGACGTGCTGCGCGAGCTGGACGCGGGGGCGAGCGTGGCCGCGCTCGCCAGGCGATTCGGCACGAGCCGCCAGACGATCATGCGGGTACGCGATGCGGCGTAGCCTCTAGCGCTCAAAGTCACTTTTCGCGGGGTGAATCATCGTCGCACCTTGCACGAGCGCATTCGTACTAGTGACGGGGCTGAGATTGGCAAACGCTGGTCTGCAACCAAAACGAAGGCCGAAGGCGACCGCCAAGACTACCGTAGGAAGCAGAAGCCTTTCAACGGCACCTTATTACTCCGCGCAGCTCGTCGGACAGCGGCTCTTATTACGCATCTTCCAGCCATGGAAGCGCCACGGGCGACACTGTAAAACAGGTGCCATTGTTGTCTTGCTTCCAGAAAAAGCCATAGACGAAAGCGTTGACATTCGGATCGGGCAACCAAAACACGACTGGGCCTTGGCGATAGTCTCCTTCCCATCCATTCTGCTGAGCAAGAATCTGCGCGTCGCTGAAGGCCGCATCAAATTCTTCAACAGGATGCTGACTCAAATCATCAAAGGACTCCGGGGCGCCTTGGGCGAGCAACGCTCTGGTCTCGTCCACCGATTTGAGCGCGCTCCACGCCCAATCAATATAGCTGGTTTGATAAACGTGCCACCTCATATCGGTCTCCTAGAATAAGGGACCTCATTCTAACAGCGGGTATATCGCACCTTTCGAATCTGTTTCGAAATCACACCGCGGCATCTCCTCATTATGCGTAAATGCTCATATATGCCTGGCCGGTTTTTACCGCACCCTATCCGAGTTCGGGCGAAGCACGACGTTGCCGCGCTGTCTCGTGCATGTTGACCGGTGTTGCGTCAAGAACACGCGTGACCATTGCCGCGAGGAAGCGTCCAGGAGCGAGGTCTTCTGGAGTCTCTTTTTCAAGGATTGTCACCTTTGGTAGTCGCGCAATCTCCCTGTCGACTTCGGACTCGGAGGCGGGTGCGGGCAGATCTTCCTCTTTGTCCGGTTCGAGGCCTGGTTCCGGCACGCCTTCGACGTGCCTTTCTTCCCCGGTGTCCGGTATATGAGCGTCGTCCGCGTATTCCATCAAGACCAGGCAGGTGGCGTGGTACGCATCGTCTTCGCGTCCGAGCTTGCCGAGCAAATCGAAGAGCCACGCCGCAGTACGGGGTTCTTTTTGCAGGATGTCGGAACGGAGCCCAAACACGAAGCCGAGAGCAGCAAGGGGATGCCTCAATCGCAGGTTCTTAGCATCACCGTACGACTCCTCGACTCGGTTCGGGGCATTTTTTCCGTAAGAGGAATCCATTCGCTTTGTCGAAATCAGCAACTCGGGCCCCGTGGCCCAGTCCGTGATGATTACGTCAACCTGCTTGAGATAATTCTTGCCAAGGATGGACGCGCTCGAGGACGTGACATCACGGATCGACGCCTCTTTGGTCAGTCGTTCGGCAACAGCATCTCCGACCTTGCGGGGTAGTTCCTTCAGCAACGCTGCGACAGGCGCCGGCAGGATGCGGGGATGGACTGGTCGCGGCCAAGCTTGATCTTTACCGAAGCCTGCTCGTCGTAGCTCATAGCTGAGCCATACATCGAGTGCCAACGCGGGAACCCCGGATTGAGTCTCTGCATTTAAGTAAAGCGGGACACCCAGCAATCGGACGAGCGTGTCGTAGTCCGGCTCGAAGCACAACTGTCCGTCGGAGTATTTTTTCCAAGGATTGCTGTGGGCACCGCTAGGGGCGGCGAGGTCTACGATTCGGTCGAAAAGGACCCAGGCTTTTGCTTTTGTAGATTGTTTAGCGGCCACTGGCTGCCCTCACTGTACGGCGGTGGGCGAGCTCGGCTCTCGCTTGCCGGATGCGTTTGACGTGTTTTGCTGACAAGTCACCACATCCATGAAGAATTATTTTGTCTACGATCTCGACGGCGTCGAGCAGTCTGCCTTCGTCGAGGAGGTCAGCGACTTGCTGCTTGATTGCGCGAAGTGCGTTGGCTCGGGCCAATATCAACTCGGGTGAAGGCATCGCCCATACATCTGCCTCCTTTGGCTCAATCTTCAATATGCCCCCGCCATAGGCGCGACCAACCATCTCTGCATGCAGGAGCGTGACCGAGTTCAGGCTTGCAAGCGGCAAAAGCTCACGGCCGAGTTCTCGGTGCACGCCGTCGAGGTACACCCCATGCACCGAGTTGAGGTGGCGAGCCCCAGCATCGTTTGCGGTAAGCCTGGGCGTGTCCGCGTTCATGCAGGTCAATAACAAGTCCGCGGGAGGGACAAGCGGCACTTGGTACCAAGTCTTGCGGACGCGGCACTTATATGCCGTATCGACACCAGTCCGATGGCCGTCTTCGATGTACGCTGCGGCTTCAGCGGAGGGTGGATCGCTTGGATAAAAAAGATAGGTAGCGTGCCCCTCGCGGCCCAGCTTGGTCAGCATAGCGCTGGAGAGCGAGAGGCCACGCAGGTGAGAACTTCCTGGCGGCGAAAGGCGCAGCAATTCATTGCGACGCAGGCCGAGCTCCTTCACTCGCTTTGGCGAGAGAGTGAAGTACTTGTTGTTGCCTGTGACAATTCCGAGAGTAGTGTCTCCCCACGTTTCCAAGTGAGTAAACAGTCCCCGCTGCAGTAGCTCGTGCAGCGGCTCGATCGCTTTCGGGTCAATCAGGCTGCTTGTCCACTTGGCCGCCGGATCAGTCGGCCTCCAAATTTGTCCTGCGCCAAGCGACGCAAGGTCGGCGACGTTCTTCGATTGCCGAATAGTCGCGTGATGTGCCGGGCCTTCGAGATAACCGTCGGCTAGTAGGAGCACGACGTCGGCCTCGGCCTCGGGGAACACCTGCTCATCAAAGAGCACGAGCTCCACGTCGCGAAAGCGGTTGAATAGAAATCGGCGCACGGGAGCCGCATAGTTCACGGAAAGCAATTCGGCCGGGAGTACGAGTCCGAGCCGACCACCCCGCTTCAAGAACATAGCGGAGTGAACAGTGAATGCGGCCCAACTGGAGGCGAGGCCGGTCAGCGATACACCACCCCGAAGGGCGGCCTCGCGGGATCGTGCGCGTGATTCGCCGGAAAAATCCTGGTAGCGAATATAAGGCGGGTTGCCGACAACTGCGTCGTAGACCGGGTTCGGTTCGACCGCGAAAAAGTCGCTGTGCAGAATTTGAGCCTTACCACCAGCTTCACGGACGCGTTTGTCCGCAATGCGAGCGCTGTGTGCGTGAATCTCGACGCCATCGACAGTCGGGCGCGAATCCTTGCGCGGGTTCAGAGCGCGCAGGCGGTCCACAGCGGCGACAAGGAACGCTGCATCGCCTGCAGACGGTTCCAATGTCAAGTCGTCCGGCGTCCGAATGGCCCAGTTGACGACAAATCGGGTGATCGCATCGGGCGTGAAGAATGCGCCTCGCTCCTTACGGAGAGCGGGCGTATCGTCGGGATCGATGGAGTGTACGAGAGTCACTTGCAAATCCAGGGAAGCAGCGCCGCCGCTCTTAACGGGAGCGCGTGAATTAGTACTCGCGGGTCGGAAGCTGATCGCCGTTGATCATAAGCTCTTCGCGTCCAGCTTTTTCCAGTGCAGCGTTAAATTGGCGTGCCAACTGAGCGTTCTTCTTGAAGTACAACGGTTTGTCGGCGGTGCGGTTGAGTGCGTCGCAGATATGCGCCCGAATAGTCTCGACCTCAGATGAAATATCAGGCGCTGTTTCGTAGTACTCGTTCGGTCCGAAATCGGCAAAGATGTCGATGAAGGCAGGTCCGTCCGCGGCACGTTGGACGTGCGTCCGGAGAAACGATGTCAACTTCGTATCGGGCAATTCGGAACATTTTCGAAGGATGTGCTCCCGGACCTTGTTCTGAAGAATGACGCGTGGGCCGTCCGCGTGAGACGACTCGAACAAGTAGGCTTCGACGAACGCCGGTCCGAAAACCATCGGCGGCCCGGCCTCGGCATCTTTCCCGGAGTCGTCGCGATGATATAGCAGACCTTTTGCGATACCGCCGCGGCTTAGAAAGCCGGAAACGAGAAGCTGCCGGCAAATCTTGAAGATGATGTAGACCATCAAGCCAATTTCGCGGATATCGGGTCGGACCGATACGACCACGAAATCGGAGAACGAGTGCAGTCGATCCTGGAAGTCGGCGGCCGTCATGTCCAAACCGACGTCGGCCGCGAACACGGTCGCCCAATCGTTGTTGCGTACATCAAGGGCGTGGTGAACTTTGCGGACGAGTTCGGGCTCAGTGGCGGATCGCTTGATAATCTCCTTGAACCCTAAGACGTCGACGAATGCAACAATTCTCTCTTCGTACTCCGCATGACGCGGAGAATCGGCAACAAATCCAGCATCGGCAACCGGCGGAGCTACCCCCACAGGTGTTTCGACAATGGTAATTCCGGACGTATCAACGCCTTCGGCGGTGCCGCCGCCATTTTCTTCAGTTGTATCGGACACCGCTCCCCCGCGGCTTAGTGCTTAATGAGCGACCGGAAATACGCTTGGATTGCGACATCATCGAGCTCGCTCTGGCCCGCTTCCCATGCCGTTGCCCACGGGCCGCCCGCAACATGGGACATATCCACGAGCTGCGCGCCAGTGTAGCGACCATACAACTCAAGGACGCGATCAACGACGCTTGCCGAATCGGCATCCAAAAGGGTCGGTGCCGTTCCGACGAGCGGATGCGATGGTGGGATGGGATTCGAAGAGAACACCTTCAGCATGTGATAAGCGCTCGGGAGGACCGGCCCAAACTTCCATGCAGCGAACCTCTCGCTAACAAGTGGTGTACCTTTCAGCGCCAAGTGCCAGCCATGGCAAAAATAGGCCAGCTTCTGCACTGACAAATTGGTCAATAGACGGCCATTCGCGCTGGAGCGGCGAATGATCTCCCCTGCGAGCTGCAGTGCTGTAACCGTCATTTCCTTTTCCTCGCCGGTGTTTGTCGTGTTCGCGACGCTCGGCTCCAATAGCCACATGGCATCACTGTATGTTTATACAGTGCAAATTTCAAGTTCTACTTTAACTTTTGCCTCAATCACCAGCGGCGGCGCCGGTATACATAGGCGCCGCCGCTGGTGAGCGGAGGGTAGTGCAAGGTTACGGTTTAGTCAACAGATTTCTGCGCGAGTTCGGCACTTCTGGTGCGAGCAGGGGCATGCCGTCGCGATTCGCCGGTGGCTGCGTCCCGCGTGACGCGAAGCTCGAGGCAGTAGCCGTGGCGGAACAGCGCGACGTTGTACAGCTAAATTGCCGCCTGGACGGGCTGGATCGGCCTTGATTAACCTTGTGCAGCTTTGGCTTTGCAGTTTGCGAGTTGCGTAAGGCTTTGATGTAACAAGAAATGTCGCGTGCCGGTAAAGCTCCGAAGGCAGTGTCTTTCGCGAACGACGCTCGCGCCTAGACGGCTACGCATCCTTATGGAGTTTTGGTGTTTTGTGCAGCTCCGCCCAGTAGGCGTTGAGCTGGTCATCCGACACATCAAAGCGGCGCAGCCATCCTTCGGTCGCGACGACCGTATTGAGCAGGGGCGCAGTGCTATCGAGCGTCCCGTCCTGCAGGGTATCGACCGAATCCGCAATGATCGGCTTCAGCGCGCGATTCAGAATGACGTACGCGGCCGGCGGCGAGACGGGAATTCCCGGTCCGTTGAACACGCCCGACTCCGGTGCGACACCGGCCTTGATCAGTAGTCCGTCATCGCCGAATGGCTGACGGGAGAACCAGTCCGGCGGAAGCATGAGCGACGATGCGCCGCCAGCCGCGCGAACGAGATCCCCGTCGAGCGCGTTCAGCCAGTCAACGGTCTTGATCTTCGTGTAGAGCTTGCGGACAGTCGACCGCATCGGATCGCCGACGTCGATGCCAGGCCCGAAGCGGCGCGCGTAGAAATACTCGCTGGCCTCGTTCGGCCGCCGCCCCATCGGAGGCACGTTCACGGCCAGGCCGCCGTGCCCGTGGACGGTCGGTAGATCCTTCGCGAAGGCATTGAACAGCGTTTCGAATACGCCCGGCCGCTGGAGGAGAAACGCGCGCGGCACCGTGAAGGCCAGGCCGTCGAGACCGCGCTTGCGCGCTGCTTTCCCTTCGCTCAGCGCGAACACGGTAAATTCGTAGAACCCGGTGGCGAGCTTGTGCTCGGCGCTCGTCATGGCGACCGCGAGCGTTTCATCGGCGGGAACGCGCGCCGCGATGCTCTCGAATCCCAGAGCTTTGTCGTATTGGGCCGGCTCTTGTCCCTCGGCGTACAGCCAACGCAGCGGCCCGGATTTCGACGGCTGCTCGCCGGCTGCCACCTGGAGCGCTTGGTTATATTCCTCGATCGCCGCGTTGTATTGCGTGAAGCAGCGCACCAAGGCTTGGCGGACGGCGGGTGTGAAGCCGTCGCGGAAGTAGAGCACGCCCCGCACAACCAAGGCGGCACCGGTGATGCCCTTCTGGTGCGCGGGCTCGTACAGGCCGAAGGGCATCGTGTCCGCTCGACGCGGATCCTTGGCCCAGGCGGCGATTTCGTCGTTTGTCATGGCGTCAGCTTACAAAGCAGGGAACGGCTGGAGTTGCGGCGGCGGGAGCGGCGGGGCTCCGGGCGCGCTGGGACTGGTCCCGTACAGTTCGTCCAGATCAGATTGTGAGGCGGTTTGCCTTGAGCGCGAAGTCTTCTTCTGCCCGTCGTCGTCGCCGCATCCGCAGTCAGCCGCGCCGAGGTGGACGAACTTGGACGGGCCGCCGGCGATCTCGATATAGTCGTCTTCCTGGTCGGGCCCGTACGTGTCCCCGGGGAACTTCATCTCCACGACGGTCTTGATGTTCGACTGCACGGGCGGCAGTGCCGGGTCGTTCACGATGACGACGTCGGGGCGGCGCACGTCGCCCTTCTCGTACTTCTTGCCCTTGCTCGGCCACTTGTCCTTGATCCACTGCCGAATCCCTGTATTGGGCTCGAGAGGGTCCTCGTAGTCCACGATCGGCTCAGGCGGATCCGTTGTCATATCGTACGGCTGTTCCGGGCGGTATTCGGTCGGAACGCCTGTCTGCATCTTCGACACTTCGTTCGGCAGCCCGAGGCGCATCTCAACGCACCGCTGCCGCTGGATGGTTCCGGCTTTCGTTGCGACGCCGATGCGCCGGCACTCGCAGAACGTGTGACACAGAACCTTGCGGTCTTTCGGTGAGAGCTTGGCGGCACTTACCCCTACCTGAGTCGTCTGGCCGGTTGGGCTCATGCCCCCAGGCGACGAGCCTGGGGAGTAGCCGCCGCTCATTCACTACTCCCGGGCTGCTGGAAAGATAGGGAAGAGGCCTGGTGGCTGCTGAGCCAATCAGTGTGGCCGCTCGCATCGGTCGTGCCCTGGATCGTCTTGCCGTCCGCCGACGTCACCGTGTACGGGTGGTTGGCGATCGGTTCGCGCGTCCTGTCGTCGACGAGCTGGAAGCGTCCGCGATACGCGCCATCGTCCTGCGTGACGTTCTGTGCCAGAACGCTTCTACCCGCGCCGATCGAGCCGCCCGCGCCGGACGTCGGTTCTACCGTCGCCTCGTCTTGCGACGCGATCAGCGTTGCGCCGCACGCCGTCTTGTCCCCATCGGTCGCCACGGCCCGTCCGCCGAACGTCATGCTGCGCACCCGGACGCCGATGATCGGATAGACGCCACTGCATTTCGGGCACGACACCATGTCGCCTTCGAGGGCGAGTGGCTTGCCGAAGACGATGTTGGTAGACGTGCAGGCGAGCACCCGGCCACCGTGCGAGGTCGTATCGCCTTCCCGAATGAACGCAGAACTCATGCCGAATCCTCTGTTGAAATTTTGCGAGGACTGTAGCACGCACCGAATAAGGGTAACTACCCTGTCAAAGTTGCCGGGAGGCTTCGCAAGTGAATGGCGCGGTGCAATTTTTGACCGGCCAAAGTCACTTTTCATTGAACACAAGGCTAGCTTTTGCCGTGGCATCGGGGAGGGCTGCGGCACGGGAGTTTCTTTGCGCGCAGCGTTCCAGACCGCAGGGTGCTTCTCGACACGGCTGGCGTCATGCGACCTATTTGCCGGCTATCTCCAACTTTGTCTCCAAGTAAATGAGTGTTTTGGAGATACACTTGGAGATAGTCGGACCCTTGCCCAGTAAGGCTTCCGGGGTGAATTGAGCGTATATCTCCAAATCTCCAGAAGTTTTCTGTTCGGGCGGCCGGCGATCGACGACTTACGCCGCAATTTCTCGCTCGATGGCCTCGTCCGCATGGGCTTAACCGATTGGGGGTATGTTTGGGGGTTTGTGCTCCAATCGTTGATTCAATTTTCGTTTTGAATCAGTGGATTGGATGAGGATTGTTGATCCTGCAGCCGCACCAAATCCGAAAGTGGGTTACGGAATTATCCGTAACCCCTATTTCGTTTGTGGAGATCGCCGGCAGGGGGAGCTTGCGCATCGCGGCAATGGTCCCGACGGGGCGGCGTCGTCACTGCGCGGGGACGCGTATCGTCCATCGAATTCCGCTGCCTTCGCGTGGTGCCATCACGCGACAATCGAACTACTTCATCGCTTCCAGACGTACCACGGCACGACTTCCCGTTGCTTTCGCGTAGCGGGCCAGCGTACGCAGCGACGGCATCGTGCGACCACTCTCCATCCGCGCGATGGTCGATTGAGTGGTCTGCATCCGCTCGGCGACCTGTTCTTGCGTCAATCCGGCGCGCACGCGTGCGGCGACGAGCTCGCGTGCGACGGCGAACTCCGGTGCTTGTGCGTCGTACTCGGCCTGCGTGGCCGGATCGGCTAGCAGGCGCTTCTTCAAAGTTGCAAGGCCGGTCATTGCTCACTCCTCTTTCATCCGGGCATACGCCGTTTCGATAGCGCAACGCGGTGTTCTCTGTGTTTTCTTCACGAACACGTGCAACACGATCAGGCGTTGCCCAGCCCGTGCGACGTAGATCGCCCGCGCGATGCCGTCACGCCCGGACATACGGATTTCCCACAGCCTTCCCGTAAGTGCGCGCACATGCGGCATCCCGACGCGTTGCGGGCCGAACTCCGCCAGCATCTCCGCGATATGAAGGAAGCGGGCTCGCATATCGGGAGGCAGCGCCAGCAACTCGGCCGTCGCCTCGGGTATCAACTCAACATGCCAAGTCATCAGTTTATCGCTTTTTTGCTATATCTGGTGGGTGAGTGGTCCACTGCGTGCAATCCACGTGGAGTGAATCGACGCTCATCCTTTGATGCGTGGATATAAGCAGCAGTGGCGCCGGCGGTGACGACTATGCGGCGCTCATGTCACGCATTCGCCCTCAACGGCGCGGGAGCCCGCTCACAGTTTCAACTGCGTCACGATGCGTCGAGCGACTAGCCCGTCAACGACATCCCCGGAAGATCGAACTGGGTGCCGGTCTGCGGGATGCGTTCCACCACATGACCTCTGACACGCGGATCCGAATGATCCGGCGTGATCGTAATCTTCCGGGTGGCGTGACTGA
Source organism: Burkholderia sp. Bp9143 (assembly GCF_003853645.1). Lineage (GTDB taxonomy): Bacteria > Pseudomonadota > Gammaproteobacteria > Burkholderiales > Burkholderiaceae > Burkholderia. The sequence goes on along the minus strand of NZ_QTPO01000036.1, from coordinate 16,781 downwards.
TGGAGAGGTAAACGTGCCCGCCCGGTTCGAAACCGAACAGCTTGAAGTGTGCATCGATCACTTCCATCCACGGCAGGCAGGGCAGATCGGACCACATGGCCGGATCGGGTGAACCTCGAAGCGGCAACCAAAGGGTGGTCTCCGGTTCCCGGTGCTTCGTACGTGACTTATGATTGGCGTCAGCCATGATCAACTCCTCTGTTGAGTTGGTTGTGGTCAGCGGGCCGTGAGTGTTGGCGCACTCACGGCCCGCGCTTCGTTTACTGCGCTGCGCTCCTCTTCTCCTGGAGCCGGTTTCTGACAATCAACGCATCCAGCAACTCGCGCGCAAGCTCGCGAACATGCTCGGGCATCGTGGCAAGCACCTCGAACTGATCCCGCAGTACGCCGCCCACCTCGAGTTCTTTATTGCCGAACACGATCGTTCCGGCACTCACCTGCAGCACGATCGCCAGTTGGCGAGTGACGTTCAACTTGGGAAACGAGGTTCCGGCTTCGATGCGTCGGATTAGCTCGACCGAGACCCCGGCCGCACTTGCGAGTTCGCGTTGGGTTAAACCGCGAGCGACGCGGAGCTGTCTCAAACGTCGTGAAAATTCCATGTGGTCTGCCTGCTTGAAGTTCATTGATTTCGACACGATCTTTCACAATCTCGGTGAAGATTTGCGGAGAGAAAAATCCTTTGACGTACGTTCAATGTAGGCGTTTTCTGTTGCTTTGAGTGCAAATTGGCCAATCGGTATAGAAACACTGACCGAACGGCAGATGAGGCGGGGCGAAGATTCCGGGGAGAGGGAAACTGCGAGAGGCGATTCGATTTCGAGCGGCGAACGCCGCCTGTCCCGTCAACGGAATCGCGCCGAGAGTAATGGGAGTCCTAACAATTTGAAGGGGGCGAATTTTGCAACGGATTGGCAGGGGCGGCTAATGTCCTGAACGCATGGCACTGCCCATCCGGATCGGCCACAAGCGTCACCTTCGAGGCCGAAGATACCTACGCTCCCGCCCCGATCCGTACCGCGTGCGCCACGCGGAGCAATCCGGGCACCCAGCACGCATCGCTGCGCCCCCGTTTTCCTGTCACGCCCGCGTCACGATGCCCCCCTAAGGTTGAACGTTCCCGTCGCGGCACCACCGTCGCGATCCGGGCGTGCGTAACCCGCACGCGACGCCGTGCCCGCGTCGCGCAGCGGTCAACCGGGATCTCGCTCCCGGCGACGCATCGACAATGCCTCGCACCATTTCATTCGAAAACACGATCGACGCCGATCGAGCTGGATCGCGGACGATCAGGAGACAGGGACCATGTTGAGTCCGCACGAATTTTCGATGCTGCTGCGCATTGCCCGCGCACCGGACAGCGTCGACCCGTCGAACCCGGCGTTCGCCGTGCTCGTCGAAAAGCGTCTGGTCGACGATACGCAGGTACGCGTGAATGCGGTGGCCGCGCGTCCGGCGCTGACGCCGATCGGCCAGATGCTGCTTGCGCGCTTTGACGAAGCGGCTTGAGGGGAAGGGAACAGAACTGAAGAGGCGCGTCACGCCTTCGCCGCGGCGAAGGACGTGACGCGATGAAAGCGCGGCGAACCGCTTACTGCGCGACCGGCACCGTCACGTCGCTGCCGAACCAGTGCATCGAGATCTTCTTCAACGTGCCTTCCTTGCGCAGGGAATCCAGCGCGTCGTTGATCGCCTTCTCGAACTTCGGATTGCCCTTGCGGAACGGGATCGCCATCTCCTGCTTGCCGCCGTTCAGCACCGCGCCCGAGCGCAGCGGCAGGTTCGACGTCTTGATCATGTACGGCAGCATCAGGCGGTCGTCGAGCGTCGCCTCGATCCGGCCTGCGGCGAGGTCGCGAAGCTTCTCCGGCGCGCCCGGATAAGTCTGTACCTCGATGCCCGGCACGCTGCGCGCCATCTGGTCGTAGTTGGTGCCGAGCGTCACGCCGAGCTTCTTGCCCTTGAATTCTTCGAGCGACTTGAAGTTGCGCGTGTCGTCCTTGCGCTGGATCAGCTGCGCGGCCGAGTACGTGTACGGCTCGCTGAAGTCGAGCACTTCCTTGCGCTGCGGCGTGATCGTGACCTGGTTGACGATCACGTCGAACTTGCCGGCCTGCAGCCCCGCGATGATGCCGCTCCATTCGGTCGGGATGAACTGCGTCTTCACGCCGAGCTTGCCGGCGACCGCGTTCGCGACATCGACGTCGAAGCCCTCGAGCTGACCCGACGTGCCGCGCGAGTTGAACGGCGGATACGTGCCTTCGAGGCCGACGCGCAGCACGCCGGCTTTCTTTACCGAGTCGAGCAGGTCGTCCGCGTGCGCGGCGACGGCCGTGAAACCGAGGGCCGACGCGAGCAGCAGGCCCGACAGCAGGAACTTCGAACGTTTCATCGCAGATCTCCAGTGTTCAGTGTGGTAATCGAGCGCCGGGCATCGATGTGCCGGGCTGGGCCGGAATACGGGCACGTAGACACTACTCGCAACCGGGCCGCGCCGGAAGTCGAATTGGCCCTGATTGCAAGCGATTTCAGCCGGCGAAGGGTGAGCCGTGCAGCGTGACGGCGTGGCTTCTACGTGCCGAACAGGCGTTCGAACCGTTCTCCCGGCCTATTCGGAATACGCTTAAAAATACTCTTTTAAATCAGGTCATTTTTCCGATTCGCGCAGTAATTTGTCTGTAAAATCGCGCGAGCGAAATCGCTCAACGCGCCATCCGAGGGCGCGTCAAAAGAAGAAAAGGCCGTTGCCATGAACATGCAGAACACTGTTGCCGCATTGCGCGGCGGGTTGCTTCAGCAGGACAGGCTGCTGAAGCTCGATACGCCGTTGGGCGCCAACGTGCTGACCGTGCAGCGGGCGGTCGGCCGCTCGCGCATCGGGCGCGCGTACGAATTCACGCTCGACGTGCTGTCGACCGATAGCGATCTGGAACTCAAAAAGCTGATCGCGCAGCCGGTCACGTTGTGGATCCAGCAGGGCGATCGCAGCTACCGGCCGATCAACGGGTACGTGCACACCGCGCGCCGCCTCGGCGCCGACGGCGGTCTCACGACCTATCAGCTCACGTTCGCCGATTTCACCCATTTCCTGAAGTTTCGTCGCGACCAGCGGCTCTGGAACGACACGACCGTCGACCAGATCATCAGCGATGTGCTGAATCAGCATCCGCAGGCGCAGGGGCATTTCCGCTTCGCGCTGTCGCAGCCGCTGCCGAACCGTTCGTACACGCGTCAGCACGATACCGACTGGCATTTCGTGCATCGGCTGATGGAGAGCGAAGGCCTCTACAGCATCTGGCAGCAGGCCGACGACGGCAAGTCGCATACGCTCGTGATCACCGACAACTTGCAGGCGTTCGCGCCGCTGTCGCCGGAAACCGTGCGCTTCTATCGCGGCGGCGCGGCGAGCGAAGCCGACGCGTTTACGCAATGGTCGGGCTCGCGCACGCTGCAGAGCGTGACCCGCACGACGCGCACGTTCGACTACAAGAATCCGTCCCAACCGTCGAACCCGAAGGGCACGACGCTGCCGACGATGGGCGGCCAGGGGGAATTGCCCGATCAGCTCGAGGTCTACGAGTACACCGGTGCGTATACGTATCTGGACCAGACGCGCGGCGACCATCTGACGAAGGTGCGGATGGAGGAGTGGGAGTCGCAGGCGAAGCGCTTTCATGGCGCGGGCGGCGTGCGCACGATCGATGCCGGCCGGCGCTTCACGCTGTCGGATCATCCCGAACATGACCGCGATCCGGCCGACCAGCGCGAGTTCGCGGCGATCGGCGTCGAGTGGTGGATCGAGAACAACCTGCCTGTGGCGAGCAGCAGCGCGGACTTTCCGTACAGCCTGCGCGATGCGTTGACGCAAGCGCAGGAGGGCTATGGTGCCGATCCCGCATTTCGCGTGCCGCATGACGACGGCTCGGTCGGCTTCTACCTTGTCGAGGTCGAGGCGCAGCGCGTGAACGTGCCGTATCGCAGCCCGTTCGAACACGAGAAGCCGAAGATGCACCTCGAGACGGCGCTCGTCGTCGGGCCGCAGGGCGAGGAAGTCTATACCGACGAGTTGAACCGGATTCGTGTGCAGTTCGTGTGGGATCGTCTGAACCCGGGCAACGAGAACGCGTCGTGCTGGGTGCGCGTCGTGCAGTCGGATACTGGTGGCGGCTACGGCGGCGTGCATGTGCCGCGGATCGGCGAGGAAGTGCTGATCGACTACGTCGGCGGCGATTGCGACCGGCCGTTGGCCGTCGGGCGCGTGTACAACGGCGCGAATCAGCCGCAATGGCATAGCGACGGGATTCTCTCCGGTTATCGGTCGAAAGAGTATTCGGGCAGCGGCTACAACCATCTCGTGATGGACGACGCGACCGGGCAGAACCGCGTGCAGCTGATGAGCAGCAGCGCAAACAGCCTGCTGCATCTCGGCTACATCATCGACCAGAACGGAAATTCGCGCGGGTCGTATTTGGGAAGTGGCTTCGATTTGCGTTCGGACGCGTATGGCGCGGTGCGGGCGAGTCAGGGCCTGTACGTCACCACGCATCCGAAGGTGCCGAACAGCCAGCCGCTCGACGTGAAGGAAGCGCAGCAGCAGCTCGTGACGGGCGAGAGCCTGATCGAGGCGATGTCGGGCGTGAGCGAGCAGCATCAGGCGGAAAGCCTGAAGGATGCGCACGACACGATGCGCGCGTTCACCGACGCGACGCAGGACAGCGCGTCGGGCAACGCATCCGGCGGACGCACGGCAGGCGGCGGCACGGGCAGCGCGAATGCGTTCAAGGAACCGGTGATGCTGTTCGGCAGCCCGTCCGGGATCGGGATGTCGACGCAGCAGTCGCTGCACATGGTCGCGAACGATCACGTGAACGTCGCGAGCGGGCAGAGCGTGCATGTCGCGACGGGCAAGTCGCTGATCGGCAGCATCGGGCAGAAACTGAGCCTGTTCGTGCAGAACGCGGGGATGAAGCTGTTCGCCGGCAAGGGCAAGGTCGAGATTCAGGCGCAGTCGGACAACGTCGAAGTCACTGCGCAGAAGGCGGTGAAGGTCGTGTCGGCGACTGATCGGATCGAGATCGCGGCCGATCAGGGGATTTTGCTGACGAGCGGCGGCGGCTATATCCGCATCCAGGGCGGCAATATCGAGATTCATACGCCTGGCGCGGTGGACGTGAAGGGTGCGTCCCATACGTTCGCGGGCCCGGCGAGCATGGGGTATCCGTTGCCGAGCCCGCGGCCGGATCAGCCGGGACAGTTGGAGTTGTTTCACAAGTATGTGAACGGCGAGGCGGTGAAGGGCGGGCTGTTCACGGTGAGAGACGTGAATGGCGCCGTGCTGAAGAAGGGCGCGCTCGACAACAGTGGCTATACGGTTGTGAGTGGTTTGCCGCCGGGGGCGGTGCGAGTCGAGTTCGGGAAGGACCCGCGCGAGTCGGATCAGCCGGCAAATTACTTTAAGCAGGCGCAGTGGCCAGTCGAGCCGGTTGAGCCGTCGCCGCAGGCGGCGCAGGCCGCAGCGACGGAGCAGCTCGCGAGCCAGTTGAAGGGGATGGCACCTGCGGCGACGACGGCTGCGATGGGGCTTGCGAGCGGAGGTGGGGCCAGCGCTGCGTTAGGCGGACTGGCCAGTTCTGCGTTGCCGGCTGCGGCAAGTGCGCTGGGTGGGGCAGGCGCTGTTTCTGCGCTACAGACGGCTTCGAGCCTGGGCAGTGCTGCGAAGCAGGTGGCCGGGATGGTTCAGGCGGCGCGCCAGGGCGGGCTCGCGGCGCTGGCCACGCCGGTTGCGAATGCGGCGTCCGGTGCAGTGCAGGGCGCGCTACCAGGTGTCGCCGGGATCGCCGGCAAGGGCGCTACGACGGTGGCATCCGCTGCCGGTGCGACCGGCATGAAGCTGCCGACGAGCGGGTTCGGCGGACCGCTGAAATCCTGAGAGGGCGGCTTATCAGCCGTCTTGAAAAAACGATTTGAACGAAGAACGACATGGCACAACAACTTCCACCGGGCGCCGAGAAGGAACAGGCCGTTTCCTGGCTCAGCGATATTTCGCCGAAAGATGTGGCGGCGGGGGGCGACCGTTTCAATAAGTGGTTGCTCAAGATCAGCGGCAATCACATTTCGTTCGAGGATCTCAAAACCTTCGCAAGCGCGGTGCCGATCATCGGCAACCTGATGGCGTTTTACGACGCGGTTTGCGACATCGTGATGATCGTCGAGAAGCGCCACGCCAACCTGCTCGATTATCTTGGGCTTGCGATCAACCTGATCGGCGTCATTCCGGTTCCGCCGCCGCTGGCATCGTTTCGACTGTCGGCGCGGCCGCTGCTGGCGCTCGTGCGCAATCAGTTGCTGGTGTCTCGCGGCAATCTCGGCGCGGCGCTCATTTCGGTGCTCGTCACGCATGTCAACGCCGCGGCCGCGACTGAAATCGAAAACTTCCTGAAGACCCTGCAGGACGTTCTTGTCGAATTGCTGAACGACTGCGCGCACAAGGCGCAGGAGTTGATGGTCGGTATTGCTACCGGGCTGGAGCTTGCCCTCAAAGGGCAAATTTTCGACAGCAGCGCGAATGTACGACGAACTGCGAAGATCGCTCAGAAGATGGACAAGCGGTCCTGGTACAACCCGATGCTGGTGGTTGACGCGATCGAGTACGGTTACGAAGGCTCGATCGCGTTGGGGAAGGAAGCCGGGAACGCGACGATGGGGACTGCTGCGAAGCTCGCTCCGGATTCGTGGCTGCAACCGTTCCGCGATATCGTCGCATTCCTGAAGGCCGAGGCTCCGAAAGTCGCGAACGCGATCCGTGATCTGAATGGCAGCGAGGAAGGCAAGATGCTGTGGCTGATCGCGCAAGTGATCGAGGCCGTGGCAAGGGTGCGCGCGCGCGGGAAGCTTCGTGAAAAGACCGCCGACGTGCCGCCCGGCGGTAAGGGGCGGGCACAGCATGATCGTCCGCAGGAGCCGGTGGGGGCGACAGGACAGCAGGCGCGTGCGGAGGGCGCCGGCCAGAGTCCTTGCAAGGGGTGCCAGATCGGTGCGTCGACTGGGTCGATCGATTTTGCTTTCGGCGATGAGACCTTCACACATACGGACTTCGAACTGCACGGTGCATTGCCGCTCGTCTGGGCGCGTACGTATCGGTCACGCTTGTCTGCATATGACAACGGCGAACACGGCGCGCGGTGGCTCACGCCGTACACGACGCGCATCGATGCCGAAGGCGACACATGGTTCTTCCGCGACGCCAGCGGGCGCAGCATCGAATATCAAGCGCTTGCAGTCGGAGGTGTATATGCCGATCTCTCGGAAAATCTGACGCTGTCGCGTCTTGACGAGACGTGGGTCACGATTGCATACGGCCACGATCAGCTTCACGTGTATGAGCGGCGCGGCAATGCGTTCCGGCTGGCGATGCAGAAAGATCGCGCGGGCAACACGATCACGCTCGATTACGACGCGCTCGACCGCGTGGCACGCTTGATCGATGCGAGCGGCAACGTGCTGTCGTTCGAGCACGACAAACAAGGGCGAATCGTACTGATCGAGCAGGTGCTCGAGGATGGCAAGCGCCGTACGCTAGCGAGTTACGCCTATGACGAAGCGGGCGATCTCGTCCGGGCAACCGACCGGCACGGCAACGCGTGGAACTATCAGTACAACCGACATCTCGTGACGCGCTATACCGATCGCACTGGCCGCGGGATGACGCTTGAATGGGATGGCGCGGACGCTGACGACAACGCGAACGCGAAATGCGTGCGCGAGTATGCGGACGACGGCAGTCTCGACATCCGTCTTGCGTGGCATCCGAATATCCGTCTCACCTATGTGACCGATGCGCTTGGTCAGATGACGCGCTATTACTTCAACATCAAAGGGTACGTTTATCGAATCGCCTATCCGGACGGAAGCGAGGAGTGGTTCCGGCGCGACGAGCACAACAATCTGACGCTGCATATTCTGCAGGACGGCAGCATTGAACAGATGCGTTACGACGCACGCGGCAATCGGACGTGGCACGAGCGTCCGGACGGCAGCGTCGTCGAGATGGCATACGACGACAAGGATCAGATGATCCGGCTCGTCGATCCGAATGGCCATGCATGGGAGCGCAAGTACGACGATGCGGGCAACCTCGTCGAGGAAATCGATCCGCTCGAGCATGCGACGAAGTACAGCTATAACGACAAGGGGTTGCCGACGCAGATCACCGATGCGAAGGGTGGCTCGAAGGCGCTCGAATACAACGACGCCGGGCAGTTCACGAGCTATACGGACTGCTCCGGAAAGAAGACTGAGTGGCGCTACGACGAAATCGGGCGCGTGATCGAGGCAAAGGACGCTTCGGGAGGCATAGTCGCCTATGGCTATGGTCTGAACGGCCAATTGACGGAGATTCGGTCGCCGGCCGGTGTCGAGCAGGTGCAATACGACGCAGAAGGTCGCTTGTTGCGGCATACCGATCAACTCAATCGATCGACACGATACGGCTATGACGCGGTTGGCCGCATTTCGAGCCGAGCGGATGCACTCGGACAGACGCTTGCGTATCGCTATGACCGTCTCGGTCGCTTGACCGCGTTGACCGATGCGAACTTTGCGACGTACCAGTTCCGCTACGATCCGGCAGGGCGGCTGATCGAGGAAATCGGCTTCGACGGCAAGTCGACAAGCTATCAGTATGACAAGGACAGCGGCAGCCTTGTTTCGGTTGACGATGCAGGTTGCGTGACATCGATTGACGTCGACGCGAACGGCCGTCTGATGAAGCGTGTCGCGGGGGAGAGCGAGGAGCGGTTTGCCTACGACCCGAGCGGTCGGTTGATCGACGCCGTGAACCGATACAGCCGTGTGCAGTTCTTCTTCGATCCAGTCGGCAATCTCGTGCGTGAACATCACGCCTACGATTTGTTCGGCGAACGGCGCAGCTACGTGTGGCATCACGAATACGACGAACTCGGCAATCGGCGACGCACCGTGCGGCCGGACGGCCATGCGGTCGACTGGTTGATATACGGCTCCGGGCATGTGCACGGGATGCTGCTCGATGGCGAGGAGCGTGTGCAGTTCGAGCGCGACGACCTTCATCGCGAGACGGTACGCGTGCTGTCGAGCAAGGTCGGGCAGCGCACGCACTACGATCCGGCAGGACGCGTGCTACAGCAGACGATTCAGCGATCGACGTCGCCCGCGCCGCTTGCCGAACGGCGGTATCGGTATGACGCGGCGGGGCAGTTGTCGCGGATCGAGGACAGCCGCAAGGGCGGGACCGACTATCGGTACGATCCGGTCGGACGACTGATCGAGGCGATCAGTCCTGTCGCGAAGGAACGGTTTGCGTTCGATCCGGCGAGCAATATCATCGATCCGGTGCGCACTGCGGAGACGCCCGCGTCGCGTCCGAGCCCGGTGCGGCCGGAAAGCACGTTGCCGGTTGAGGTGCCGAAGGTGCTGGGCAACCTGCTGAAGGCGTACGCGGGGATGCACTTTGAGTACGACGCACGCGGGAATCTGGTGCGCAAGCGTACGCCGGCGGGTGAGCAGGAATATGAGTGGGACGAGTTCAATCGCTTGCTGTCCGCGCGAGTTGCGGAGACGTCGCGGCAGAGCCAGTCGCGGTATTTCTATGACGCTTTTGGTCGACGGATCGCTAAGGAGGTGAACGGCGAGCGGACGGTGTTCGGGTGGGATGGCGACACGCTGGCGTACGAGAGCGATGGCGAGCGTGGCACGCACTATATCTACGAGCCGGGAACGTTCGTGCCGCTGGCGCAGTATGTGGCGGAACCGGTCGAGGGGTTCTCGACGCCGGAATGGAAGAGTACGGATCGCTACGTGCCGGAGGAGGATCCGCTGCAGAAGATGCCGGAGCGGCGGGGCGACGCGGCGCTGTTCTATTACCACTGCGACCAGATCGGTACACCGCAGTTGCTGACGGATGACGATGGCGAAGTCGTGTGGGAAGCATCGTACAAGGCGTTAGGTGAAGATCGGGAGGTGATCGCGCGAGCGTCGAAGGCGGCGGGGATCGTGGCGAGGAATCCGCTGCGATTCCAGGGACAGCAGGTTGATGATGAAACCGGGCTCGCTTATAACCGATATCGATATTACGATCCAGTAACCGGGCGATTTACCTCCGAGGATCCCATCGGGCTTAATGGGGGCGTCAACGTCTACCAATACGCTCCGAATCCAATCGAGTGGATTGACCCCCTTGGCTTGGCTCGCATTCCGAAATCCGTTAAGGACAAGGTCGCGAAAGAGAATCAGGAATTCTTCGGGAAAGAAACCTGTGAATGCTGCGGGGTTGAAGTTGTTCCAGGACAGAAGAGTCAACGAGGGGTCACGCCGCCAACAAATGAGCGCCAATTTGATCATATTGAGCCGGACGTCCTAGGCGGAGCAAATGATGAAGCGAATACGCAGGTTCTGTGCCGCAAGTGTAATAGACGGTTGTGGGATAGAATCAAGGATAATTTCAAGCGACTTAATCGTTTGGGACGTACGCCGTGTGACAATTAAGGACGAAATATGCAAGAGCTTAGGAAGATTATTTTTCGATTGAAGAAGGACGAGGATGGATATCCTCCGATGGAATATGAATCTCTCTGGGGGATATTTTCGGATGATTTATCTTGTGTTATCGACAATGTGCCGTATTACGTCTGTGGCGTGAGTAAAGGGGACACGGTAGCGGTTGAGGATGTCGATGGTGAACTGTTTGCAACATCGGTGGTTGCTCGGGGAGGACATTCAACGCTGCGAGTTTTTGCCGAGGACCCCGACACCAAAGCATCGATCATTTCCGATCTGAAGTCGCTCGGAGCACAATGTTCCGTCACTTCTGGGCTTTCCCTCTTCGCGGTTGATATTCCTTCCGATGCTGATTTCGGAAAGATCGACGCGTTGCTCGCTTCGCAATCTGATGGTGAGTATGTTGCATATGAGGACGCGTGCTTGCAACACGGGGGCGTCAGTGGCGACCGGGCACTCGAATGTGAGTCGCTCGCATCAGTTCCTCTACGACTGCACTAAGTAATGTATCGGAAGATGCTGGGGGCACGATGCCGTCGGCTACGGGTTAGGTCGCAGAAATTGGTCTGCAGTATCTATCATCGTTGCATCAATGGCTCACGTGAGAATCGATGACGGCACATCTGAAGAAGATAGAGAACGTGCTGCGACTCGATGCACAGTCTCGATGCGAATATTTCGTCCGCAAGGTCGCTGATTTTGAAGTTGTCTGGAGCCTCTTTGATAAGGGATGGGCCACTGCCCGCACCGGTGCAGCGACAGTGGTGCCTTTCTGGCCTGAGGAGGAGTTCGCAAAGTTATGCGCGACTGATGAATGGCAGGGATTTCGTCCAAAGGCGATTCCTCTAGATGATTTTCTAGAGCGATGGCTGCCGGGGATGGCGAATGATCAGCGAACTTGTGCTGTCTTCGCGGCGCCGAGTGATCACGGAACACTCATGTTGCCCATGGATCTCGAAAAACTGATCAGACGGGAACTCGAGCAATACGAATAATGCTGCTAACGAGATCATCCTTGTGAGGCGGAGTCGCACTAATCCGCATCGGCAATGTAAGTCGAACGGTAACCCCCCGTCTTAGAATTAAAAGTCGGCGCAAATGAAGTTGCAGTGGTGCAGATCGCAATAATTGCTTTCGTATGAAAATTGTAAAATCCTCACTGCCCCGTCGGTCGCGATATCTTTGGCATTGATTGGCGGAAATTCAGGAGAGATCGTGCGGTAGGGCGAGTATTACAAAAAAGCGAAGGGCGCAAACTGTGATCCCATCAACAGTCGAGCAGTATCTGGCTGGGTCTACTGGTGACATCGCTAGGGATGATCCAAAAACAGCCATGAGGGCACTTCAGGATCTGGGTGTTGCGTCAGATACTGATTTCGGACAATTCTACCTCAAGTATCAGGGGGGCTTTATAAGTCCGCGACCTGTTGCTGAGTTGCTTGATATCGAGGGCCCATCTATTCCCGCAATTCCAGACCAAACGGAGTATGTTAGGGATCGCTACGGTATTCCGGAACAGTATTTGGCTTTAACATCGGATGAAAGCGAGGGGATGTACCTGTACGGCAAGGACGATGGCGCCGTCTATGATCTCGATATTTCGGTTCTAAATTATTTTCTAAAATGGAAGGTCCCGGCCCGCTGGGCTACATTTAACGATTTCTTGATTTGGTATTTTGAGTCATCGGTGTAGGAAAAAAGGGCCGCGCGAGCGGCCCTTGGTGTTATTGGTGGTTGGGGCTGAAATTGTTGCCGCAGGACCAGTCTCGTCGGACAAGACAGGGAGATCGGCTGCCTCGTTTCGATTGATGAGGTCGGGTGCGTGACATCGATCGACGCCGATTTGAACGGTCGTCTGATGACGTGTGTCACAGGGGAAAGCGAGGAACGGTTTGCCTACGATCCGAGCGGCAGGCTGATCGATGCTGTGAACCGATACAGCCGCGTGCAGTTCTTCTTCGATCCGGTCGGCAATCTGGTGCGTGAACATCACGCGTACGATCTGTTTGGCGAACGGCGCAGCTACGTGTGGCATCACGAGTACGACGAACTTGGCAACCGGCGACGCACCGTGCGTCCGGACGGCCATGCGGTCGACTGGTTGATGTACGGCTCGGGGCATGTGCACGGGATGCTGCTCGATGGCGAGGAGCGTGTGCAGTTCGAGCGTGATGACCTTCATCGCGAGACGGTACGCGTGCTGTCGAGCAAGGTCGGGCAGCGCACGCACTACGATCCGGTGGGACGCGTGCTGCAACAGACGATTCAGCGGTCGACTTCGCCCGCGCCGCTCGCCGAGCGGCGGTATCGCTATGATGCGGCGGGGCAGTTGTCGCGGATCGAGGATAGTCGCAAGGGTGGGACCGACTATCGATACGATCCGGTCGGGCGGTTGATCGAGGCGATCAGTCCGGTTGCGAAGGAACGGTTTGCGTTCGATCCGGCGAGCAACATCATCGATCCGGTGCGAACCACCGAGACGCCTGCATCACGTCCGAGTCCTGTGCGGCCGACAAGCACGTTGCCGGTTGAAGTGCCGAAGGTGCTGGGCAACCTGCTGAAGGCGTATGCGGGAATGCACTTCGAATACGACGCACGCGGGAATCTGGTGCGCAAGCGTACGCCGGCGGGTGAGCAGGAATACGAGTGGGACGAGTTCAATCGCTTGCTGTTTGCGCGGGTTGCCGAGACGTCGCGGCAGAGTCGGTCGCGGTATTTCTATGACGCTTTCGGTCGACGGATCGCCAAGGAGGTGAACGGCGAGCGGACGGTGTTCGGGTGGGATGGTGACACGCTGGCGTATGAGAGCGATGGCGAGCGTGGTACGCACTATATCTACGAGCCGGGGACGTTCGTGCCGCTGGCGCAGTACGTGGCGGGGCCAGTCGAGGGAATCGCGACGCCGGAATGGAAGAGTACCGACCGCTATGTGCCGGAGGAAGATCCGCTGCAAAAGATGCCGGAGCGTCGGGCGGATGCCAAGCTCTTCTATTACCACTGTGACCAGATCGGTACGCCGCAGTTGCTGACTGATGACGATGGCGACATCGTGTGGGAAGCGTCGTACAAAGCGTGGGGTGAAGCGCGTGAGGTGATCGCGCGAGCGTCGACGGTGGCGGGAATCGAGGTGAGGAATTCGCTGCGGTTCCAGGGGCAGCGGGTCGATGAGGAAACCGGGCTGCACTATAACCGCCATAGATACTATGATGCGCAGAGTGGTCGGTTCGTATCAAAAGATCCAATCGGACTCGTCGGCGGAATCAACGTCTATGCATATGTCGCGAACCCGACTGGATGGATTGACCCCTTGGGACTTGAAGGTTCCCCATGTGATGGTTTCGGCTCGTTGGCTGCGCGTCGGCAGTCACTGGGACTACCAGCTGCAGGCTCTGAAGGAGACACGTCTACGCTGTCTTTGCTGAGGGTAAACGGACAAAGCTTTGAGGGAATCAATTCAAGCGACCAAAATCCCAAAACCCCGATCACCTTGGATCGCGTCAATGCTCAGACAAAGACTCACGCAGAGGCTGAGGCAGTGCAAAAGGCTGTAAACGCAGGTATGGCCGGAAAGGCGTCGCACGCTGAAATGTGGGTGGACCGTGATCCTTGCCGTGCGTGCGGAATTCCGGGAGCGGGGGGACTTAGGTCACTAGCTCGAAATTTGGGTTGTCCAATCACCGTGCATTCGCCCAGCGGAACCCAAGTGTACACACCGACCAAGTGAGCTTGAAATGCAAGTAGTAAAAATTATCGAAGAAAGGTATATCGGTAGCCGCTCGGAAGTGACTGAGCAGGTGTATGGCGACGCCGCACAAGTCATATCAGCGGTGGAGAAACTGAATGGTAAGGACCGTACGTCGATTGCGTTTTTAATGAGTGATGAGGCGACGTTTTCGGTTGGCGGCGGCGATGGCAATCAATATGTGGCATTTTTAGCGATTGATACGGACGACACCTTTTTTACGCTGACAGACCCAGACAAGTCTGAGCACGAATGCGTTGATTTGGTGGTTGGTGGGCAGCGCGGCAGTTATCCGCTAAGACAATGTGTAGACAAAGCAGCAGTAATACAGGCGGCCTTGTATTTCTGCCAATTTGCTAAACCAGACCCGAGTTTGAACTGGCAAGACGGGTGAACGCTTGACGCAACGCTGCGCTATGACGAGCGTCGGTACTGATGATCCGAGTGGCCGCAGAATTGTCAGCAGTGACGTAATCAGGCAAGCGGGAGGGATAAACGTCCATCAATGCGCGACAAAGCCGGTTGACTGGATCGATCCATTGTTTTTTGAAAGATCGATGGATGTTCGGGGGATTCGAATTTTTGGGTCGCTCACGCTTTAGGGGCGCACGGTCCGTCCGGTTGATTTTGATATGCCTAAAAAAAGATTTGTAATCATCGATCTGAATCATGTGGCGGGCGAATCATTGCCCGCTTCGCAGACGATTTTTTACCAATGCTCAAAATGCTGGGGCATCCTTCTGTCTCAACCTGACGACAACTTACATTGCTCGTGTGAAAACATATCGATCGATATAGACGCAGGAAGAGCGGGCGCGAGGGATGAGCAACTGATGAGAGTGTTGCAGATTGTCTCCGACTCGGAAAATAGCTGACGATTGCGTGGTCCTCTTGGTGTTACCGGCGTCCCTGGAATCCTGTCAGTCGAGGTGTATTGGGCCGCTTGTTCATGCAGTCCCAAATGACGGATCCTCCTAAATGTGCAGGTATCGTGGAGCGCTAAGGACTGCAACTGACATTTTTTGCGCGATCAAGCAGATCGGAGGTATCCGGAATTTCGTGTGTGAGGCGGGTTAAGACTCAGACCTCGACGTTGAATCGCTCCGGGTAAAGCAGCGCAAACTGCGTCATCGCACTTTTCCAATCGTGCCGGGAGCCGGTCCACTTGGCAATGACGTTGCGCAGGGCCAACCAGATCAGCTTGAGTGCGGCTTCGTCCGACGGGAAGTGGCCGCGTGCCTTGATGATCTTCCGAAGCTGCATGTGCAGCGACTCAATGGCGTTCGTGGTGTAGATGATCTTCCGGATGTCCGGCGCAAACGCGTAGAACGGAATCACCTGCTCCCAAGCCCGACGCCAGAGCGCGGCGATTGGTGGGTATTTCGTGCCCCATGGGCCGGCGTCGAACGCGTCCAGCGCCACGGCGGCCGCTTCAGCCGTCGGCGCCCGGTACACCTCCTTGAGCGCGGCGGCAGCCGTCTTGCGATCTTTCCAGCTCACGAAGTCCAGCGAGTTCCGGATCAGATGCACGATGCAGGTCTGGACGGTCGTTTCCGGGAACACAGTGTTGATCGCTTCCGGGAAGCCCTTCAGTCCGTCGACCACGGCAATCAGAATGTCCTGCACGCCGCGCAGCTTCAGGTCGTTGACGACTCGCAGCCAGAACTTCGCGCCTTCGGTTTGCTCGATCCAGAGGCCCAGCACGTCCCGTGTGCCGTCGCGGCGCACGCCCAGCGCCAGATAGATCGCCTTGTTGCGCACCACGCCTTCGTCACGGATCTTCACGCGCAAGGCGTCGAAGAACACGACCGGATACATCGACTCCAGCGGCCGCTGCTGCCATTCACGTACTTCGTCGATCACGGCATCGGTGACCGTGCTGATGAAGTCCGGCGACACCTCGATGCCGTACATCTCGAGCAGGAAGCCCTGAATCTCCCGCACGCTCATGCCGCGGGCGTACATCGCGATGATCTTGTCGTCGAACCCGGTAAAGCGTCGCTCGCCCTTGGCGATCAACACCGGATCGAAGGTGCCTTCGCGGTCGCGCGGAATCTCGACGTCGAGCAGGTCATCGTCGGTCGCGATGCGCTTGCGGCTCGTGCCGTTGCGGTAGTTCGTGCTGCCGGCCGGCTTGGCTTCGCCCTTCTCGTAGCCGAGGTGGTGGGTCAGTTCGCCGCCCAGCGCGCGCTCGAAGATCGCCTTCTTGAGCGCCGCGAGCTGCTCATTGATCGTCGCCCGGTCCAGCGTTCCGGGCACCAGTTGAACCGCACCGGATTTTGTGGAGGCTCGTATTCTTGAGAGAATCGAGTCATGAACAAGAAGGCAAGCAAATTTTCCCCGGAAGTGCGGGAGCGCGCAGTGCGTCTGGTACGCGAACAGCGTAGCGAACACCCGTCGATGTGGGCAGCGGTCGAATCGATTGCGCCGATGATCGGCTGTACGCCGCAGACGCTGCTGGATTGGGTCAAACGCGACGAGGTCGACCGCGGGGAGCGCGATGGCG